>CALDCK010000300.1 GCA_937937315.1 uncultured bacterium
GGCATCCCGGCAGAATTCCCCTTGCACCGGCGACGCGGCTCGTTTCTGATGGTGGCCGCGCACGGGTCCCCTTCCTCGGACCGACAGCGCCGTGACGGGGAGTGCCGATGAGTCGAGAGATCAGAACCCTGGGAGACCTGACCCGGGTCCACGCGGCAGAGCGGGGAGATGCGAGAGCGCTCGTCTACCAGGAGCGCTCCTGGACCTACGCCGAGCTCGACGCCGCAGCCAGTCGCGTCGCCCAGGCGCTGCGGGCAGCCGGCGTGGGTCCCGGCGATCGCGTCGCCTTCCTGGACAAGAACAGCCCCGAGTACTTCCTGCTGCTCTTCGGCGCCGGGAAGATCAATGCCGTGACCGTCGCGGTCAACTGGCGTCTCGCCCCCCCGGAGATGGCCTTCGTCATCGACGACGCCGAGGCGAAGCTCCTCGTCCTCGGCGAGGAGTTCCTGGAGCACCTGGGCGCGATGGAGACGCCCGGGGTGAAGAAGGTGGTCGTCATCGGGAGCTCCGACGCCCACGAATCCTTCGACTCCTGGATCGACCGGCATCCCGCCGAAGACCCGCGAGAGACGAGCGCAGTAGACGACACCTGCTACCAGCTCTACACCTCTGGAACCACCGGCCATCCGAAGGGAGTGGAGCTCACCAACCGCAACTTCTTCGCGATGCTCCCGACCGCATCCTCGGAGTGGAGCTTCGACGCGCAGTCGGTGAACCTCGTCGCCATGCCGCTCTTCCACATCGCCGGATCCGGCTGGGGTGTGGTTGGGCTCTACAACGGCTGCGAATCGGTGCTCCTGCGGGACGTGGACCCCGTCGCGATCTTGAAGACGATTCCCGAGCACCGGATCACGAATGCATTCCTGGTCCCTGCGGTGCTCCAGATCCTGCTGGCGACTCCCGGCGCCGACGACACAGACTTCACCTCGCTGCGAATGGTGGGCTATGGCGCCAGCCCGATCACCGAGAGCGTGCTGGTCCGGGCCATGGCCACGCTCCGCTGCGACTTCGTCCAGGCCTACGGCCTGACCGAGACGACCGGTGGCGTGACGATCCTGCGCAACGCGGACCACGATCCGGGCGGGTCCCGCGCAAACCTTCTGCGCTCTGCGGGGCGGCCCTGGGGAGAGGTGGAGGTGAAGATCGTCGACTCCGAGACGGGAGTCGATCGCGCCGACGGGGAGGTGGGCGAGATCTGGGTGCGGAGCGCCCAGAACATGAAGGGCTACTGGCACAACGACGCCGCCACCCGAGAGGCGTTTCCCGAGGGACGCGGCAGCGACGGACGCGGCTGGTTCCGCACCGGCGATGCCGGCTACCTCGAAGACGGCTACGTCTTCATCCACGATCGCGTGAAGGACATGATCGTCTCCGGCGCCGAGAACGTGTATCCGGCCGAGGTGGAGAACGCGCTCATGGCCCATCCCGCCGTGGGCGACTGTGCCGTCATCGGAGTCCCCCACGAGAAATGGGGAGAGACGGTGAAGGCGCTGATCATCCCTGCGCCCGGCGCCGATCCCTCCGAGGCGGAGCTGATCCAGCACTGTCGTGAGCGGATCGCCCACTACAAGTGCCCGACGTCGGTGGAACGGATCGCCGAGATCCCCCGCAACCCATCGGGGAAGGTCCTCAAGACGGAGCTGCGCAAGCCCTACTGGGAGGGCCGCGAGCGATTCGTGCAGTAGACGACGCTCGTCAGCCGTCCGTCGAACCACCCCGACGCTCGTCGAGGAAGTCCTGGTAGTCGCGGATGTAGTCGTCCGCGTCGTAGGCGTGGGAGGCCAGGACCAGCATCATGGCGTCCGCGGTGTGCTTGAACTGCGCACACCACACCATCGGAGGAATGTGGACGCCCACGGTCGGGTGGTCGAGGCGCAGCGTCTCGCGCACCTCGCCATCGTCCACGATCACCGAGCAGCCCCCGCGGACGCAGACCAGGAACTGGTGACAGAGGCGGTGCGCGTGCTCCCCGCGGATCTCGGAGCCCGGCACGTCGAAGACCAGGAACGAGCGCCGCGGTGCGAAGGGAATGTCTTCGTCGAACTCCGAGGCCACGAGGCTGCCCCGCATGTCGCGACGCAGGGGGAGCCGGCGGACCGTAACCCCGGCGACCCGGGACTCGACGGTGGAGGGACTCTCCGCAGCCGGCATGTGCAGCTCGGCCTCGCCCCGGCTCGCCGCGTCGGCGTAGCCGCTGATCCGTGCCGGATTTCCCATCACTATCGCGTTCGGCGGCACGGACCGCGTCACCACTGCGCCAGCGCCGACGATCGCGTTTCGCCCGACGGCGATGCCCGGCAGCAGCGTCGCCCCCGCGCCGATCGAGGCCCCGCGGCACACACGCGTCTCCAGGACCCGATCCAGAAAACGCTTGCTCCGGGGAAACCGGTCGTTCGTGAAGCTGACGTTCGGGCCGATGAAGACATCGTCCTCGACGCGCACCCCGTTCCAGAGCTGGACGCCGCTCTTGATCGTGACCCGATCTCCGATGACGACGTCACCCTCGATGAAGGTGTGACTGCAGAGGTTGACGTCGCTGCCGATGACGGCGCCCTCGAGGACGTAGGCGAACGCCCAGATCGAGGTCCCCGGACCGATCCGGTCGGTCTCGCAAATCGCCTGGGGATGTACGAAGGGATCGGCCATGGCTTCCTACTCCTCGCGCTCGCCCCGGCCGAAGCGCGTCTTCGACATCACGATGGCGCTCGGGCGACCCTTCGTGTTCTCGAATGCGCGCCAGACGTAGGACCCGATGACGCCGAGCCCGAACAGGTTGAGGGCGGCGAAGAAGGAGATCGTCACGACGATCGCCGAGTAGCCCGGCACCTCGATGAGGCCCAGCAGCCGCGCTGCGAAGACGAAGGCGCCGAAGAGGATGGAGGCCAGCATGCCCACGCCCCCCGACACGAGCAGCAGGCGGATCGGCAGGTCCGAGAACCCGAACACGCTGTCGGAGAGATACCGGAGCTTCTTCGACCAGGTCCAGGCGGACCGACCCCGCGCCCGCTGCGCCCGTCGGTAGGGAACGCGCTTCCGGCGAAAGCCCACCCAGAAGAGCAGACCCACCAGCGAGCTGTTCGCCTCGCGCAGATCCACGAGACGATCGCGAACGCCGCGATTGCAGCCGAAGACGTCGACGCCTCCCGGGGGCATCTGGGGCTGGACGAGACGCCGGTAGAGCCACCAGAAGAGCTGCGAGGCCCAACGCGAGGGCAGCGGATCGTCGCGACCGGTGCGGCACCCGATGACGAGGTCGACCGGTTCCGACACCAGGGAGCGGAAGAACTCGAGCACGAGCTCCGGCGGCTCCTGGAGGTCCGCGGCCATGACGGCGAAGTAGGGCCCTTCCGCCACCGCCAGGCCCTCCCGGATGGCGGCGAAGGCGCCGAAGTTCCGGGACAGGGTGAGGAGCTGGGCGCGAAGGCCCCGCTTCGGGAGCTCGGACTCCAGGATCTCGAAGGAGCGGTCCGGGCTGCCGTCGTCGACGAAGACCACCTCGAGCTCCCGGTCGAGGCGGGCGTCGAGATCTTCGATCGCGGCGAGCAGATCGGGGATCGACTCCTCGCTGCGGTAGATCGGAACGATCAGCGAGTACACGTCATCCTCGCGCCTCCGACGCCCGGACCCGGAGAGCCGCCCTCACCCGATGTACCCGAGCGCAGCGCCCAGATCGTTCCCGCGGCACCCAGGGAGAGCCAGGGCGCGAAGCGCCCGAGAGTGGGTGCCGAGATGGCGAAGACCACCGCGAGGGAGGGAAGAGGTAGCGCCCTGTGCCTGAGGTCCCACGGAGAGACCATAGTGAACCATCGCGGCGAGATTGAGGGCGAATGTCGGAACCACGACGCCGGCACGTGCGCGAAGCGCCAGGGCCAGCACCCCGCCAAAGATCAGTAACGCGAGGCCGAGGATCGGCGCCTCGAGCCGATGATCGAGGGCCCCGAAGCGCGGGCCGAGTGTCCCGGCAAACGGATCCGGCTAGCCAGCGCGGAGCGTGTCGAGGGGGGCGCGCATGTGACGGAGCCAGCCCACGCGGCGGCGCAGGGGCTCGCGAATCCGCCACCAGGTCGCCGAGAGCGGCCGGTGGAGCCGGTGTCGGGCCTGCCAGAGGGTGCGCTTCAAGGCCGCCTCGGCCCGGTGGATGAGGGGGCTCGGTGCGCCGACGGCTCGGAAATCGTAGTGAACCATCGGATCGCGGGGCCGCGTGTACTCCGCGCCGTAGCGCTCGAGCAGCGCGTCCACCTCCTGCTTCGTCGGCTTCGAGCCACCGCTCCGGTGGGCGAATGCATGGTAGGCCGCGAAGTCACGGGCATCGGCCTCGGCAGGGCGGCAGAAGCCGCCGGGATTGACGACCCGACGTTCGAGGATCGAGCGCGCCCAGCCCGGATCGAGGTAGTCGTCCCCGACGAAGCGGATCTCGAAAGGGATCTCCTTCCGGGCGACTGCGGTGTGGAACTCACCGCCCCAGCGAGGCAGCTGCCCCAGGCAGGGCCAGGCATTCGCGATGCGCACGAGCTCGTGGTAGTCGTCGGTGAGAAGGACCAGCGGCTCCTCGCCCTTCGTGCCCGAGAGCGCCACGTAGTTCACCGTCGCGCCCAGGATCTCCCGAAGCTGGGCTCGCGATACCCAGCCGTTCGCACCCACCAGATCGCGGCGGAGCACGCGGAATCTGCCGTCCCAATCGCCAGGGTGCTCCTCCAGATAGTGCTCTGCATCGCGGCCGAGCAGGAGCGAGAGGTCCCGGCGCGCCTCCTCGACGCTGTCCGTCGCGTGGACCCGCATCTTCCCGCCGATCCACTCGCGATGGCGCATCTTTGCGTCGAAGAAACGGGCGTTCACCACCCGGAGTCCCTTCAGGGTCGGGCGCTCAGCGTAGTGGGGCGCCTCGTCGGCCACCGTCACGAGCAGGAACGGACCACGGCCCTTCTGCTCTTCGAAGGCGGCCCGGTAGGGGGGCTGGGCGCGCCCGCGGTAGAAGCGGGCGAAGTTCGCGGTGATGTGGTCCGGGGTCCAGAAGACCTCGTAGACGCGTCGGACGTGGAAGTGCTCCTGGATATCGGCGAGCACCCGGTCCTGGGCGAACCTCGATTCCGACCACAGCACGAACAGCCCCAACTCGCTCGACACGTCCACCTCGACTCGGATCACCTGTGAGTAGGATACGCCGCCCGGCGCGTGTCGGAGTTTCTCACTCGGCGCCGCCGCAGACGAAAAATACTTCGTTGGCCGAGAAGCACTCTGACGTCGGGGGATTGCACGGCAAAGCTGCGGATCCCCTGCCGCTCCGACGATCTCGCGAGGGCGAATTCGGAGTCACAAGCGACGCCGATCCGCGACCTACCGGACGGGCGCGACGAACGCGCTCGTGACCCGGGGACCGGTCTTCGCCTCTCGCGGCGCAGGGCGGCGCCCGCTCGGGTCGCCCACACTCCTCCGGTGGTAGACTCGCGACCCTTCGCCAGCTCGACGCCACCCTCCCCGGACAACGATGCAGATCACGAATCGGGACGCCAAAGACGCCCCGCCGGCCATCATCATTGGCCTCGACTCACTCAACGGCCTCCAGACGGCTCGCCTCCTGGCGGCCCGGGGTGTTCCGGTCATCGGCATCGCCCGGGATCGAAGCCACCCCTTCGCTCGCACGCGGGCGTGTCGAGAGGTCTGGGAGGCCGACACGGGCGGGCGGGGCTTCGTCGAGAAGCTCGTCGCCGAGGGTCCGGCCCTCGGCGGTCCGGCGGTCCTCGTCCCGTGCCAGGACATGGCCGTGCTCCACTGCTCGAGACACCGGGAAGAGCTCGCTCCCTGGTATCGGATGGTGCAGCCCGAGCCCGAGGTGGTCGAGCTGCTCATGGACAAGCTCGCGTTCCAGGAGTGGGCCATCCGGGAAGACCTTCCGATCCCGCCGACCCGTATCCTGCGCTATCGCGCCGACGCCGAGGCCGCGGCCCGGGACCTGACCTTTCCCTGCATCCTCAAGCCCACGCTGAAGACGACCCTATGGCAGGACAAGGCAGCCTCCGGCGTCTATCGGGTGGATCGAGCCGAAGACCTCATGCCTCTCTACGACGAGTGCGCCGCCTGGACGCCGGTCCTCGTCATCCAGGAGCGCATCGAGGGCAGCGACGCCGAGCTCTTCTCCTGCAACTGCTACATCGATCGCAAGGGCGAGCCCGTCGCGACCTTCGTCGCGCGGAAGATCCGGCAGTGGCCTCCGGGAGCCGGCACCAGCTCGCTCGGCGAGGAGATCCGCAACGAGGAGGTGCTCCACGAGACCCTGCGGCTGTTCGCGGCCGCGGACTTCCGGGGCCTCGGATACGTGGAGATGAAGCGGGACGCGCGTACGGGTCGGCACTACGTGATCGAGCCGAACATCGGGCGGCCCACGGGTCGATCCGCCCTGGCCGAGGCCTGTGGCGTCGAGCTGCACTACGCGGCCTACTGCGACGCCCTCGGCTGGCCCCTGCCCGAGCAGCCCGGTCAGACCTACCAGGGCACGAAGTGGCTCTACCTGCGCCGCGACATCCAGACCGCCTTCCACTACTGGCGCACCGGCGAGCTCTCCCTGCGCGAGTGGGTGCGCTCCTGGCGCGGGCCGAAGACCTGGGCCGTCTACGCCCCGGGCGACCTCCGGCCCTTCTTCGCCGACTGGGCGCTGGCCCTGCGACAGGCGATCCTGGGTCGGGAGCGCGCACGCAAGAAGCACGCGCCCAAGCGCCTCGGCCCGGCCGCCGAGGCCGAGAACTGATCTCCGACATGGGAGCCCCTGCCACGCCGAAGCCGACGAGCATCTCGACCCGCGCACTGTGGGAGGACTACCGCCGCCACGACAAGGTGGAGGAGGATCGCCACGAGGTCTGGACCTTCTACGTCGCGAGGCCCCTGTCCTTCCCGATCACCGCCCTGTGCCTGCGCCTCGGCATCAGCGCGAACCAGGCGACCGCACTCTCGGTTCCGCTCTACCTCGCCGGCGCCCTGCTGCTGGCCCTCGGCTCCTGGCCCGCTGCCGTGGTCGGCGCCCTGCTCGTCAACGCCTGGCTCGTCGTCGACTGCGTGGACGGCAACATCGCCCGCTACCTGCGAACCGCCTCGCCCTTCGGCGGCTTCGCCGACGCGGTCTCGGGCTACGTGGTGCTGGGCACGCTCTGCTTCAGCGCCGAGATCGGCGCCTTCGTGGAGCCCTCCCACACGCTGGCCGGACGCCTGCTCGGAGCCTCCCAGACCGAGCTCGTCATCGTGCTCGTCGCCGGGGCCTGGGCCTCCCTCGCCTCCCTCTGGATCCGGCTGGTCTTCCAGAAGTGGAGCAATACGTTTTCGGGTGACCACGAGCGCCACTCTCTGATGCCCTCCGAAGAGACGGGAGCCGGCTCCCTCGGCAGCCGCATCGCGCGCTTCGGCAACAACCTGCTCAACATCTCGGGTCTGCTCCCGCCGCTGCTGCTGGTGGCCGTCCTTCTCGGCGCCCTCGACGTCTTCGTCCTGGTGACGGCGGTGGGGAATACCGGGATCCTCGTGCTGGCGCTGCGGCGGATCCTCTCCGGGTCCCCCTCCCGATGAAGCGCTGGCTGCGACGCTGGCTACGCGACCCGCGCCTGGCCTTCCTCACCCACGCCTCGCTGTGGCTGCGCGGGACCCTCCATCGGGGCAGCCGCTATCACTGCCCCGTCTGCGGCGCAGGACTGCGCGCCTTCGTGTACAAGCGCGGGCTGCTCAAGACCAATCCCGACGGCTACTGCCCTCGCTGCGACGCGAAGGCCCGCCACCGGCGCATCTGGCTCTGGCTCGAGGAGAACACCAACCTGCTGAAGGAGGAGCTGCGCCTGCTGGAGGTAGCGCCGTGGTGGGCCCTCTCCCGCCGCTTCCAGAGCCTCCCGAACGTGCGCTTCGAAGGCGTCGACCGGGAGCGCGCCGGGCCGAACGTGACGGTCGTGGGCGACCTGGTCTCCCTCCCCCTCGAAGAGGGCAGCTTCGACGCAGCCCTGTGCATCCACGTCCTCGAGCACGTAGAGGACGATCTCCGCGCCCTGGCCGAGCTCCACCGCGTGGTGCGGCCCGGCGGCTGGGCGCTGGTGAGCGTGCCCATCCGCCTGGACCGGGACACCCACGAGGACCCGAGCATCACCGACCCGGCCGAGCGCCAGGTCGCCTTCGGGGAGCGCAGCCACGTCCGCTGGTATGGCCGCGACCTGGCCGACCGCCTGAGCGCCGCGGGCTTCGAGGTGGAGCTCCACCTCGCCAGCGCCATCCCCGAGGAGACCTGTCAGCGCTTCGGCCTGCGCCGGGACGAGAATCTCTTCTTCTGCCGCAAGCCCGCCTGAGGGGGGAGAAGACTCGCGCGCGCGGTCTCGCGGCGCCCCTATCGGTGCTCCGGGTTCGGGAAGTCGAAGCGACAGCCCGCGTCCCACTCCGAGCGCTGGTTGCCGTGGGCGGGAATTCCGCCCGCCTCCTTCAGCAATCGGGCCAGGTGCAGCAGGTTCCAGGTCATGAACGTGGTGTTGCGATTGGTGAAGTCGTTCTCCGGGCCGCCGGACCCCTCGTCGAGGTAGGACGGACCCGGCCCCGCCTCGCCGAGCCAGCCCGCGTCGGCCTGGGGCGGAATGACGTAGCCCAGGTGCTGGAGCGAGTAGAGGATGTTCATCGAGCAGTGCTTCGCGCCGTCTTCGTTGCCCGTGATGAGGCAGCCGCCGACGCGGCCGTAATAGGCGTACTGCCCGGCCTCGTTGAGCTGGCCCGAGGCCGCGTAGAGCCGCTCGATCACCTGGGTACAGACGGAGGTCTTCTCGCCCAGCCAGATCGCCGAGCCGAGCACGAGAATGTCCGCCGCCATCACCTTCTCGAGGATCTCGGGCCACTCGTCCCGCTCCCAGCCGTGCTCCCGCATGTCGGGCCACACGCCGAAGGCGAGCTGGTGGTCGACGGGGCGGATCAGCTCGGTCGCGACCCCGTTCTTCTCCATGATCTCCCGGGAGATCCGGATCAGCCCCTCGGTGTGGGAGCGCTCCGGAGAGCGCTTCAGGGTGCAGTTCAGGAACAGCGCCCGCAGACCGGAGAAGTCCCAACGGCTCTCGTCGCAGAGCCGCTCCTGCTCTTTGCTCAGTGCCACGATGTCTCCTCCCGGGGCCTGGGGCCCTGATCGATGGATGCCGCGGCGCGAGCCGGGTTACGCCGGGCTCACTCGTCGTCGCAGCTCACCTGGTACGCGGGGGCCCGCATGCACTGCATTCCGCGCGTGACGCCGCCGGCAAGCACGGCGCAGGCGGTGTTCTGGGCCATGGTGAGGGCCTGGCCCCGATCCGCAGCCGTGGCCCGACGGCACGCCTCGGCCCCGCCGAAGCGCACACAGAGCTCGCAGGAGACCTGTCCCTCGCGCAGCGTCGCAAACACCATCGCGACGACGAAGCCCACGGCGATCGCGATACCGATGATCCTCAGGGCCATTGCCCTCTCCTGGTTGGAGCGACACAGACTACCGCGATGCGCGGGGTGCGGTACAACCTGATCGAGAAATCCGGAGGGGGAGTCCGACGATGGCCCGGACGTGCGTGCTGATCCCAGGAGACGGCATCGGCCCCGAGGTGTGCGGAGCCGTCGTCCGGGTGCTCGAGGCGGCCGGGGCGGATCTCGTCTGGGAGCGCCATCCGGCCGGTACGTCGGCCCTCGAGGCCGGAGCGGACACGGTTCTGCCCGAGTCGACCCTGGCGGCGGTCCGCGCCCACGGGCTCGCGCTGAAGGGGCCGTGCACGACGCCCATCGGCGGCGGCTTCGCCTCGGTGAACGTGGCGCTGCGCAAGGGCCTCGACCTCTACGCTGCGGTGCGGCCGGTTCGGAGCCTCGAAGGCGTGGAGACCCGCTTCGAGGACGTGGACCTGGTGGTCGTGCGCGAGAACACCGAGGGGCTCTACTCCGGCATCGAGAACGAGGTGACCGAGGGCGTCGTCACCTCGCTCAAGGTCGCAACGGTGCGCGCCTGCCGCCGCATCGCCCGCTTTGCTCTGGATTACGCCCTCACCCGCGGGCGCCGCAAGGTCACGGTGTTCCACAAGGCGAACATCATGAAGCTGAGCGACGGGCTCTTCCTCGACTGCGCGCGCGAAGTGTTCCGGGGAACCGAGGTCGAGTACGAAGAGCGCATCATCGACGCGGGCTGCATGCAGCTGGTGCGGGATCCATCGGTCTTCGACGTACTGCTCTGCGAGAACCTCTACGGCGACGTGGTCTCGGACCTGTGCGCGGGGCTGGTGGGCGGCCTGGGCGTCACCCCCGGCGCGAACTTCGGCGAGTCCTGCGCGGTCTTCGAGGCAGTTCACGGCTCCGCCCCCGACATCGCGGGCCAGGACGCGGCGAACCCCCTCGCGCTGCTGATGAGCGCCGTGATGCTGCTCAACCACCTCGGCGAGCACTCAGGCGGCGAGCCCCACCGGGCCTGCGCCGCCCGCATCCGCGACGCCTACGACGCCACCCTGCGCGCTGGAGCCCTCACACGCGACGTAGGCGGCTCGTTGGGCACGCACGCCTTCACCGACGCGATCATCGAGCGCCTCTGAACCCCCGCCAACGGCGCCGGATGCGGCGGCGGGCAGCCAGGAGCGGGGGGAGGATCAGGTTCAGCTCGAAGCCGATCCCGCAGTGCCAGCCGGACTCCCAGTCGTCATCGCCGGACGAGGAGGAGCTCGGCGCCGCGACGGGGTCTCCCGCCAGGGTGATCACCGTGCCGCCAGAGCTGCTCTCCGGCGGAATCCCGTCGTCCCGGACGTCGAAGGTGAGGGGGTAGTCGCCGACGACGTCGGCGCCCGGCTCCCAACGGAACTCCGCCGTCCCGTCTCCCCGATCGACGAAGCTCGCGCCGGCCGGTACGCCGGTCGCTGCGTAGGAGAGGCCATCGCCATCCGGATCGCTCGCGGTCACGGCAATCGTCAGCACCGGTCCTTCCTCCATGAGGACCAGGGGATCCAGGACCGGCGGCCGATTCACCTCGCCGACGCTGATGGTGAACATCTCGCTGCCCATCTCCGGCGGAGTCCCGTCGTCCATCACACGGCCCGTGACCGGATGGTTGGCGGTCTGATCGGCGCGAGGCGTCCAGAGGATCTGGGCCGTGCCGTCCCCGGCGTCGCTGAAGCTCGCGCCGTCCGGAAGGCCGTCGATCGAGAATCTCAGGGTGTCGGCGTCGGGATCGGTGGCCATGAGATTGATGACGAGCAAGGCACCCGGATACGCCACCTGACCACCGATCGGGGCCAGCTCCGGCGGCCGATTGACCTCTCCCACGGTCACGACGATCGTCTCGTCGTCGCTCTGCATCGGAGTGCCGGTGTCCGTCACGCTGAAGGTGAGGGAATGGTTGCCCAGGTCCGCTGGGGTGGTCGTCCAATCGAGCTCCGCCGTTCCGTTGCCCAGATCGAGCAGGACCGCACCCTCGGGCAGCCCCGCCGCGCCGAAGCGCACGGCGTCGAGATCCGGATCCGCGGCGCTGAGCACGAGGGCCAGGCGGTCTCCCGCGGCGACGCTCTGGTTTCCGATCGGATCGAGGCGCGGCGGCCGATTCACGTCGCCCACCGTGATCGTGATCGTCTCGGACACGCTGGACGGTGGGTTCGCCGAGTCGGTAGCCTTGAACAGCACCGGATAGTTGCCAGCCCGGTCGTAGTCGGGCATCCACACGAAGTCGGCGGTGCCGTCCCCCCTGTCCTGGAACACGGCGCCGGTGGGTAGATCGGCGACCTCGAGCAGCAGCGCGCCGCCTTCCGGGTCGCTCGCCGTGATGAGAAGCTCCAACAGCCCCCCCTCGTCGACCTGGCGATCGCCGATCGGATCGAGCCGAGGGGGCTCGTTGGGGGCATCCGAGACCGGACAGAAGTCGCTGAAGTCGCCATCGCCCTTGTGGCTCTTGTAGGCATCGAAGCCCGGCGTCCGGTCCCGGGAGCTGCTGTCCGGGTGGTGGCAGATCGCGCAGTCCCCGTCGAAGGGTCGTGCCGGGACGCGATCGTTGTCCGTGCAGAAGGTGTCCACGGCCTCACCGAACTGGCGCTTGGCCTGGGCTGGGGCCGCGGCGACGAGCAGGAGCAGCGCAAGGGCGATGCAGCCGGTGGGGACTGTTCGGAGGTGATTCTGATCCATCGGCTGCGGCCCACGCGTGAGGTTCGTCCCACGTATCGACGGCTGGGGAGATCACGACGTGAGAGAGGTCACTCCCCTCACGACCGACGGCTCCCCGGGTGGCGCGCTCAGGCCGCGAGCCACTCCACCCACTGGCCGTGATGCGCGACCCGCGCCAGCAGGCGGTCGTCACCATCGGGCCAGGTGCGCAGGCGCAGCTCGGCCCTGCTCAGGTCGGGAGGCTCCGCGCGCAGCCACGCGAGCGGAGCGTCGGCATTCGCCCGCGCCCCGGCGCGCTCCATCGCCTCGGTGATCTCGGCCTGCTCGGCGCGTGGCACGTACCACCACATGCTCGAGTGGAAGAGCACCGTGGCCACACCCTCTCGCCGCTCGGCCGTCTCCCGGGCCACGAACTCGCCGGCACGGATCCGTTCGACGGGTGCCGGGCCCGGCAGAGCCGCCGCCGCCTTGAGCAGCAGGCGCTGACGATCGACCTGGTCGGCCCAGTAGAAGCTCTGGATGCGCCGGAGCTCCGCCGGGTCGGTCGCGTCCAGGGGATCGAGATCGCAGCCCTGCCTGGACGTCACCTGCACCCGGGCACCGAGGGGCGGCGGAGGGCCGCTCCAATCCGTGGTGAGCTCGAGTCGCGCCTTCGGGTCGCCCCAACGGTGCGGCCCGAGTGCGTAGCGATGATGATCCCAGAAGAGCAGAAGACCCGCGCTGCTCCCGATCTCGAGCACGCGCAGCGGCAGCCCGGTCTCCTGGGCGACGGTGAGGAAGCCGCCCAACAGTCCCGCGGCGCGGCGCACCTCGTTGGTCTGGACCTGCCGAGAGAGCTCGGGGCGCAGCCGCTCCAGATTCTGCTCGACGACGGCGACGAAGGCATCCGCAGCCTCGGGGAAGCGGGGCTCTCCACCGAAGGGGTGGAAACGCATGAACTCTGGAGCCTCCCCACCGAGGGCGAGGAACTGGACCGCACCGAGGACTCGCTGGGGGAGTGCGTCGAGGACCGGCTGGCCCTCGAAGTCGGCGACCCAACGCGCCACCGGTCCGCCGGCCTCGATGTCCTCGGCACAGCGCTCGAAGATCCGCGCCGTGAACTCCGAGCCCGACTCGCGACAGGCCGGCACCTGCTTGCGGAAGCAGTCGAGGATCTCGGGGCGGACCACCGTGGCCAAGGCGCGGCTGCTAGCCCCCATCTCCGAGGCCGTCGTCCCCGTACTCGCTCGCGGGCCCCGAGCCACCGGGCGCCAGCCGCCCGCCCTTTCCGAGGTGTCCGCGGCCGGGCACGTGGTTCACCTCCACGCGAATCCCGTCCGGGTCCTCGAAGAGCACTGAGTAGTAGCCCGGCGCGAACTGCGGGCTCTCCTCGGGGGCGTGGACCACGTGGGCGTCGAGCTCGTCCACCAGGAAGCGGTGAATGGCGTCGATGTCCTCGCGGGCCCGGGCGCGAAAGCAGATGTGGTGGAGACCCGGTCGATCCTGATCGAAACGCTGGTCCCGCTTCTCGGCCGGCGCACCCCTCACCAGGATGCCGGTGCGACTCCCGATGCAGTAGAGCACCTCCTCGGCCTTGATCAGCGTCTTCATCTCGAGGAAGTGACAGAGCTGCTCCCAGAAGGGGAGACAGCGCGCCGGGTCCTTCACGGTGAGCTGGACGTGCGCGATTCCGTTGACTTCCAGGCTCACGCGACACTCCAGTCTGTGGGTCGGCGATCTCCGGACCTCATCCTCGCTTCTTTCCCCCGTACTTGTCGAGCTCGAGGCGGGCCACCATGCCGCGGTGCACCTCGTCGGGCCCGTCCGCAATGCGAAGCGCCCGGGCCATGCCGAGCAGCCGCGTGAGCTCCGGGTCTGCCATCCCTTCGCCGCCGTGGATCTGAATGGCCGCGTCGGTGACCCGCTGGAGCACGTTCGGCGCCACGACCTTGATCGCCGAGATGTCCACGAGGGCGCCGAAGGTGCCGAGAGTGTCCAGCGCCCAGGCGGCCCGCAAGGTGAGCAGCCGCGCCTGATCGATCTCCATCCTGCAGTTGGCGATGATGTCGCGGTTGCCGCCGAGGTCGGCCAGGCGCTTGCCGAAGGCCACGCGCAGCACCGCTCGCTCGCACAGGCGCTCGAGAGCGCGCTCCGCCGCACCGATCGCGCGCATGCAGTGGTGGATGCGCCCGGGGCCGAGGCGCCCCTGGGCGATCTCGAAGCCGCGGCCGGGCCCCGCGATGATGTGATCCGCCGGAAGTCGCACACCGTCGAAGAGGATCTCGGCGTGCCCATGGGGCTCGCTGAGGTGTCCCATCACCGGGAGCATGCGCACGATCTTCACACCGGGCGCCTCGCGCGGAACGAGCACCATCGAGTGGCGCTGGTGCCGCCCCGCGTCCGGGTCGGTGACTCCCATGAAGATGAAGAACGCGCAGCGCGGATCGCCGGCGCCGCTGGTCCACCACTTGAGCCCCTCGAGGACGACCTCGTCGCCGTCGATCCTGCATCTGGCTTCCATGTTGGTCGCGTCGCTGGAGGCGACCGCGGGCTCGGTCATGGAGAAGCCGGAGCGGATGTCCCCCGCGAGGAGCGGCTCGAGCCAGCGCTCCTTCTGCGCGTCGGACCCGTACTTCACCAGGACCTCGGCGTTCCCGGTGTCGGGCGCACTGCAGTTGAAGACCTCGGGCGCCAGGAAGCTGCGGCCCGTGACCTCGGCGATCGGCGCGTAGTCGCGGTTGTCGAGCCCGGCGCCGAACTCCTCGTCGGGGAGGAAGAGGTTCCACAGCCCGAGGGACTTCGCCTCGGACTTCAGCTCCTCGAGCACCGGCGGGACGCGCCACTTCGTCCAGTCGTCGGTGTGGACGAGCTGGTCGATGTAGGTCTCCTCGTTGGGAATCACTCGCTCCCGGACGAAGCGGTCGACCTGGTCTCGGACGAGGCGAGAGCGTTCGGA
>CALDCK010000301.1 GCA_937937315.1 uncultured bacterium
GCGACTCGTAGAAGTGCTCCAGCGTGAGCTCCAGCTCGTCGTCCTGCGCCTCGGCCGTGCTCGGCGGCCGAAACGAGAAGTCCTCCGGCCCACAGCAGCTCTCGACCGAGCTGAAGGACTGGACGAACTCGAAGACCAGGATCTCGGGATTCTGCAGGTAATCCACGCACTCGCGGATCTGGCTGCCGATGTCCAGGCGCCGCGCGCGCTCGTATCGTCCGCGAAAGGTGGAATCGGGCAGTCGAAAGTACGGGTCCGTCACGGTCCCTCCAAAGGGAGCTCGGAACCTACATCGGCATCGATGGACTCCGAGTTCACTGCAATGCGGAGGTCGAGGAAGCCCCCGGCTGGACGAACTCGATCCCGGGCGCGCTCGGGTGTCCCCCGTTGTCCGGGCTTGACGCTCGGAGACCCGGAAGCGAAGTCATCCGGCGCAGGGAGTCGGAGGAACGCGTGGCGCCCGGTCCGCGCTCACATCGCCGCTGCGAGCCGTACGGCCTGGTCGATCGCGCGCTTCGCGTCGAGCTCCACCGCCTCGTGGGCTCCCCCGATGACGTGCACGGCCATGTCGCCGGCGACCAACGCGTCCTGCAGCTCGCGCAGCGGCTCCTGTCCCGCGCAGATCACCACGTTGTCGACGGCGAGAACCCGGTCCTGGCCGTCCATGCGGATGTGCAGCCCCTCGTCATCGACCTTCAGGTACTCGACGCCCCGGAGCATCTCCACGCCGCGGTCGTTCAGCAGGGTCCGGTGGATCCAGCCGGTGGTCTTGCCGAGGCCCTTGCCGACCTTGCTCGTCTTGCGCTGCAGGAGCGTGACTCTTCGAGCCGCGGGTCCGGGCTCCGCGGTCACGCCCTCCACGCCTCCCCGTGATTTCAGCGTTCGGTCGATGCCCCACTCCTTGAGGAACGCCTCCCGGTCCAGGCTCGTCGGGGGGCCGCCGTGCGTCAG
This sequence comes from uncultured bacterium, assembly GCA_937937315.1. GTDB lineage: Bacteria > Myxococcota_A > UBA9160 > UBA9160 > SMWR01 > CALDCK01. Next base: position 952 of record CALDCK010000301.1, read on the forward strand.
ATACTCCGCCACGTCGAACCCGATGCCTCCGGCTCCGACGATCGCGACGCGACTCCCGACCGGCTTCTGCTCCTCGAGAACCTCGAGGTAGCTCAGCACCTTCTCGTGGTCCCGACCCTCCAGCTCGATCTCTCTCGGGGTGATGCCCGAAGCCAGGATCACCTCCTCGTACCCCCCGTCCAGGAGCTCTCGCGCGGAGGCTCGGTGCTCGAGCTGCAGCTGCACGCCGTGCTTCCGAAGCATGGTCTCGAAGTACGTCAGGGTCTCTGCGAACTCCTCCTTGCCCGGGATCTTGACCGCGAGGTTGAGCTGGCCGCCGATCCGATCGCTCGATTCGAACAGGGTGACGTCGTGGCCTCGCTCCGCCGCGGTACAGGCGAAGCTCAGGCCCGCGGGCCCCGCCCCGACGACCGCCACCCGCTTGGGCCGCGACGCCGGCGCGATCACGAGCTCGGTCTCGTGACAGGCGCGCGGGTTGACCAGGCACGAGGTCAGCTTGCCGGAGAACACGTGGTCCAGGCACGCCTGGTTGCAGCCGATGCACACGTTGATCTCGCTCGCGCGCCCCGCTGCGGCCTTGTTGACGAAGTCCGGATCCGCGAGCAGCGGACGAGCCATCGACACCATGTCCGCCTCGCCTCGCGCGAGGACCGCCTCGGCGATGGCGGGCGTGTTGATCCGGTTGCTGGCGACCAGCGGGATCCTGACCTTCCCCATCAGCTCGCCGGTGATCCAGCTGAAGGCCGCCCGCGGAACCATTCCGGCAATCGTCGGGATGCGCGCCTCGTGCCAGCCGATTCCGGTATTGAGAATGGACGCTCCCGCCTGCTCGATCCGCTCGGCCAGCAGGATGTTCTCGTCCAGCGTGGAGCCGCCGTCGACGAGGTCGAGCATCGACAGCCGGTACACGAGAATGAAGTCGGGCCCCACTCTCTCGCGGACTCGCCGGACGATCTCCAAGGGCAGGCGGATCCGGTTCTCGTGACTCCCGCCCCAGCGGTCCTCTCGCTTGTTCACCGCCCGGGCGATGAACTCGTTGATGAAGTAGCCCTCGGACCCCATCACCTCGACGCCGTCGTATCCCGCCTCCTGTGCGAGCGCGGCGCAGTGCACGAAGTCCTCGATCTGCTCTTCGACCTGATCGCCGCTCAGCTCCCTGGGCACCAGGCCGTGAATCGGGGATGGCAGCGGAGAAGGCGCGACCTGGTCCGGGTTGTAGGCGTAGCGTCCGGTGTGCAGGATCTGCATGCAGATGCTGCCCCCCGCGTCGTGCACGGCAGACGTGACGCTCCTGTGGCGCTCCGCCTCCTCCGACGTGGTGAGCTTGGTGCCTCCGCGAATCACCGCGCCTACCTCGTTCGGCGCAAAGCCTCCGGTGACGATCAGGCCGACGCCCCCGCGCGCTCGCTCCGCGAAGAAGGCCGCCATCCGTTCGAAGCCTCCGGGCGACTCCTCGAGACCCGTGTGCATCGAGCCCATCAGCACGCGGTTGCGCAGGGTCGTGAAGCCCAGGTCCAGCGGCCTCAGCAGGTTGGGAAAGTGCTCTGCTCCTGACATCTCTCTGATCGCCCCTCTTCCGGTTCCGAACGGCCTGGCGCCGTCAGACCTCGATGGACGCGACGAGGCCCTCGCGCTCGATCAGCTCCTTGAGCATGATCACGCGCGCTTCGTCCGGCGCCCGGCCCTCTTTGAACGGATACGACTGCCCGATCTGCCGACTCTTCGATTCGCCGCCCTCGTGATACGGCAGGAGCGAGATCCTCTCTGCCTTCACCGCTCGGGCCAGCTCCACCAAACCGTCGAAGTGCGCCTCCGAGTCGTTGAACCCGGCAATCAGCGGCACCCGGAGCCAGATGGGGGTGGTCTTCGCAGCCTTCCTCAGGTTCTCCAGGATCAGCTCGTTGCACACGCCCGTCATCCGACGGTGCGCCTCGGGCTCCAGGTGCTTGACGTCCCAGAGCAGCAGGTCGACGAGAGGCAGGACCGCCTCCAGTTCCTCCCAGGGGGCGAATCCGGTCGTGTCGAGGACCGTGTGCAGCGCCTCGCGCTTCAGCGCCGCGAGCAGTTCCCGCAGGAACTCCCGCTGTGACAGCGCCTCCCCGCCCGAGAGCGTCACGCCTCCCTTCGAGGTCTCGTAGAAGGGTCGATCCCGGACGACCTCGGCGACGACGGCGGAGACCTCCATCTCCCGGCCGCACGCGTTCAAGGAGCCGTAGATGCAGGCCTCGACGCAGCGCAGGCAGTGGTTGCAGCGGGTCCAGTCGATCTCCCTCGCCTCTCCATCGACCCGCGTGATGGCACCCTCGGGGCACGCCTTCGCGCAGGCTCCGCAGCGTCGGCAGTTGGCCTCTCGGACGAGCAGTGTCGGCGAGCGCTGCTGCGATTCCGGGTTCGCACACCAGAGGCACCGCAGCGGGCAGCCCTTCAGAAACACCGTGGTCCGGATCCCCGGACCGTCGTGGATGCTGAAGCGCTGGATGTCGAACACGACTCCCGACGGCTCGGGCGCTCTCTGGGGGGCGGGGC
>CALDCK010000302.1 GCA_937937315.1 uncultured bacterium
GCTTCTGGTAGACGTGCTTGAGCCTCGGACGAACCATCGACACGACCCGGTTGACGCTGTTCATGTACTGCTTGTACGTGGCTTGAGTGTAGGTCACCGTGCTGAGCGTCGTATTGAACATGGCGGAAGTGTAGATGTGCGTCACCGTGATGTCGGCGCCGCCCAGATTTTTGTCGTAGCCCGTTTCCTGGGGCGAGATCTGGACCGGTGTCTCGAGATAGTTGTAAGCCCTGGCAAACCCGGTCGTCCACGGGTGAATCAGGTGCAGGTAGTAATTCTTCGCGACGATGAAGCTGGCGTTCCCGTAGGGCGTGGGGAAGGTCCCGTTGGGCGTGGTGGGAGTGGTGGCCTTGGCCGTATTGCTCCCGACCTGCATGCCCGTTCCGGTTCCTTTCACGTTCAGCAGGAAGCGCGACACCATGCCGCTCGACGTGACGTCACCGATGTTCGAAACGGAGCCCGTGTAGCAGGTGACCTTGGGAGGGTTCTGACACAGGAACGAGCCGTACGCCTTGTAGTACGCCGGGGCGAAGTAATAGATGTACTGGTAGAAGAACGACGTCGGGCGGTAGAACATCTGCAACGTGCCGCCGAAGCGTCTCGGTCCCGGCGTGACGTCGATGGATCCAGCCCGGCTGAAGTCGTACCGACCGCCGAAGGTGGTGGTCGGGCTGACCGGGTTGCCGCTCCCGTAGTTCGGAATCGGGTTGCCAAGCGTGGTCGGGAAGACGACCCGGGTCGGACTCGCTGCCCCTTTGTTCGGTCCGAAGCGCCCCGGCCCGTTGTAGTAATCAAAGCCCGAAATCGAGGTGTAGCCGGGGAACGCGGTCTTCGCGGTGGCCGTGTAGGTGCCCTGGAAGTCGATGAAACCCGGCGGAAGCGTGAACGCCCCGCCGATCGGGTTGCCGGGCTCCACGGTCGCTTCGGGGTAGGGGAGATATGTGTAGGGCTCAATGTAGTTCTGGTAGACGCCGGCGCCGCCGGGAGACGTCGCGGCCGGGAAGGGAGCACCGCGGAATGTTCTCTCCACCCGGAACAACGACTTGTCCGCGGAGGCGATCTCGGGAGCCACCAGGCTGCCCATCGCCATGGCGAACGCGGCTAATACGAGAATGAGCTGACGCGACCTGCACGGTTTCATGTATGTTCTCCCACCGAGGTGAATGTCCCGGTTCTACTAGTCATTTTCGCCCGAGAGGGCAGGAATAGTCAAGCACTCCCTCGGGGGAATTCGAGATTGGCTCTGGCAGCGAGGCACTTCCGGCGCTGGGTCGTTCTGGGCATCGCCGCGTCCGTCCTGGCCTGCGGATCCAACCCTGAGGCCCGGCTGGAGGAGATCCGCGGCCAACACGAGCTGGGCGAGTTCGCGGCCACGATCGGGCCGCTGCGCGAGATGCTCCGGGACACCCCCGACGATCCCGAGCTCAATCACCTGTACGGCGTCGCGCTACTGGGAACCCAGCAGCCGGAGCTCGCGATCTGGCCGCTGCGCAAGGCCGCGCAACAGCCCGATCGGGCGATTTCGGACGGACTGCTGCTGAGTCGAGCGCTGCTGCGCGGAGGCAGCGCCGCCGATGCCGTCCAACAGGTGCTCCTGGTGCTCGAACTCGCGCCGGATCGGGTCGACGCGGTGCGCCTTCTGCTCGAGGCGAGACTCGCCGCGAAGCAGAACGAGGAGGCCCTGGAGGCCGCGGCGCTCCTGCTGACCCTGGAGCCCGGCGACCCGGATGCGCTGATAGGGCGCCTGACGGCTCTGCTCACCCTCGATCGCGCCGAGGAGGCCGAGCTGGCACTCGCGGAGTTCCGGGAAGTGGTCGAGGATCTCCCCCCCGAGAACGAGTGGCGGCCGCGAAGCTGTGCAGCCACGGCGATCTTCACGAAGGAGAAGGGAGAGCCCGAGGCGGCCGAGGCAATCTGGGAGGATTGCCTGGAGAAGTTTCCCGGCGAGGAGGTCGTGGTGTTCAGTGCCATCGAGTACTTCGCCGAGCGAGGAGATCACGCACGCGTCCAGGAGATCCTGCGAAGCGCCCATGTGGCGGAGCCGACTCATCTGCCCTTCGTCGAGGCGCTGGCGAACCATCTGGCAGCAGTGGGGCAGACCGAGGAGGCCGAGCAGCTGCTCCGCGACACCGCCACCCGGGATGGCGGCAAGAACCCCGACGCCTGGCTCGCCCTGGCTCAATACCACCAGGGACGTGACGAGGCGATCGAGGCCAGGGATGCCATGGCCCAGAGCATCCGACTGATGGGCGAGGCGCCGGCCACGCTGGTGGCCGCCTATGTCGATCTGCTGATCCGCGTCGGCGACTACGATCAGGCGGAGCAGCTCATCCCCGAATTCGAACCCTCGCCGGCCATGCAGAAACTGCTGCAGGGTCGCCTGCTGCTGGCGCGTGGCCACCCCGCCGAGGCGCTGGAGGTACTCGACGAGGGAATGCGCCTGTGGCCGGACCACAGCGTTGCGCGTTGGCTGGCGGGATCCGCGGCAGAGCAGCTCGGCGATTTCGACCGCGCCATCCAGGAGTACGGCGAGGCGATCCGCAACGACCGCGGGAACCGGGACGCGGTGTTCAGCCTGCTGCGGCTGCTCGAGGCCCTCGGCCGCGATCGGGAGGCGCTGCCGACCCTGGACCGCTATCGGCGCGAGAACCCCGGCGACCTGGAGATGCTGGTACAAACCATCCGCTTCGCCTACCGCGCTGGCGCGGTGCAGGTCGCAGAGCAGGCGACTCAGAGGCTCGGCGCGACGCCGGGCTACCGGGGCGCGGCGGTAGCCGAGGTCGCCGCCAACCGAGCGGCTCGCGGCGGGCCCGCCATGGGAGCCGAGACGATCCGCGCCGCCCGCCTCGATCTGACCCGTCCGCAAAATGGCCGCGCGCTCGGCCTGCTGGTCGAGTACCTCGTCGCCACAGATCGGTCGGCGGAAGCGCTGGAGGTGACTCAGGCCGCTCTCGCGGCCCACCCGGAGCTGGCCCTCTTTCACGAGCTGCGCGGGCGTGCGCTGCACGCGGCGGGCGAGCCAGATGGCGCCGAAGAGGCTTTTCGGAGCGCGCTGGAGCTCGAACCGAAGCGCGCCTCGACGCTGGCACAGCGCGCGGTCTTGGCGGCAGAGCGGGGAGACCCCGGCAAGGCAATCGCGCTCTACGACCAGGCGGCTCTGGCCGACCCGGAGGAGGCGTCCTACGCCTGGGACGCGATCCAGCTGGCGAGCGCGTCCGACGACGATGCCGATCTCGAGCGGCGGCTCGAGGCGCTGCTCGCGCGCCACCCAACCCACGCGGCGGCGGCAGAGCTGCTGGCGCGACGGCTGCTCGAGCGCGACCCGGAGCGCGCCTTCGCTCTGGCGCGTCGCGCAGTACGCCTGCGCGGCGGACCCGACGCCTTCGAAACGCTGGGTCGGATCCAGCTCGCGCGTGGGGACGCCAAGAGCGCCGCCCGCACACTCGGCCTCTCGGTGCAGCTGCGGCCCGACTCGCCCTCGACCCGGTACTGGCTGGGCCGGGCCCTGGCCACCACGGGGGACGAAGAGGGGGCTCGGCGCGCACTGACGGCATCGCTCGAACAGGGGGCCTTCCCCGAGCGGGAAGCCGCGCAGGCCGAGCTCGCCCGCCTGAACGGCGACTGAGAGGAGCTAGCTCGGGTCGCCCGCGGCGCGCGGCGGGCCCCGCGGACCCGGACGCCGCGGCCCCTTCGGCCCGGAGACCTTTCGCACTCGGCGCCGGGTCTCCTCGTCCAGCGCGCTCTGCTGGAGCCAGAGCTCGGCCGCCACGGCGTCCTTCGCGTACCAGGTCTTCGCCGTGGTCTCTAGGCAGCTCTGTTGCCGGGCCGGATCCTGAATGCGTTCGCACCAGCCGAGCGCCCTCTCGGGCTCGTGAGGGGCCAGCCGCTTTGCTTTGACCTCGAGCGCGGGATCGTGGAACGCCGTCAGCTCCTCGGATTCCAGCCACGCCCGCGCGCCAAGCGGGTCCTTTCTCGTCCACTGGCCGAAGGCCTCGCGGACGGCCTGGTCGCGCAGGTCCCCGGCGGGCTGCTCGCCCAGCCAGGCCACGGCGGCCGCGCCGTCCTGGCGGCTCCAGTACTTGGCCACGATGCCCGGTCCTTCTTCGGCGTAATCCGCCTCGGAATGCTCCATGGCCCACGCGGCGGCGCGCTCGGGATCCCACTGCGCCGCCGACTCGATCGCGGACACGAAGATCGAGCGCTTGAACACCTGGTCGTATTCCTCTTCGCGCAAGATCGGCTGCGCCCAGTCCAGCGCGGCGTCCGCTCCGCCCCGGCGCATGAATTCCCGGGTCGCGATTCCGACGGCCTCGTCCCGGCGGCGCAGGGGGGGAAGTTCGGCGAGGAAGCCGCCGAGCCCCTCCTGCCCCCGACGCGAGTGCACCCAGCCCGTCACCAGACCGCGCCTCAGCGCGTCGCGGAGACGCGGGTTGTCGGCGCCGATCTGTTCGAGCGCCAACCGCGCCGCGGTGGGGTCGCGCTGGGCCCAGACCTGGATCGCCGCGCGAACCCCGATCTCCCGCTGCTCCCTCATCTCCGTCAACGGCCACGCAACTGCATGCTCGAGCGCGCCGAGCGGGTCGAGGCGGGCCCAGGCGGCGAAGAATGCACTCAACTCCGGCTGGGTGATCACCGGGATCATCCGTTCGTAGAGCGCCACCACCTCCGGCAGGCGATCGGAGTCGAGGTGTTCCAGCAGGCGCGCGATCTGCCCCTCGCGCGCGATCACGTCTCCCTCGCTCAGGGCCGAGCGAACCGAGACGGCCAGGTCGTCGGGCGCCGGTGGCTCGTGCGGCGACGTGAACGGCGGCGGCGCGATCCAGCCGATGCCGAAGGCTGCGGCGGCCGTCGCGACCCAGAGCGCGGCGATGACACCCCTGCTCGTCGTGTGCATGCGATCATCTCCCGAAAGGGTTCGTGGCGAGGGGCTCCCGCGCGCGATCCGTCGCCTTGCCTGGGATCCCCAGAAGGTGAGCGTAGCCTCTGCCTGGGATCCTCAGAAGGCGAGAGCGGCCGTTACTCCAAAGGTTCTCGGCTCCG
>CALDCK010000303.1 GCA_937937315.1 uncultured bacterium
CGTCTTCGATGCGTTCGTCGTAGGTCCAGTAGACCTTCATGACCCGGCGATCCGCGGGGCCGGGCTCGATGCGCCCCATCACGCAGAAGCTGGAGCAGGTGCCCCGTTCCCAGAGGTGGTGGAACCCGCCGTCCAGATCCACCGAGCCGAGGTTCGCGACGAAGACAGACGTAAAGAGGGGGTCCGGCTCGATCATGAATCCGGGCAGAAGACCGAGGGAATCGAGCCCGTCCGCGAGGCGAACCAGATTGCGGGTGACGAGGACCGGGAGCCGGATCAGCCCCTTCGTCTCCTTGTCGCTGGTCGATTCGACGCCGGCTCGAGCGGGGCGAAGGCGGCCGTAGATCCCATCGACCATCTCGTCGAGGGTCTCGCCCTCCGAGTCGAAGCTCCGCTTGATCGTCATCAGCGGCGAGCCGTCGACGAGCGCACGCTTCGCGCTGAAGGTGAGCTGTGTGCCGCGGTGCTGCCAGAGGCGGCCCCCCTTCACGAAGCGGTTCACGCCCGGTCGCAGCACGAGCATCTGGGAGATCGAGCGGAGGAGCAGATGGAAGAGCGTGATGGGCCGGTCTTCGGGCCGTTCGCGGTTGCGCTTCTCGATGAACTCGAGGGCCGCCTCGACCTCCATCTCCTGCGCGTAGTAGAAGACCGAGTCGTTCCGGCGTGGCGAGACGTGGGGCATGATGCGACGCATCGGCGACAGGTCCGGCACGAGCGTCGCGTCGGGGCGGCGACCGAACATGATCCCCCTCCCATCCTGCGGCGAATCCCCGGACCCGCCGCGCAGCGCAGAGTCTAATCCCTTCCCACCGGTCTCTGCATGTGCCAGATCCGGGCACCGAAGATCGCGGTCTCCTGCTCGGTGCGGAAGCCGGCGCGCTCGTAGAAGGGGAGATTCTCGGCGCGATCGGTCTCGAGGTAGGTGGGCAGGGCGTCCCGGTCGGCTCGGCGGAGCAGGGCGGCCAGCAGCGCGCTGCCCGCGCCGTGACCCTGAGCCGCCGGATCGACGCCCAGGGTGGCGAGATACCAGTGGGGATCGCGGGGATGGATCCGATCGAGGTGCTCGAAGACGCGCCGCCAGCGCAGCGCCACCCGGAGCCCCTGGGCCCAGGAGGTGCGCAACTGAGCGCCGAGGGGGGCAGGGGGCAGGGGATAGGCACCCGGCCGCTGGGCCAGGAGGACTCCCAGCCCCGCGGGCGTTCGCGCCGCGAGGGCCACGCCCCCTCGCCGGGTGCTCGGCAGGATCTGGCGCATTCCCGCCCGATTGGAGTCGAGGCGTCGCTCGGGGTCGCCGCCAACCACCGCGACGTTCAGCGGATTGTCCCGAAACGCGGCGGCGAGGGCGGCGATCGCCGGGCCGTCGCCGCTCGCCTCGAGGGCTTCGACTCCCCAGGCTCGCCTCTCGAGGCCGTCCGTCATCGAAGGCTCCGTTCGCCCGCGCCCCTTTGGATCAGGCGGTGTCGGACTCGACGAGCTCGATGAGCGTGCCGTCCGGGTCCGTCACGAACACCGCCTTCGCGCCCGCCGCTTCGAACTCGATCCGCGTGTCCCAAAGGATGTTCACTCCGCGCGCTTCGAGACCAGCGAGAGCCGCCGAGAGATCCGGCACGCGCAGCGAGAGGTGGGTGAGGCCGAGCGCGTTCATCGCTCGCGGCCTCCCGTCACCTTCGCTGCCGGGCGCGTCGTAGTGGAGGAGCTCGATGACGAAGCCGTCGCGCCGCAGGTAGATGGCGCGCAGGGAGACGTCCGGCAGCCGGAGAAGAGTCGCAGGCGCCTCGCCGTCGACCGAGATCTCGCTCGCGTACTCGAAGCCCAGCGCGTCGCGGTAGAAGGCGAGAGACGTCTCGAGATCCGAGACGCAGATCCCGAGGTGGGAGACTCGCGCACCGTACAACGGGGCTACGCGCCCTCCCGCGCTCGCGTCGAAGGTCTACCCGGCTCGGTCGGGAGGTTGAGCACCTCGCGGGGGAACGCGTCGACCAGGAAGCTCACCACGTCGCGCACGGCGATGACATAGGCGGGCCGGAACTCGTCGTCCACCACCGGCACGTGTCGGTATCCGCCTACGGCCATCTTGTTGAGCACGTAGGCGACGGTCGTGTGGATCGACAGGGTCTCCGGATCCACGGTCATCACCTCCTCGAGCGGAAGTGAGGCCGGGTTGCGCCCCTTATCGACGATGCGGAAGAGCACGTCGCGCTCGGTGAAGATCCCCGCGAGCTTGCTGTCCTTCGAACCGTCGTCGGTGACGAGGACGCAGCTCGAGTGCTGCCTCTGCATGGCGCGCATCGCATCGGTGACGGTGTCGGCGCCTCGCATCACGATCGGGTGCTTCACGGGGAGCACCAGGAGGGGCTCTCGCAGGAGCTCCGCGTCGAATCCGGTCGACTGCCGCTTGCGGGGCTTGTCGTAGTAGGTCTCGTCTCCGGGATCTCCGACCATGGTCTGTCCTCCCTGTCGCCAACGCGGCGTGTGCGGCTCGCGTCGTTCGAGGGCCGAAATACCTTTTTACCACCCTGTCGCCCAGAAGCAAACGCGGCGGCAAATGGGCGCGCCAGATGGCCATGGCACAATGGTTTTTCGACTGCCGCTGCGGGGGCTCGACGCGTCGCGTCGTGGCGCGTCGCAGCGAATTCCCTCGGTTTTTTCGATTGATCGGGCGTCGAAGATCATTGTAGTCTGCGCTTCGGATCGAGTCCTGGTCGCGAGTAGTCGACGCCTTCGATCCTCGGGCACCCTGGAACGGAGCGGCCGAGGTCGGCGACGAAGGCGCCGCAGGCAGCGACACCGGAGAGTGACGCGCCACCGCGGCTGGGACACGGGCGTCCGAGAAGGTGCGGACCTTCTCGGGCGCCCCCCTATCCGTTCGCGCACGGATCGTGCACCTGGGGCGCGCCGTGCCCGATCTGGGAACCGCGCGCCTTCCGGCGGCCGCGATGCGGGCCGAGGTGAAGCGGGCTGCGCACTTCCCGGGGGTGCATCGGGTCCCGAAGCTTCCCGGATTCCCGGCCGCTCCGCGGCTCGGCTCCGCGCGAGGAGGATCGACGGCACGCCGCTTGCTCAGAACTCCGGCTGCGACGCGATCTGCAGTTCTGCGGACGACCATGGAGGAAGGTGCGCGTGTTCGAAACGGCGACAAGAACGATCGGGTTGGCATCGAGCCTTCTCCTGGCTGCGGGTCCTGCGGCGGCCTTCCAGGCGGGCGAGGTCCTCTGGGCTCCCGGCGCCTGCGACACGCCCCCGTGCTTCGCCCACGAGGTGGACGCGGGAGCCGGCACCGCCGTCTTGCTGGCGGGCCTCGATCCCGCGCCAGGCCAGATCGTCTTCAAGCCGGACCTGAGTGCGGCCTACGTCTCCCAGTTCACGCCGGACACGATCGTACGCATCACGCCGGCCGGTGCGGTCTCGACCTGGGCCACTGCCATCGACGGTCCGACCGGGCTCCTCATCACCTCCGGCGGAACGTTCCTGGTGGCGTCCTACAGCGATGGTGCGGTCTACGATGCGACGGCAGTCTACGAGGGCACGGGGGGGAGCAGCCTCTCCCAGGCCCCGGTCTTCGCCACCGGCTTCCAGACGCCGCGGAATCTGGTCGAGCTCTCGACGGGTGAGATCCTCTTGGCGGACCAGACCCGCCGCGCCGTCTACGACATCAGCGCCGGAGGTGGAGCCGACTTCTCGGCGGCGCCGGCCTACGCCTCGGGCTTCTCGATCGGGGTCTACGATCTCCTGGAGGACGGTGCGGGCCGGATCTACCTCTCGACGCGAGTCGGCGTCTACGACATCACCGGAGGCGGGGACTTCACAGGGGCGTCGGCCCACGCCACCGGGCGACGTTTCATGGGCCTGACCGTCGACGGTGCTGGCCGGCTGCTCGCCACCGAGTTCGAGACCGGTGCTGTCTTCGACATCACGGCTGCCGACGACTACTCGGCCGCGGCCCCGGTTGCGACGGTTCCGGGAGGCCTCGGGGACTCGGCGCTGGATACGGTGCCCGAGGGATCCGGGGGCGACCCGCCCTCGGTGCCGCTCCTCGGCCCACTCGCCTACGGGGTTCTGGCCTCGCTCCTCGCTGCGACGGGCGCCGTCTCTCGCCGTCGCTGACCCTCTCCGGCGCGCCAGCGACGGTGATGCCAGAGATAGGAGCCGGGGTGTTTCTCGATCGTCTCCTCCATCACGTCGTTGAATCGCTGGGTGAGGGCCGTCACGTCGGCTCGCGTGTCCCCGGTGCGTTCGAAGTCGGAGATTTCCTTGAAGTGGCAGACATGACTCGGGCCGTCGTCGACCCGGGTGTCGACCGCCACGATCACCCGTGGATCGCGCGCCTTGAGTGCGACGAAGGCGGCGCCGAGGTGGGTGCTGGCCGGCTGGCCGAGGAAGTCGACCACGACGCCCGACCGGCGCGCATGCTGATCCGGCAACAGACAGACCACCCAGCCCTCGTTCACGCGGCGAACGAGCTGGCGCAGCAGGCCCGGCTCTCTCACCCCCAGCACGTCGAAGCCGAAGCGCCGCCGTCCCTCGACCAGGGCGGCGTTGAACGAGTGCCCCTTCGCGGGCTTCATGACCACGGCGACCCGGGGTCCACCTTCTGCGAGCCAGCGGAGGCCGCAGAGGTCGAAGTTGCCGGAGTGGGCGACCACCATCACGCATCCGCGCGAGTCCTTGTAGACGTCGTCGATCAAGGCGCGAGGCTCGAAGACCATCTGAGAGAGGATCTCTTCCTGGGCGCGGGGGTGGGAGACGCGCAGGGTCTCGACAGCGGCGAGGAAGATGTTGCGTGTCGCAGACCGCGCGATCCGGGTCTTCTCCTCGGCGGAGACGTCGCGGCCGTAGACGAGGTCGAGATTGTGCTGGAGCACGCGCCGGCGCAGGCCGGCGGCATGGGCGAGGTCGGCCGCTCGCCGGGCGCCGCCGATGGCGAGCCGGTGGGGGATCCAGGACGCGATTGCGATGAGCGAGGCGAAGCCGGCCGCGACGATCCTGTCGGCGAGGCGCGCAAACCGGCTCGGCGGCCGCGTCTCGGTCTGGTCCAACTCGTGCCCTCCGGATCCGGCGGAATCCATGCCGGAGCCCACAGGAGCTTCCGGCCACCCGAGACGCGGCACCCCCGGGGAGCCCGCCGCGAATCGTCGCCGGCGTGTAGAATGCTTGCGAATCGATCGCACGCAAGTCTTCAGGGATCCGCACGTCGTTTGCCCTCCACCCGCCTCGGTGCGGTCGGTCGAGGCAAGCCGCGGAATCGCGAGGCCAGCGCTTCGGCGGGCTGCTCCGACGGCCGATAGGAGAATCCATGTCCTCGTCACGACTCCTCCGATGGCTCCTGGTTGGCGCCCTGTTATCGGGCTCCAGTGCAGTCTCGGCCCAGACCTCCTTCGTCGCCTTCGAGAGCGGTCCGGTCCGCCCGCTGGCGCTCTCTCCGGACGGCAGCAAGCTCTTTGCCACCAACATCCCCGACAACACCCTCGAGATCTTCGACGTGGGCGTCGGGGGCCTCACGCACACTGGCTCGGTGCCCGTCGGCATGGAGCCGGTGTCCGTCGCCGCGCGCACCAATGACGAGGTGTGGGTGGTGAACCACCTGTCGGACAGCGTGAGCATCGTCGACGTCTCCGGCGCGACCCCGGTGGTGGTCCGCACACTGCTGGTCGGCGACGAGCCCCGAGACATCGTCTTCGCGGGGACGGGCGGCAACCGCGCCTTCATCACCACGGCCCACCGGGGCCAGCACCGCACCCACACCTCGATCTCGGGCGTCACCGGCGCTGGAGATCCGCAGCTCACGACCGAAGGCGTCGGCCGAGCCGACGTCTGGGTCTTCGACGCGACCGGCCTGGGCACCACCCTGGGTGGTACGCCCGTCGAGATCCTGACCTTCTTCGCGGACACGCCGCGGGCACTCGCGACCGACGGCACCACGGTCTACGTGGCCGCCTTCCACTCCGGCAACCAGACGACTGTGATCAACGAGACCCTGGTCTGCGACGGCTTCCAGGCCTCCGGCGGCACCAACTGCGGCCCCGGCGCTCCCGGCGGCGTCCCCGGCCCCGAGGACAACGCGGGCGGCGCCGCGGCCCCGGAGACTGGCGTCATCGTCAAATGGGACGGTGCGGCCTGGAGGGACTCCCTCAACCGCAGCTGGAACTCTCTCGTTCCCTTCGACCTGCCCGACCACGACGTCTTCTCGATCAACGCCAACACCCTGGCCCCGAGCACCGTCCCGGAATTCGACAGCGTGGGGACGATTCTCTTCAACATGGTGGTGAACCCGTCGAACGGGAAGGTCTATGTCACCAACACGGAGCTCCCGAACCACGTGCGCTTCGAAGGCCCCGGCGACCACGGCGGGAGCACGGTGCAGGGGCGCCTCTCCGAGTCGCGGATCACCGTGATCGACCCCTCGGGTCCGTCGGTGGTGGTGAAGCACCTGAACCAGCACATCGACTACGCCCAGCTCCACACGGATGCGGGCGCAAATCACGCCGCGATCAACGCCCAGATCCCCCACAGCCTGGCGACGATGGTCCAGCCGGTCGTCTCGAGCGACGGCAACACGATCTACGTGGCGGCCTTCGGCTCCGCGAAGATCGGCGTGCTCACGAAGGCCGAGCTCGAGGATCCGAACTTCGGCACGAACTTCGACCCGGTGGTGGAGAGCGCCGACTACCTCGACACCACGGGCGGCGGCCCTTCGGGCCTGGCCCTCGACGAGACCCACGATCGACTCTACGTGCTTACCCGCTTCGACAACTCGGTCGAGGCCATCGATCTGACCACGGGTCTCAGCGCCGGCACCCACCCCCTTCACAACCCGGAGCCGCAGGAGGTGGTCGACGGCCGGCCCTTCCTCTACGACGCCACGATCTCCTCGGGCAACGGTGAGGCCTCCTGCTCGAGCTGTCACATCTTCGGCGACCTCGACAGCCTGGCGTGGAATCTCGGCGATCCGGACGGCTCGGTGTCGATCAACAACCAGCCCTCGTCGAGCGTGCTTCCGCCGACGGGTACGTTCCACCCGATGAAGGGTCCGATGACGACCCAGACCCTGCGCGGTCTCGCGACCCACGGTGGCATGCACTGGCGGGGCGACCGGGTTGATGGCTTCTTTGGCACGGATCCGTGCACCGAGGCCACGGGTGCGCCGTGCAACGAAGACCTCTCCTTCCGCAACTTCATCGTGGCCTTCGAAGGGCTGGTCGGGAAGGAGGGCACGATCTCCGCATCCGAGATGCAGCGCTTCGCGGACTTCATCCTGGAGGTCATGCTGCCCCCGAACCCGGTCCGGGCCCTCGACAACTCGCTGAACTCGGACGAGCAGGGCGGTGAGAACGTCTTCTTCGGGCCGGTCTCCGACACGGTGGAGAACTGCAACGGTTGCCACGACCTCGATCCCGCCCAGGGCTTCTTCGGCTCAGCGGGCGAGCAGAGCTTCGAGGGCGAGCCGCAGAACGCGAAGGTCCCGCACATGCGGAACATGTACGCGAAGCTCGGCATGTTCTCCACCTCGGGAGAACAGGTGCGCGGCTTCGGCTTCCTGCACGACGGCTCGGTGGACACCCTCGAGACCTTCGTGTCTGCGGGGGTCTTCACCTTGAGTCCCGGCGAGCGGAGCGACCTCGAGGCCTTCTCCCTCGCCTTCCCCACCGACCTGGCGCCCGTCGTGGGCCAGCAGGTGACGATCGGTCCGGGCAACTTCGGCGTGGCAGACGTGAACAGTCGAATCTCACTGCTCGACACCCGGGCGGGTACGGCCTTCACCTCGCTCCAGCTCGGGGGCGTCGTGACGGAGTGCGACGTGATCGCGAAGACGGTCGAGGGGGGTGTCGCGAAGGGCTATGTGCGGCTCTCGAACGGCACCTACCTGCCGGACGACAACGGCCCCGCGATCAGCGAGGCCACGCTTCGCGCAAAGGCCGATCCGGGTGGCGACGCCCAGTCGATCACCTACACCTGCGTGCCGCCGGGATCCGGCACCCGCATGGGCGTGGATCGAGACCTGGACGTGCTGCTCGACGGTGTGGAGACCAACACCGGCACGTTCCTGAACGCGAACGATACCGGCACCGACCCCACGAAGGCCGACACGGACGGCGACACCTACACCGACGGCGACGAGGTCGCGAACGGCTGGGACCCGACGGACCCGAACGATCCGGGAGCTCCTGGCGTACCCGCGCTGCCGGCCGCCGGCGGCGCGATCCTCGGGGCGGCCCTGGCCGTGGCCGCACTTCGGTCGCGGCGCTCCCGGGCCTGAGCCAGAGCCTCCGACCGGCTGAGTCGAGCCTCCCACCGGAACACAACGCCTCCCTCGGCGCAGCGCGTGCGGAGGGGGCCGGCCGATAGGCGGATGCGGTCAGCGCACCTCGAGGGCGTAGCGTCGCAGCGGGAAGTGGCTGCGCTCGACGGTCTTCACCTCGATCACGTAGCGGCCCGGAAGCAGCCAGGCGGTGTCGAGGGCGAGACCGACGCTTCCCGGATTCTCTCCGATCGATCCCTCCGCGTGGAGCAGGCGTCCGTCCGGGGCCACGACCCGCACCGGCGGCGGCTCGGTGCCGACGGCATCGGCGGGCATCCGAAGGTCGAGGCTGAGTGACGTCATCTCCGCCAGGGCCTGGGACTCCAGTACGAGGGTTCCACCGGAATCGAGCCCGTGGGGGCCGGGCCCCAGGGCGAGTCGTACCTCACGCTCCCCTCCCGCGGCCGTCTCTCCGAGAGGACTCACCTCCTGGGCTGGCGTGGCTGGCATCGTCGGCGTCGGCGCAGGCTCCTCTCGGCTCCGGGCCAGCAGCACCAGGGCGATCCCGATCACGGCCGCCCCCAGCAGCAGGGTTCTCGCACGCCGAACCATCGCCTTCCCCCCCTGAGATGCCTTCCGATCATAGGCCAGGCGTCCGCGGCCGACCGGATTCGACCCGCTACTCTGCCCGACGATGGCTCGCACCTGGCCGCCGCTCCTCCTGGTTTCTCTCCTGCTGGCGCTCCCGCTCGGGGCCATTGCAGAGGAGCACGACGCCGAGTCCTCGGGGCAGCGTTGGCTCAGCGAGCTGCGCGGCGGCGTGCTGGCCCACGACGTGGGCTTCCTCTGGAGCAACTTCTCCGAAGAGGAGGGCATCGCCTTCAGCGCCGAGGCGATCTGGAGCCGCGCCGGCCTCGAGGTCCTCTGGGGCACGTTGCGCCCGAATCTCGGCGTTACGATCAACGATCGCGGCGACACCAGCAAGCTCTACGGCGGAATGGTCTTGGAGTACCGTTCGTCCTTCGGCCTCTTCGTCGATCTCGGGTTCGGGGGCGCCATCCACGACGGCAAGCTCGACACCCGAGACCCGGACCGCAAGGAGCTGGGATCCCGGGTCCTGTTTCGCACCGGGTTCGACCTCGGCTACGAGATCACGCCTCACCATCGGCTGATGCTCTCCTTCGATCACATCTCGAACGCCGGACTCGCGAGCCCCAATCAGGGTCTCGACACTCTCGGCGTGCGCTATGGCTACCGCTTCTGATCCGATGGGACCCCACCCCCACGGGTGGTAGCCTCCTCCCGAGGGCGAGCGCATGCAGGTCGACTTCGATCCCTACTCGAATCGGTGGAAGCGAGACCCCTACCCGGTGTACCGCGCGCTGCGTGATCACGCGCCGGTTCACTACTGCGCCGCCTCGGACGTCTACACGGTCTCTCGCCACGAAGACGTGCAGCGCGTCCTCACCTCCACGGAGATGTTCTCCTCGAACCTCCGCCGGCGTCAGCAACAGATGCTGACGAGCTCCCTCCGGGAGCGGCTTTGGCTCATGGCCCGGTTCGTCACGAAGATGCGGATCGGTCCGCGAACCCTCGTTCGCGCCCGGATGCTCATCCAGTCGGACGGAGAGGTTCACGCGCTGATGCGCAAGATCGTGAATCGGGGCTTCACGCCGCGCCGCATCGAGGCCTGGGAGGGGCGCGTCCGCGAGCTGGCCGGTGAGGGGCTCGAACGGCTCCGGGCTCGCGAGAGCTTCGATCTGATCGAGGAGCTCGCCGTGCCGCTACCGGTGACCATCATCGCCGAGATCCTGGGCATCGACGCCGAGCGCATGGTCGACTTCAAGCGCTGGAGCGACGCCATCGTGGCCGGCGGGACCGGGTCCGGCATGAGTGACTTCGGGGGCGCCGGGTTCGATGCGATGGTGGAGCTTCGGAGCTTTCTGCGTCCCATCACCCGCGCCAGGCGCGCGCGCCCCGGGGACGATCTCATCAGTCTGTTGGTGACGACCGAGGGAGAGGCGGCCCTCGACGACTTCGAGGTCTACCTCTTCGTTCTGCTCCTGCTCGTCGCCGGCAACGAGACCACGACCAACCTGCTGGGCAACGCGGTGGAGGCGCTCCTCGATCACCCGGATCAGCTCGAACGGGTGCGTCGCGACCCTTCGCTCGTCCCAGGACTCGTCGAGGAGGTGCTGCGCTTCGACGGTCCCGTGCAGTTCATCAACCGCGAGGCGACGCAGGACTCGGAGCTGAGGGAGGTTCGCATCCCGAAGGGTGCGCATCTGGTCGTGTTGCTCGGCGCCGCGAATCGCGACGAGCGCCGCTTCCCGGATCCGGACCGCTTCGACGTCACGCGGGATACGAGAGGGCATGTGGGCTTCGGCTTCGGGGCCCACTTCTGTCTGGGAGCCGCCCTGGCGCGGCTGGAGGCCCGGGCGGCGCTGGAGGTGCTCGTGCCGGAGCTGGCGCGCCTGACGCGGGTCGAGTCCGAGCCCGAGTTCGTGGACTCCTACCTGATTCGCGGCCGTTCACGGATTGCGTTGCGGCCCGCGGCCTGACGCCCCCTCACTCCGGACCCGGCGCCGACTCCGCTGGAGACCTCGATCTCGTGGTCCCCTTCGGTTCGGGCTCCCGGGGGTGGCTTCGCCTCAGCCGAGGTACTCGCGGAGCGCGCCGAGTACGTGGTCCGGGTCCGACCGCCGCTGGTAGTTCTCGGACTGGTCGATCCAGCGCACCACGCCTTCCGCGTCCGCCAGGATCGAGGTCGGCACGGGCAGCGCCGGGGCGCCTCCGGGAATGCCGGAGTGGCGTCCCCGGTTGCGCAGGCCGAAGCGATCGGTCACGGCGAGCTTCGGGTCCGAGAGGATCACCGCGTGCAGGCCGTGCTTCTGACGACCCTTGCGGATCTGCTCCGGGGTGTCGGTGCAGACCGTGATCACCCGGACGCCGCGCGCCTCGATCTCGGGCCGGATCTCCTCCCATCGCCGCAACTCGGCGACACAGTAGGGTCACCAGTGGCCGCGAAAGAACTTGAGCAGGACCGGGGTCCCGGAGGCGCTCGCGAGGGCGAACTCGGCGCCATTCTCGTCGGGGGCGCTCACCTCCGGAAGCCGGGCGCCCACCGCGATCGCGTTCTCGCCGACCTCCTGGCGACTGATCGCGACGGTGAAGCTGAGGAAGCAGCCGACGGCGATCGCCAGGGCGGCGGCGAGTCCGGCGAACGTTCCCGTACCCTGCACCAGGCCGGCGATGCCCATAAGGGCCCCGCCCAGCCAGACGGCGACGAAGCCGCCGCGGTTCGCCGGGAGCCGCACCGCCATGGCCTGGCGGAACCAGACGGTCACCGCACCCAGGACCAGGACGAACGCCGCGAAGGCGACGAGATTGCCGGTCACGGGGCCACCCGATCCGATGCTTCGAGAGCAGGCCGCATCACGAGGAAGAGTATCAGGCTGCCGCGGAAAGCGAGAGACTCCCCGGCCGACGCCCGGGACGGGGCACGACCCTCGCCTCGATCTTGCCCGTGTAGGAGGAGACGGAGGCACCGTGCACGCGCAGAGGGGTGGCCGATTCGGACATGGCTCCTCGGGTTCGTGCGCCCTCGGTCGGTAGCCTCAGCCGCGCTCGGCGAGCCGTGCGAAGAGGTTCGGGTCGACGAGGCGGTGTTTTCGCAGCAGGACGCAGCGCTTCGTCCAGCTCGCCAGGAACCAGAGCTCCACGAAATCGAGGTCCGCCCGGAAGGGCGCGGCGCCCTGCTCGTCGAGGCGCGCGAGCAGGGCATCCCCCGAGAGCCCCGGCCAGCGCAGGCCGGCGCGGACGGCGCCGGCGCCCAGCAGATAGTCGGCCTGGAGGCTCTCGACGTCGATCACCCGGAGCTCTCCGTCCTTCGTGCGGAGGAAGTTCGCCGGGCGGGCATCGGTGTAGTCGTGGCCGATCCAGGCCGCGTCGGGGCTCCACTTGCGTGCGCAGTCGCGGAGCTTTGCGTCGAGGGTCTCGGCGAGCACGCCGGCATCGCGCAGGAAGGCCAGGTCGCCCTCGATCTCCCGGCCGAAGTCGCGCTCCTCCCGACTCACGCGCCGGGCGCTCTCGCGGTAGAGCGTGGCGAAGATGCGCGCCAGCTCATCCACGGGCGGCGGGTCGTCGGGGCGCAGGAGGTCGCCCTCGAGGAATTCGAGCCAGAGCTCGTTCCCGTAGTGGGCGACGAGTCGGGGGGCGACGCGCGCTCCGCGGAGATGGCGGAGCACCGAGGCCACCTCGGTCGCGGCCGACCGGTGGGGCATCACGAGCTGCTTGAGGGTCACGTCTCCGATGTCGACCCGGTAGACGCGCTGGGTCTTCGCGCTGGCTCCCCTGAGACGCGCGAGGGCCCGACGCGCGCGCTGAGAGAAGGGCTCGAGGCGGCGTCGCCGGATCGGAGGCGTGCCGTTGCGCGCCATCGGCCTGGGCTACTTCCCGGACCCGGTGGGCTTGCGCAGACGCAGCACGAAGCGATCGGTCTTGCCGCGCAGGCCCGGACTGAAGACGCCGCGGGTGCGGTCGTCTTCGGGATGGCGCAGCACCGGGCTCGTGGCCTCGATCTCGAAGCCCGCCCGTTTCGCCACCTCGATCACCCGTGCCTCGTCGATGCGGTGGAGCTCGGTGTCGTCGTCGACACCGCCGGCGTGATCGACGATGCCCAGCACGCCACCGGGTTTCAGGAGGTCGTACACGCTCATTAGGAAGGTTTCGGCCGCCTCCGGCCCGCGACCGTTGTAGATGTCGTGGAAATTGAGTGCGGTGACGGCTGCGTCGATCGAGCCCGGCTCGATGCCGAGGTCGCTCATCTCGCGATCGAGACGCACGACGTTTGGAAGCCGTCCCCCGGCCAGTCGTGCGGTCATCGCCCGGTCGTTCACACCGCCTCGCATCTCCAGCACGAATCGGGTGTTCTGGGCGTAGACCTTGCCCTCGGCGCCCACCGCCAGGGCCAGCACCTCGGTGTACCAGCCCCCGGCGGCGATCAGGTCGATCACCGTCATTCCCGGCGCGACCTCGAAGAAGGCGATCACCTCGGCGGGGCGGCGGTCCGCGTCCCGGGCCCGATCTTCGGCGGAGCGGCTGCCGGCTTCGAGCCTCGCCGACACGTCGGAGGCCGTCGGCGCTGCATGGCCGGTGGTCGGGGCGAGGAGCATCGCCGACAGAAGTGCGGAAGCCCAGCCCGTGCGAACGCCCATGAGTCCTCCTTCGGGATCCGATCGCGGGCATGGTATCGTGTCTTCGCCGCGCACGAGATTCCGATCTCGTGTCGGCCTCCGGGCGGTGGGGCGTCGATGAAGATCGCCTACGTGAACGTCTTCGTGACCGATCTGGAACGCGCGCTGGCGTTCTACCAGGGGGCGCTCGGGCTTCGCCTCGAGCACGCCGACGGTGAGCATGGCTACGCCTCGTTCGCCGCGGGCCCCGTGCGACTGGGCCTGGCTGTGGCCGGGGCCGAGCAGTCGGCGCTGACGGGTCGCCACACCGGGGTGGGCCTCGACGTCGATGATCTCGAGGCCGAACATGCCCGTCTTATCGGCCTCGGCGTGCGCTTCACCATGCCCCCGACGGTGCAGCCCTGGGGCGGATTCATGGCCCTCTTCGAGGATCCGGACGGCAACGTCTTCTATCTCGATCAGGTGTCCGCCGCTGCGGGTTGATCCTCCGGAGCGGGGAACGGTCTGTGGCATACTCCGCGGCGGCTCTCGGGGGGGAGCGGCCATGACCATCCCGGATCGCGGCCGCATCGGCCGCATCGGCGGCGCGGAGGGTCTCCTCGAGGGGGGAGCCGCCTGACGATGCACGTGGCGCTCTTCATGAAGTCCCTGGTGGGTGGCGGCCTGCAGCGTTCCGTCCTGACCCTCGCCCGGGGCATCGCTGAGCGCGATCACCGGGTGGACCTGGTCCTGACCCGGGCTGAAGGGCCGCTGCGCGCCGAGGTGTCCGACGCCGTCCGCATCGTCGATCTCGCGACCCGCTCTCCTCTGCAGCTCCTTCCCTCCCTGGTGACGAAGCCTGGAGGAGCCGCTGGGCTGCTCGGGCCCTTCGCGAGCCTAGATCCGCCTCTGGTCTTCGGGAGCGTGCCAGCGCTCGCTCGCTACCTGGTGCGCGAGCGACCCGACGCGCTGATCTCTGCCTCGAGCTGGGCGAATCTGGCCGCGCTGCGGGCCCGTCGCTGCGCCGACGTGCCGACCTCCGTCGTCGTCACCGAACGCAACACGCTCTCCCTGCGCTCCAGCAGTCAGCCGAAGCGACGCTACCGACAGCTGCCGCGCCTCGTTCGTCGCTACTACCCCGAGGCGGATCGGATCGTGGCCGTCTCGCACGGCGTGGCCGACGACCTGGCGAGCACGGCGGAGCTTCCGCGCGAGCGGATCGAGACGATCTACAACCCGGTGGTCACTCCGGAGCTTCGCGATCGGGCGGCGGAGCCCGTCGCCCACCCCTGGTTCGGGGACGGCGGCCCGCCGATCGTGCTCGGCGTCGGTCGGCTCCACCCCCAGAAGGACTTCGACACGTTGATCCGGGCCTTCGCGCGGGTGCGAGAGAAGCGCCCCTGCCGACTCGTCATCGTCGGGGAGGGGGCATTGCGCGGCTCACTCATGGATCGGGTCGAGTCCCTGGGCGTGGCGGCGGACGTCTCCCTGCCCGGCTTCGATCCCAACCCCTTCGCGTTCATGGCGCGCGCTGATCTGTTCGTGTTGTCGTCGGCCTGGGAGGGCTTCGGCCGGGTGCTCCCCGAGGCGATGGCCTGTGGCTGTCCGGTGGTGAGCACCGACTGCCCCAGCGGCCCCACCGAGATCCTGGAGGGCGGCGTCTACGGTCCGCTCGTGCCGGTGGGGGACGACGTCGCGCTCGCGGCGGCCATCGCCGCGAGTCTCGACGGGGCGGTCGATCGGGACCGGCTGCGCGAGCGCGGGGCTCACTTCTCGATGGCGCGCTGTGCCGAGCGATTCCTGGAATTGATCGGAACCTGAGTGATCGGCGTCAAACGTCGAGCTTCTGACCCACCCACTCCTCGGTCAGGCTCCAGAGCCGGACTGCGGCCTCGGGATCCCGGGCGTGGGGCTCGACTCCGGTGGAGGAGACGTTGCCGCCCACCTCGCCGAGCTGGCAGTCCGCCAGATAGGCGCCGCCGTGGCCGTCGAGCTCGGGGGCGGTCGCCGCCCAGCACTGGGTTGCCGCCCCGGCCGCGACGGACTTGAAGGTCATCGCCGCACTGGGATCGATGGGACCCTCGACCCCGGCCTCCCGGGCTCGCTCCGCGATGCGGTCCTGCATCTGCTTCATCGTCTCTTCGGTCAGGTGTCGCCCGAGCTCGGTCATGATCATGCCCGGGTGCACGGAGAAGGCAGTGAGCCCGCGGTCTCGGAGCCGGCGGTCGAGCTCGAGGGCGAACAGGGCATTGGCCGTCTTCGACTGTCCGTAGGCGAGCCACGGGTCGTAGGCGCGGTGCGTGAACATCGGATCGTCGAAGTCCATCGCGCTCATGCCGTGGGCACCCGAGGAGAGCGCGACGACGCGGGAAGGCGCGCCCCGGACGAGCGCCGGGGCCAGCAGGACCGTGAGCAGGAAGTGCCCCAGGTGGTTGCTCGCCAGGTGGTTCTCGAAGCCGTCGGAGGTGGTGGAGTAGGGGCAGCACATCACGCCCGCATTGTTGATCAGGACGTCGATGCGGTCGTGGTCGGCGAGGATGCCCTCGGCGCAGGCGCGAACGCTGGGCAGCGAGGTGAGATCGATCTCGCGGGTCTCGAGGTCGGCACCGGGGAGCTGCTCTCGCAGTCCTGCTGCCGAAGCGGCGTTCTTCTCGCCGTTGCGCGCCAGCATGGTGATCGACGCGCCCTTCGAGGCGAGGGCGCGCGTGCTCTCGGCGCCGAGACCACTGGACGTGCCCGTGATGACGATGCGCTTCCCCGAGAGATCGACCCCCTCGAGCACCTCGTCCGTGGTCGTGGTTGCGGTTCCGCTCATCGCGCGATCTCCTCTCCCGCTGCCGGGCGTACGTTCACCGGAATGGCGCTCTGGAGGGCCAGGCCCGTGACGGCGTCGTAGCGCCAATCGTCCGGGATCAGCCTCTGTACGTTCGAGCCCTTCTCCCGGATGGGGCGGGGGTCCTTTGGATCTCCCCAGCCGAAGGCGAAGGCGATGGTGCCGGGCCCGATGTCGTCGCTCGCCTCGACGATGCCGTCGACCTCGCCGTGGTCGTTCTCGACTCGGACCGTGTCTCCGTTCTCGATGCCGAGCTCGCGCATCGATGCGGGATTCATCAGCACGGGGTTGAAGGAGCGTTTACGGGCGAGGGAGGGCAGGTTGTGGCCCTGGGTGCAGTACACCTCCTTCATGCGATACGTGATCATGCGGAAGCCGAAGTCTTCTCCCGGGGCATAGCCCCCGCCGCTGATCACCGGCTCTCCTCTTACGACGCGCAGCTCGGCGATCACGTCCGGATGGCCCGCCGCCATCCGCTGATCCTCGTGGGCGATCATGTTCGGAATGACGCCGCCCGCGGCGGTGTGCCGCTCTTCGAAGGCGACGCCGCTCTCGTGCTTGCGCATCTCCGCCAGCGGCAGGCGCGCGTGGCGGTACATGGCGTCGAGCAGCTCGTCCGAGGTGGGTCGGTGCTCTGGCGTGAGGTTGCCCACCCGCAAGGGAATGCCG
This sequence comes from uncultured bacterium, assembly GCA_937937315.1. Classification (GTDB taxonomy): domain Bacteria; phylum Myxococcota_A; class UBA9160; order UBA9160; family SMWR01; genus CALDCK01. The sequence continues at coordinate 16,913 of CALDCK010000303.1, forward strand.
AGACGTCCCGCCAGCTCCCAGAAGACCTCCCACTCCTCGAGCGTCTCCGGGGGGCCGTCGACGAGGGCGGGCGTGTAGTGGCCGAAGGGGAAGGGGTAGTTCGCGTCCATCAGCTTCGCGACGTCCGCCCGCTCGAAGGGGTGACGGACGCCGAACACGTAGTCGGCGTACTCGGCCGTTGCGGAACGGAAGAGGTCGAGGACGACGAGCAGCTCGAGATCCTCGAGCGCCTTCTGGGCCGACGCCTCCTCGGCGAGGACCAGGGCCGGGTTTCCCCCGTTGACGATCAGGGCGCGGATCTGTCCCTCTCCGGGGGTGAGGATCTCGTCGGCGAGGGTGCTCGTGGGCATCTCGAGATAGGCGCCGAAGAGGCCCGGGTAGGCGGAGATGCCGCGGACCCGGGACTTCGGCAGGGGAGGGAGCCGCATCGGACTCGCGTCGGGCCCGATGGTCCGGCCAAGGGCGCCCTCGTTGCGGTTCATTCCGCCGGGTCGGTCGTAGCGGCCGCAGAGGCCGTTCAGGGTCATGACGAGCTGGGTCGCCAGGTTGTGGTGGATGGCCATGTGCAGGCCCGTGCCGCTGTTGGCCGCTCCGGTCCGGGCGGTCGCGAACATCTCGGCCGCCGCCTCGATCTGCTCCTTCGGAACGCCCGTACGGCGCGAGGCGTACTCCAGGTCGAAGTCGCGGACGGCGGCGTGGAGTGCATCGACCCCGCTGACGTACTGGGCCACGTAGTCGTGGTCCTGGAGCCCGCGGTCGAGGATGACCTTCACCATCGCGGCCAGCAGCGTCGCGTCCTCGCCGGGCTTCACCTGGAGGTGGAGGTCGGCCAGCCGCGCTACGTCGGTGCGACGCGGGTCGATCACGATCAGCTTCATGCCGCGCTTGCGCGCGTCGTTGATCCGGGCCGTGGGGCTCGACTGGGGCATGTTGAGCTGGTGAGACGCTATGGGATTCGTTCCCACGAACAGGACGCACTCGGCCCGCTCGATGTCGAGCAGGTTGACCGGGACCGGGCCTCCGAAGAAGCGGTTCCCTGCAACGGAAAGGCTCGGCGAGTCGATCGTGAAGGAGGTGTACATGCGGCTCGAGCCCAGGGCGTCGAGCCAGCGCCGCACGAACCAGGGTCCGCCCGCCGAGGTCCGGTGGCCGCCGCAGCCGGTGTAGACGGCCACCGAGTCGGGCCCGTGGCGCGCGACGATGTCGCCGAGGCGCTCGGCCACCTCGTCCAGGGCCTGGGGGGCGGAGATCCGGGACCAGCGGCCCCCGTCCCTGCGCTCCGGGGCCAGCAGGCGGTCCGGGTGGTGGATGCGCTCCACCTCGGCGCGCCCCTTCGGGCAGGTGTAGCCGCGGCTCACCGCGTTCTCGCGATCGCCGCGTACCTGCACCACATGCCCATCCTCGACGTCGACCTCGACTCCGCAGAACACGTGACAGAAGCGGCAGAAGGACTTGTGGGTCTCGATCATCGCGGTCTCTCCGTCGCAGATGGGGGGCACGGACGGCTCCAGGGCCGGGGTCAGCCTATCAGGATCGTCCGTCCATTGGGCTGCCATCGCGAGGTGGCACGGGCGATTCGGGTCCGTCCCCGGAGCGGCCGCGACGAATCCCTGTGGTATCCCCTCGGGTGTGGTTTCGAAGCCCGCTCCGCTCCTGGCCCGTCAACCCATCCTCGCCACGGCGTCGCTTCCCGCGCGGCTGCTGCGGCGTCGGACCGGGCCTACCAGCCGGCCCTTTCCCCTCGACCGTCCCGGGGTCGTGCCGACGTTCTCGGGCCGCGCGGCGCTCCATCAGGCGGCCATCCTTCTGGACCTCTCCGCTGAGGACGTCGTGCTCTGTACGGCGTACTGCTGCGGCCACGAGGTCGAGCCGCTCCTTCGCCGCCGGGTCCGGCTCGAGTTCTACGACGTCGGACGCGAGCTCGAGCTGGACCTCGATGCACTGGCCGCAAGGGTGGGGCCTCGCACGCGGGCGATTCTCGCGACCCACTACTTCGGATTTTCGCAAAGGCTCGAGAGGCTGAGGGCCTTGTGCAGCGAGCGGGGCATCGCGCTCATCGAGGATTGCGCCCATGCCTTTCTGAGCCGGGACGAGGGGAGATTTCTGGGTCGGGCCGGCGATCTCGCGATCTTCAGCATGCGCAAGACGGTTCCCGTTCCCCATGGCGTAGCCCTGCTGGTGCAGCATCCCAGCGCGTCTGCCCCCCCCCTGCTGAGCCCCCCGGCGGTGGCGACCTGGGTGAAGATCTCGCGCATGTGGAAGAAGTCCCTTCTGGCGGGGAGCGCCTC
>CALDCK010000304.1 GCA_937937315.1 uncultured bacterium
GCCAGGAGTGCCTCGTCGCACTCGTCTCCGACCACGGCCACGGTCTGGAGCAGGCGCTTCGTGGTCTCGCCCAGGCGGTCGATGCGCGCGGCCAGCAGGCTCTCGACACTCGCGGGCACCGCGAGGGACGCGACCGGCTGCTCGAGGCGAAAGGCGCCCCGGGCGCCTTCCAGCACACCGGCCTCGATCTGGGCGCGCACCACCTCCTCCATGAAGAAGGGGTTGCCGCCGGTCTGGTCGCGGACCATCTCGGCGAAGCCCGCCAGGGAGGGGTCCGGGCCCAGCCACTCCTGCAGCAGCTCACCCGCCGCCTCGGGATCGAGGGGGCGCAGTGGGATCTGCTGATAGTGGGAGCGCGCCATCCAGTCGGCGCGGTACTCGGGCCGGAAGTTCACGACGAAGAGGGTGCGGGTGCCGGCGGTGGTGTCTGCGATGCCGGCGATCGCGGCGTCGGTCTGGGGGTCGAGCCAGTGCAGGTCCTCGAAGACGAGGACCGCAGGCTCGCGACGGCTGCGGGCAGCGGTGAGGCGCCGCAGCAGGTCGATGATGGCCTGCATGCGCTCGTCGGGGGAGAGATCCGGTGCGGGATTCGCCGGGTCCGGCACGCGCATGAAGTCGAAGAGCAGGGGCAGGGAGTCGAGCTCTGCCGGGGTGGTCTGGGCGATCAGACCCGCGATCTTCTGGCGAGCTGCGACGTCGCCATCACCGGGGTCGACCCCGAAGATCTCCCGATAGAACTGGAGGATGGGCTCGAGGGGCGTGGCGCGACCATGGGCCACGCCGGTGCCCGCGCGGACGATCAGGCCCCGGCTCCGGCAATGCTCGGCGAACTCGTAGCAGAGGCGGCTCTTGCCCGCGCCGGCTTCGGCCACCAGGCCCACGACCTGACCGTCGCCAGTGAGCGATCGCTCGAGCGCCGCCTCGAGCCGCTCCATCTCGTCGCTGCGTCCCACGAACTTCGAGAGCCCGCGCGTGCGCGATCGATCGAGGCGGGTGCGCATGTGGCCAACGCCCTGGAGCTCGGCCACCCGGACGGGCTGCTCGACGCCCTTTACCTTCGTCTCGCCGAGGTCGCGTAGCTCGAAGTAGCCCTCGACCAGATCGATCGTGTCGCCGGCCAGCAGAGCCTTGCCGCCCTCGGCCAGGGACTCCATGCGCTGGGCGAGGCCCACCGTCTGGCCCTGAGCCGTGTAGTCCATGCGCAGGTCGTCGCCGATGCGGCCCACCACGACCTCGCCAGAGTTGAGGCCCATGCGCACCGAGAAGTTGAGGCCATGGTCGACGCGCAGTGCATCGGTGTGGGCCTCGAGGGCCTTCTGGAGGTAGAGCGCCGCATAGCAGGCGCGTTGGGCGTGGTCTTCGTGGGCGATCGGTGCGCCGAAGAGGGCCATGATGCCGTCGCCGGTGTACTGATTTACCGAGCCCTCGAAGCGGTGCACGCCTTCGGTGAGGACCTCGAAGAAGCGGTCGAGGATGTTGTGCCACTCCTCGGGGTCGAGCTCTCCCGAGAGCTGCACGCTGCTGCGCACATCGGCGAAGAGGACCGTCACCTGCTTGCGCTCGCCCTCGATCGCGGACTTCGTCTTGAGAATCCTGCTGGCGAGATGCGGAGGCGTGTATTCCCGGGGCGTCCGCTCGGGGGGCCCCGAGGCGGCGCTGGCGATGGCTGCACCGCACTCGTCGCAGAACTTCGCGCCGAGGCGGAGCTCGGTGCCGCACCCGGTGCAGGTCGGCGCCGCCAGGCGCCCGCCACAGTCCTCACAGAACCGGGCCTGCGAGCGGTTGTCGTGTCCGCAGGTGGGGCAGTCCACGCTGAGACGAGTCTATCAGACGGCCGAGGACGGAAGGCGGGCTGTCGTCTGACCTCGCTCGGTTACGATCCGGCCGGGGAGGGCTCCAAAAGGATGGATGTGTGCAGACTTGCTCGTGGGCTCCTAGCACTCGGAGTGGCGGTCGTCGTGGTGCCGAGTGTCGCCCAGGCGGATGAGGCGGATCGGCTCGCCGCGAGCGATCGGGTGGAGGACATCTCCCGCGCGGTGGCGCTCTACGAGACGCGGCTGGCCGGTGCGCCGGAAGACATCGAGGCTCGGCTGGCGGCGGCGATCGCCCTGAACAAGGTGATGGCGATCCGCACGAACGGAAACCTGCCTCTCGTGGACGGGCTCCAGGACACCGACGCCAACCGCGCCCTCTGGGCCGAGCTCGCCCCCCGGGCCCTGGCCCACGCCCGCAAGGCCCAGGCGGCGAAGCCCCAGTCTGGCGAGGCCGCAGCCGCCCTCGCCAATGCCTACATGTTTCACGCCTCGAGCCTCGGGATCATCCAGTCGATCCTGCGCGGAGCCAGCGGCGAGTACCGCGAGCACGCAACGCGCCTGGCAACCCTGGACCCGGCCTACGACGACGGCCTCGGCGATTATCTCCTCGCGAGCTTCTATCTCGTGGCGCCCTGGCCCGTGGGAGACGACGACGCTGCGCTCACCCACTACGAGCGCGCCGCGCGGCACTCGCCGGAATCGGTGCGCAACCAGTACGGCCTGGGCGTGTACTGGGCGCGTGAAGGCGAGGCTTCTCGCGCGCGAACGCATCTCGAGAGCGCCGCGAAGCTTCCCTGCACCGCCCATACGGAGCGGCTCTTCTGCACCTGGATGAAGCAGGAGTCGCGCCGCGTGCT
>CALDCK010000305.1 GCA_937937315.1 uncultured bacterium
AACGCTCACGCCCCGTGGACTTCGGCGGCGGCGCGCGCAGGAATTCGTCGTCCAGCAGGCGCGCGAGCAGGGACGCATCGATGACGCCACGTCGCGCCCGGGCGCCATCCACGTCCATGCGCTCGCGCCCCGAGGTCTCGCACTGCACCACGCCGTCCACCAGCGCGTTCGCCGGGCCGACGTCGAAGGCGACGACCGACTCCGGCGATGCACCGCGAGGCAGCCAGGTCACGTTGGCGATACCGCCCAGGTTGAGGACCAGGCGCCCCTCCTCCGCATCGGCGAAGGCAGCGAAGTGGAAGAAGGGTGCCAGGGGCGCGCCCTCGCCTCCCGCGGCGACGTCGCGGGTCCGGAAGTCCGCAATCGTGGTGCAGCCCGTGCGTTCGGCGATCACCGAGGGATCGCCAATCTGGAGCGTCGCCCGGACCTCTGGATGATGCGCCACGGTCTGGCCGTGGGATGCGATCGCGTCGACCGCGTCGAGGGAGGTCCCGGCCTGGCGCGCCACGGCGCCTGCGGCTTCGGCGAAGCGCTCTCCGAGCTCGACGTCGAGGGTCGCGAGCTCGCGCAACGCTTCGCCGGGCTCGCAGCGTCCCGCCGCGAGCCGGTGGATCCTCGCCTGGAGAGCGGAGTCGAAGGCATCCTCGCGATGCGCCAGCAGCTCGAAGGGGCGCCCGTCCTCGGCCCCGCTCCACTCGACGAGGGCCGCGTCCACGCCGTCAGCGGAGGTTCCGGACATCAACCCGATCACGCGCAGCGAGTTCGACCCCATCGGGCGCGAAGGTAGGGCGGGCGAGGGACATGACAACTCCGGACGGGCCGCTGCTAGCATGCCCGCGCCGTGAGACGCCGCCGTCAGCTCCTGCTCCTGCTCGCCCTCATGCTCCCGGCAACGCCGGCTCAGGCCCAGCTCGGCCCCGCCATGGCGGGGCGCGTGGCCCAGGCCGCCAACGCCGCGGTCGTCAACAGCAACCCGGCGGGGATCACCCGGGTCCGCGGCACCCAGATCGTCCTGGACACCGCCGTCGCCCAGGGCTTTTCGGAGTTTCGCCTGAGCGACAGCGATCCCCCGGGCAAGAATCCGGACGACGACGACGATCCCACCCTGATCCCCACGCTCTCGCTCTCCCACGAGCTGACCGACCGATGGCGCCTCGGCTTCGGCGTCTTCGTTCCGGCGGGAATCGGTACGGATTACGGAAACGACTGGGCAGGGCGCTATTTCGCCACCGAGTCGAGTCTCGTGTTCGTCAGCGCCCAGCCCGTCGTCGCCTACCGCGTGACCGACTGGCTCTCCCTCGCCGCGGGGGCCTCGATCATGTACGTCGATTCGGTCTCCGAGTCCGCGATCAACAACCTCGAGCCCGGACTGGAGGACGGGCGCATCCGCCTCGAGCTCGACGGCGTCGATGCCGGTGCGGTCGTTGCGGCGATGGTCGAGCCCTGGGAGGGCACCCGCTTCGCCATCTCCTACCGCAACGAGCAACACCCCGAGCTCGAGGGTCGGCCCCGCTTCCGCAAGCTGGGGCCGCTGCTCGAGAACGCCCTCGACAACGCCGGGCTGCTGCGGACGAAGATCGACGTGGACGTGAACGTGCCCCAGGTGATCCAGGCGGGCTTCTTCCACCAGATGAACGATCGCTTCTCGATCATGGGCGACCTGACCTGGATGGACTGGAGCCGCTTCGGCCGTGTGGACGTGACCGTGAGCGAGACCTCCATCACCGCGAAGCAGGACTTCAACGACATCTGGGTCGGCTCCTTCGGCGCGGAGTACCAGGTCCGCGAAGACCTGACCGCCAACGCCGGCTTCACCTACGTCTCCTCCGCCGTCGACTCGGAGGACCGAACCCTATCCCTGCCCTTCGACGAGGTCTTCTTCTTCGGCGTCGGCGGCTCCGCCCGCGCCCGGCCGAACCTCGAGATCCATGCGAACCTCAGCGCGGCGCTCTCGGGCAACGGCCGCATCGACCAGCAGGGCCCCCTCGCCGGGCGCATCCGCGGCAAGTCCCACGACAACTACACCCTGGTCTTCCAGGTCTCCTTCGTCTGGGGCACGAAGCCGATCTGAGCCCCTCCCGGGCGCTCCGCGGGCAAGTTGACATCCTCCGCGGGTCCGCGAATACTCCCGCGACTTCGGCTCCCAGGTGGGTCGATTCCCCGACAGCCCCGGCCGATCGGGCCCGCGATGTCGGGCCGGCCCGGCCCCTCCCACTCCCCCTCCCATGCCATTGGAGAGCCCATGAACGACTCCTCCCGGACCCAGGGTGGCCTGATCTGCGTCGCGGTCTTCGTCGTCGGAGCCCTCTTCCTGCTGGGTCTGCTCCAGAAGAGCTACTGGGCGGTGGCACTCCCCGTGGCCGTGCTCGTGTTCTTCGTCCTCGGCCTCACGTTCTGGGTCGGCTACACGATCGCCACGATCCGGGTCGAGCCCGTCGACTACGCGGCGTCGCCGGACGACGTCCCGACGCCGCCGAACGCCGAGTCCGGACAGTCGGGCTAGCCCGTGCGCATCGCGCTGCTGACCTATCGCGGCAACATGTACTGCGGAGGCCAGGGGATCTACGCCGCCTACCTCGCCCGGGAGTGGAAGCGCGCCGGCCACGATGTGCACGTGATCGCAGGGCCGCCGCTACCGGAGCTCGAGCCGGGCATCCCGCTCCACGTCGTGCCGAACGCAAACGTCTTCGGGGTCGAGCACCCGGAGTGGGCGCGGCGCGAGGACCCCTTCGAGCTACTCCACCCGCTCACGCTCTGGGAGCTCGGCGTCTCGCGCTTCGGGGTCTTCCCGGAGATGCAGACCTTCGGCCTGCGGCTGCTCATGCGCTGGAAGCGCCTCCAGGAGCGCCACCGCTTCGACGTGGTCTTCGACAATCAGTCCCTGTCCTGGGGCCTCCTCGGCATCAAGGCCACCGGCGTCCCCGTGGTCTCGGTGATCCACCACCCCCTCCACATCGACCGCGAGGCCGACTTCGCCATCGACCCGAAGCTCGTCAAGAAGATCAAGCGCACGCTCTACTTCCCGCTCTGGATGCAGCAGCGGGTGGCGCCGCGCCTCGACCGCATCGTCACCGTGAGCGAAGCGTCGCGCGCCGAGATCGAGCGCTACTTCGGCATTCCCGAGAAGGACGTGCCGGTCGTCCACAACGGAACCGACACGGAGCTCTTCCGCCCGATCCCCGAGGTCGAGAAGGAGACCGACCTCCTCTTCGTGGGGCGAACCGAGGACCGCAAGAAGGGCGTGGGGACGCTCCTCGATGCCCTCGCCCTGCTTCCGGACGATGTGACCCTCAAGATCGTCGACGGTCGCATCCCCGACGACGGCCTGGTGATGCAGAGCATCCAGCGCCTGGGGCTCCAGGACCGGGTGGTCCTGCACCGCGAGATGCTCGAGATCGAGGAGCTGGTGCGGCAGTACTCGACCGCTCGCATCGCCGTCGTCCCCTCGTTCTTCGAGGGCTTCGGATTTCCCGCGAGCGAGGCCATGGCCTGCGGTCTCGCAATCGTCGCCAACGCCGCCGGCGCGCTGCCCGAGGTGGTGGGGACCGGAGGAGATGCGGGGCGACTCGTGCCGCCCCGCGATCCGCGCGCCCTGGCGGCGGCCATCGCCGAGATCCTGGCGGAGCCGGGCCGCGCCGAGGCGATGGGGCGAACCGCGCGCAAGCGCGTCGAAAGTGTCTTCCAGTGGAAGGACGCCGCCGCGGGGCTCGTAGACGTGTTCGAGGATACGCTCAGTGTTGCTCACGGTCGATCTCGAGCGGCTTGAGCTTCGCCCCGGTGAGCGCCTCCTCGACGCGGGCTGCGGCGAGGGGCGTCACTGCTACGGCGCCCTCGAACGCGGCGCCCGGGTCGTGGGCCTCGACCTCGATCCCGACGGGCTGAGAGCGGCCGTCGGCGGTCTCCGTCGACGCGCCGGCGAGCTTCGTTCGATGGGGGAGATGCTCCAGGGCAACACCTTCCACCTGCCCTTTGCCGACGCCAGCTTCGACAAGGTGATCTGCTCCGAGGTCATGGAGCACGTCCACGACTACCGCGCGGCGGCGCGAGAGCTGGCGCGGGTCACCGTGCCCGGCGGCGTGGTGGCCGTGACGATCCCCACTGCGACCAGCGAGAACCTCTACCTGCGCGTCGGCGACGACTACTTCGAGTCCCTGGGCGGCCACATCCGGATCTTCCGACCGCGGCAGCTCGCCGAGGGGCTGGCGGATGCCGGCCTGACCACCCTGGGCGTGGGCTTCGCCCACGCGCTCCACACGCCCTACTGGGTGCTGCGCTCGATCGCGGGGCTGCCGAAGGCCGACGAGAGCCGTCTCGTCCGCGCCTACCGGCTCTTCCTCATCCGGGCGACGGGCTCGCGCTTCATGACCCGGCTCGAGGGCATCCTCAACTACTGCTTCCCGAAGAGCCTGATCCTCTACGCGGAGAAACGGGCGCAGCCGCGGCGCGCCCGCGCGGCGTGAGCAGCGGCGCGCGTCCGCTGCGGATCTGCTTCGTCGCCTACCGCGGCAACATGCGCTGCGGTGGCCAGGGCGTGTACCTGTGGTTCCTCGTGCGCGAGCTTGCGCGCCTCGGCCACCACGTCGACGTGCTGGTGGGCCCGCCCTACCCGGACGAGATGCCCTTCGCGAAGTCGGTCACCCAGCTGCCGAACGAGCAGTTCTGGGGGGGGTGGTTCGCCCGGGACCGCGCCGGGATGCTCCCGCGCCCGGATCCACTGCGCATCTTCGAGCCCCTCAACTTCTACGAGCTGGCCGCCAGCTGGTTCGGATTCCTCCCGGAGCCCTTCGCGTTCAGCGTGCGCGCACTGCGCCAGATCGCGACCCGCGCAAAGCTCGGCATCCACTACGACATCGTGCACGACGTGCAGTGCCTCGGCTGGGGCGATCTCGGCCTGATTGGGATGGGCCTGCCCGTGGTCACCACCGTCCACCACCCACTCACGGTGGATCGGCGCTTCTCCTTCGTGCGTGACGAGGGCTTTCGAGACGCCCTCGGCACCATGACCTTCTACCCCATCGGCATGCAGGCCTTCGTGGCGCGGCGCGTTCAGCGCCTCTTCACGTCCTCGGCGGAGAGTGCCCGCACCATCCAGGCGGACTTCGGCGTCCGCTCCGAGCGGATCCGCATGGTCGCCAACGGAGTCGACACCGACCTCTTCTCGCCGGACCCGGCCGCATCCCGCAACCCCCGCGAGCTCCTGTGCGTGGGCCGTGCCTCGGACCCGAACAAGGGCCTCGTCACCCTGATCGACGCCCTCCCCCACCTGCCCGGGGATGTCTTCCTCACCCTCGTGGACGACCCCCACCCGGACAACGTCGCGCGCAGACGTGCCGAGGCCCTCGGCCTGGGAGAACGGGTACGCATCGCGGGCCGCGTGCCCACCGAGGAGCTGGTGACCCTCTACCGGCGCGCCGCCCTGGTGGTCGTGCCCTCGCGCTACGAGGGTTTCGGCCTGCCGGCAGCAGAGGCCATGGCCTGCGGCACCCCGGTCGTCGCCTGCGCCGCCGGCGCGCTGCCCGAGGTCGTGGAGACCGGGGGCGGCGGCGTGCTCGTGCCACCGGCGAATCCCGAGGCCCTGGCCGACGCCATCGCACGCCTGCTCGAGCAGCCCGAGCACCGCGCAGAGCTCGGCGCACGGGGACGCCTGGGCGTCGAGAAGGCCTACGCCTGGCCCCAGGTGGCCGAGGCCACGGCCGAGGTCTACGCCGAGGTGGTGGCGGCCCGCCGCGGTCGGCCCCAGAGGACCACCACGTCCGCCAGGGCCGGAAGCACCCGGGCGACCCGGTCGAAGGTCTCAAGCGTCGCTCGCGCAGCGAACTGAGGCAGCCTCGACACTGCGCGCGACCAGGCCGGGAGCCCCCAGGCAAGGGAGAGCCCTCGGACGGCTTCGACGGTCAGATGGGCCGAGGCCTGCTCCCGCATCAGGCCGAGCTCGTAGCGCGTGAAGTGATCGTGGGGCACGTCGTAGTGACGGCGGCCTCGCGGCGGCGGCCGGCCCAGCCAGTCCTGTCGCACCGCGTCGACGCCCCGAGCCACGCGGCATGACAGGGAGTCGAAGTTGGCGATGGCCAGCACCACGCGACCGTCGGAACGGGTCACCCTCGCCATCTCACCGATCGCGGCGAGGGGCGTGTCGAAGTGGTCGAGGGCGCCCTTGCAGAACACGGCATCGAAGGATCCGTCGGCGAAGGGAAGCGCGTCGCCCCAGGCCCGGACGTGCTCGGTCCGGGCGGTATCCGACTCGACCTCCTGCATCCGCGCCAGGGCGGACATACGGGCGGAGGGCTCTGCCGCCACCACGAAGGCCCCCTCTCCGGCGAGGGCCCGGGCGTCCTGACCGAAGCCGCTGGCCACGTCGAGGATCCGGCGCGCTCCACCCGCGGAGGCCGCCCCCAGCGTGCAGTCCGTCATCCGATCGAACAGGAACTCGCTGTCGCGGCTCGTCCCGGTCGGGATCACGTCGCGCATGTCACGGTCCAGATCGACGACCCGCATGGGCGCGGAGGCTAGCAGGGTGTCGGAGGCCCCTCCGGTCCGGCCTTCCCCAGCGCCCTGCCTGCGGCCCCCGGGGCGCACCCTCGAATCGGTCCGGTATTCTCCGGGGGGATGGCGGAACCTCTCGCTGCTGGGACTCCCTCGCGCGCGCGGCCGCTCGGCGGCGCTCTGCGCCCCCTCGACCATGTCTCGTCCTTCCGCGTGATCTACGGCTCGGTCTTCGCCTTCGCGCTCCTCTACATCTTCAGCGTCGAGGCGGCGGAGTCGCTCCTCGACGCCCACTTCCGCAGCGCCGTCGCCGAGGCCGTCGAGGTGAGCCCGGTGGACGGGCCCCTCCAGCCCCAGATCCAGAACCGCCTGACCGAGCTCCTCGTGAACTCCCCCTGGGTCGAGCTCGGAGGCGTCCGGGTGAACATCACGGTGCTGGGCGCCGACGGACGGACGCCTCTCTACCTCGGCGGAACCCGGGTCGTCCCGCCGCCCCCGGAGCCCACCCTCGAGGCGGCGATGCGAGCGGCGGTGGATCTACTGCCCCCGATCACCGACGTCTTCGTGTCGGTCACCCACGGCTCGGTCCTGTCGACGAGCATCCTGATCATCTATGCGGCCCTCCTCCTCCAGGGCCTGTTCCTCCACAACCGGAGCATGATCCGGCGAGAGCAGGCCGAGATCGCCAAGGCCACCTCCGCGCGGGACGACGCGGCGCGGCGCGCTCAGTCGATCGAGGAGGAGCTGGACCGAGTCCAGGACCGCATGCGCACTTTCGAGCCCGCCGACGCGCACCAGTCCGAGGAGATCCGCCAGCTCGAGTCCGAGCGCGAGGGACTGCGACGCCAGCTACGAGTCCTGGCGCAGCGCGAGACCGAGCTGCTCGCCGGCGCGGTTCGCGCCACGGAGCTGGAAGAAGAGCGCCAGACCCTGGAGGAGCTGCTGGACGAGGCCCTGGGGGACGTCGGCCAGAAGGAGCAGGAGATCGCCGATCTCCAGGATCGCCTGAAGTATGCGGCGAAGAAGCCCGCGCCTCAAAAGGGAAAGGGGCGCGAGAGCGAGCGCATCGCAAAGCGCCTCCGGACGCTCTACAAGAACATCGAGGTGGACGACCGCGCGGTCTCGGACCTCGCCGCCCTGGGAGACGAGAGCCTCAAGCTCCGAGCCGAGGAGGGACTCAAGCGCCTGGCCGACGATCCGGACACGGCAGCGGTGCGCCGCAAGGTCGGTGGGCTCCCGCCGCAGCTCGCGATCTACGAGCTCGGCTTCGCCGGAAAGGGACGCATCTACTACGCCCGCACCGAGGCCGCCCGCTATCGCATCCTCGCCGTCGGCGGCAAGGCGACCCAGAAGCAGGACCTCGAGTACCTGAGCCGCCTGTCCCTCTAGCCCCCGGGAAGGTGCGGCCTACCCGACCTCCTTGGCCGCCCGCCGCAGAGTCTCCTTGAGGGCGGCGTCCTCCCAGGGCTTGGTGATCACGGCCCGGATGCCCAGGGCGTCTACGGCCTTCGGGTCGATGGTCTCGGTCCAGCCGGTGATCAGCATCCGCACCGCCTCGGGGTGCCGCTCCGCCACCTCCTCGAGGAACTGGAGCCCGGTGATCCCGGGCATCTTGTGATCCGAGAGCACGAGGTCCACGGCCTCGGCATCGAGCACGCGACGCGCCTCGACCACCGATTCGGCGGTGAGGATCTCGTAGGGCTCGCGCCTCAGGCTGCGCCTGAGCGCCGACAGGATGCGCGACTCGTCGTCGAGGATCAGCAGGGTGAGAGTGCCCTCGGCGCTCACGAAGCCGCCGGCGCCTCGGCATCGAGGGGCAGGCGCAGCTGGAAGGTCGTCCCCTGGCCGGGCACGCTCTCGACCGACAGCGTGCCGCCATGGCCCTGGACGATGCCGAAGGAGGTCGACAGACCGAGCCCGGTGCCGGCCCCCACCCGCTTCGTGGTGAAGAACGGATCGAAGATGCGCTCGAGATGCTCCTGGGCGATGCCCACGCCCGAGTCCCGGATCGACACCACCACCTGCTCGTCCTCGATCCGGGTCGACAGGGCGATGGTGCCGAGCTCGCCACTCTCTCCCACGGCCTCCTCGATCGCCTGGAAGGCGTTGACCAGGAGGTTCATGAACACCTGCTTGAGCTGCATCGGGTAGCAGCCGATCGGCGGCAGCTCGGCGTAGTCCTTCTCCAGACTCACTACGTGTTTCATCATGGGCCACACGATGTTGGCCGTGGAGTCGAGACACTGGTTGAGGTCTGCGAAGACCCGCTCCCCCGTGTCCTGGTGAGAGAAGTCCCGGAGGTCCTGCACGATGTGCCGGATCCGCTCCGATCCCTCCTGGGACTCCCGGATCGCCTTCGCCAGATCGCCCAGAACGAACTCGATGTCGGCCTCCTGTGAGGCCTTGTCCAGAGCCTCGGCCGCGATCCGGACGGCCGTCGGGTCCGCGCCCTCGGCGGCGTGACGCAGGGCCTCGACCTGCCGCCACACGCGCTGGAGGTCCTCGGTGTACTCGGCGAGCTGGAACAGGTTCGCGTGGATGAAGCCCATCGGGTTGTTGATCTCGTGAGCGACCCCGGCGGCGAGCTGGCCGATCGAGGCGAGCTTCTCGGTCTGGAGCGCATGGCTGCGGCGCTGGGTGGCCTCGGAGAGGTCCTGGAAGATCGCCACGGCGCCGGTCCTTCGGCCCTCCGGTGAGGTGATCGGCGCGCAGGAGATGCCGACCGGCGCCTTGGACCCGTCGGGACGGCTCACCAGCGCCTCGGCGCCCTTGAAGCGCTCGCCACCGCGCAGCGTCCGGAGCAGCAGCGGCTCCTCGCTCTTCCCGGACCGGAATCGCTTACCGGCATCGGCGCCGTGCAGGCTGCCCTCAGCCCCCAGGATCTGCTCAGCCGGGGGATTCGCGTAGACGATGCGCCCTTCCAGATCCACGACCACGAGGGCGCTGTTCAGCTGCTCCATCACCTCGCGGTTGCCTGCGAAGCCCAGGTCGCCGCCCCGCGCGGTCCGCCGCGCCCGATCCCGGGCCAGCTGCTCCGCGACCGCCGTGCCCAGACGCTTCGGGGCCTCCTCGGCCGAGACGCAGTCCACCGCCCCGGCCCGGAACCAGGCCAGGGCGCGGGCATCGCCTGCCTCGGGCTCGATCACGATGGCCGGAGGCCCCCCGGAGCGGGCCGTCGCAGCCAGCACCGACTGCACCTCGGCGCGACGCCTCGCGTCGAGCACCAGCAGGTCGACATCGCCGGCATCGCAGCGCGACAGGCAGCGCCGCGCGTCGTGGACGATTTCGAGGGTCGCCCGACCGGCGAGCACCTCGAGCCCCTCGGCGATACGCGGTCCGTGGTCCGGCGGCTGGACGACCACGACCCGAAGGCCGAGGGCGTCATCCTCTCGATGGCTGCGGCGCAACCCACTTCCCCCTTTCGCGCGGGGAAAACCTCGCGACGGTGGCAGGGGGGCCCGCCGCCAATCTAACGCCGGAAGGCAGAGGTGTCGAAGGCCGGGCCCTGGCGCCCCGAACGACCCTCAGCGGCGGGTGGCCTGGATCCGATGCTTGGCGAGCTTGCGGTAGAGCGTGCTGCGGCCGATGCCGAGGCAGCGCGCCGCCGCCGTGGCGTCGCCTCCGCATTCCTCCAGGGCGCGCTGGAGCGCGCAGCGCTCGTAGGCGTCGAGGGAAAGGGGCAGATCCAGAGCCACCGCGGTCTCGGTCGCCACGAGTCGCCGCTCCCGTGGCAGGTCCGCGGGCCGTAGATGCGGTCCCGGCGCCAGGGCCATGGCGCTCTCGATCACGTTCTCGAGCTCCCGCACGTTTCCGGGCCAGGACGAGGTGACGAGCCGCTCGAGGGTCGCATCGTCGACCCCCTCCACGCAGGACCCGGCCCCCCGGTACTTGGCGAGGAAGTGTTGGACCAGCAGTGGGATGTCGTCGCGCCGCTCGCGCAGGGGGGGGATCTCGATCCGCACCACGTGGAGCCGGTAGAACAGATCCTGGCGGAACCGGCCCTCCTCCACCATGGCCTCGAGGTCGCGGTGGGTCGCCGCGATGATGCGCAGATCCACTGACCGAGCCCGAGTCGCACCGACCGGCCGGATCTCCTTCTCCTGGAGAGCGCGAAGCAGCTTGACCTGCACCGCGGGCGAGACCTCCCCGATCTCGTCCAGGAACAGGGTCCCGCCCTGGGCCATCCGGAAGAGCCCCGGAGAGCCGGTGGCGCCGGTGAAGGCCCCACGCTCGTGGCCGAAGAGCTCGCTCTCGATGATGGTCTCGGGCAGGGAGCCGCAGTCCACGGGAACGAAGGGGCCCTCCGCGCGTCGGCTCGCGGCGTGGATCGCCCGGGCGACCAGCTCCTTGCCAGTCCCACTCTCGCCCCGCAGCAGGACGTGGCTCTCGTTGTGCCGGAGGCTGTCGATGGTCCGCTTCAGCGTACGCATGCCCGGGGACTGCCCGATCAGGGTCTTGGCGCCGGCGCGCTCGCGCAGCTCGGCCTCGAGCTCTCGATTCCTGCGCACCAGGCGGCGGCGCTCGAGCGCCTTGCGGACCGTCGTGCGCACGCGGTGGACGTCATCGAAGGGCTTCGCCAGGTAGTCGAAGGCCCCGCGCCGGATACAGCCCACCGCGCTGTCGATGCTGGCATTTCCTGTGATGACGATCACTTCCACCTCGGGCCGCTCGCGCTTCAATCGCTCGAGGAGTTCGAGGCCGCTGCTCCGTCCGAGCAGCAGGTCGAGCAGGACTACGTCCAGCTGCGGGTCCGCAAGGGTGGATTCCGCCTCGGCTGCCGATTCGGCGAGTACGGTCCGGTGGTCATCACTGCGCAGAATGCGCTGGAGGGAGCGCAGCAGCAGCGGCTCGTCGTCGATGACGAGCACGAGACCCGGCTCTTCGACGAGAGGCGGATCCGAAGGGGTCGCGGGGAGGATGGCCCTCGACATACTGCGCCTATCGGTGCCGAAGCGAGGGCTCTTGAATTCTCGGCGTCCTCTCGCGAGGTTGCCGTCCAAGACTTTCAGCGCCGGGGGTCCTTCAGTAGACTGCGGCCTCCCCCCTCCGCGCTGCATCCGTGGCGGAGGATTGGTTTCTGCGTAAATCGCACGTACTCGTCGTCGACGACGAAGAGCTCTACCGGAAGTCTCTCGAGCGCATCCTTACGCGCGTCGGGCACGAGGTGTCCGAGGCCCGGAATGCGACCGAGGCGCTCACGGCCGTGGCCGAACGGCCCGTCGACCTGGTCCTGGCCGATATCCGGATGCCGGGCCTCAACGGCCTCGAGCTGGTGCGCCAGGTCCACGACATCAACCCGGACCTGCCCTGCATCGTGGTCACCGGCTTCGGGAGCCCGGAGAACTCGGTAGACGCCCTGCGGGCCGGGGCCTACTGGTATCTCGAGAAGCCCTTCGACCAGAGCAATCTCGACGTGATCCGGCGCCTCGTGGATCAGGCCATCGAGCACGGCCGCCTCAAGACCGAGAACCGGATCCTCCACAGCCAGCTCCGGTCCCGCTACCGCTTCGACAACGTGATCGGGAGCAGCG
>CALDCK010000306.1 GCA_937937315.1 uncultured bacterium
GCGTCAGCAGCGCCGCCTCCAGCAGATGAAGAATGGCGCGCAGGGCCTCGGCGACGTCATCCGGTTCCTGAACCAGCCACTCAGGGCCGGCGTAGCGCTCGCTCAGCTCGCCCAGCAGCTCGAGGAGATCGGCGAAGGCCTCACGGCTGTCGGAGTCACGGGAGTCCAGGGAGCGTCTCCGGGGCTTGATGGAGGGAGTCGGCAGCATATCATCGAACCGAATCCCCATGGCCGTGGAGAGCCGATGCCCCCCGTACGGAGCCTTTCCGAGCGCTACGTCCGCCCCGACTGGGTGCGCCGCATCAATGTCATGGGCGACTCGGTGGGGGGCGCCGAGAAGCTGATCCCGCTCGACGCCAACGCACTCGTGCAGGCGGCGGTGGATTCCACCGGAGGCCTGGCCGACTTCGGCGACTTCGACGGAGACTGGCGCGCGCGCTTCGACTCCCTCATCCGCGAGATCGAAGCCAGCGGCCGGCTGAACACCCTCGGCCGCCTGATGACGCGGCAGGAGCTGCTTCGCGGCCTGCGGACGCGGCTCCTGATCACCCATGCGCGCAACGAGTGCCCCGCCATCGGCGACGAGAGGATCGAGGCGCCGCTCGTCATCACCGGCCCGCCTCGTTCGGGGACGTCGATCCTCTTCGAGCTTCTCGCCCTCGACCCGGCTGCGCGCGCCCCCCTCGCCTGGGAGGTCATGCACCCGGTTGCGTTCGAGGACTCGACCGAGGCAGCGCGCCGCACGATGGCCGAGTGCGAGCAGGAGTTCTGGGCCGACGTGCAGCCGGAGTTCGCCGCCATCCACGAGCTGCGGGCGGATCTACCCGTCGAGTGCGTCACCCTCACGCTGCCCAGCTTCACGGGCGGCCACTGGGGCATGATCGCCAACATGCCCAACTGGCAGGCCGACTACCCGGCGTCCATGGACTACCACCGGGCGCTGCTCCAGACACTCCAGTACGGCGCACCGCCCCGGACCTGGGTGCTGAAGACCCCCCTCTATCTGGTGTTCATCGACCTGCTCTTCGCCACCTATCCCGACGCCTGGGTCGTCCACACCCACCGCGACCCCCTGAAGACCGAGCCTTCGAGCTTGAGCACCCTCGCCACGGTGCGCTGGGAGCGCAGCGAGGAGGCCGAGCTCCCAGAGGCCGGCGGCGTCGGTCTGGGCGACATGATGATCCTCCTGGCGCAGCGGCGCGCAGCCGGGGCGCTCCCGGATCGGATCGTCGACTCCCACTTCAGCGAGCTGTTGGCGAATCCGGTATCCGCGGTGGAGAAGCTCTACGGCCAGATGGATCGCGCCTTCCAGGGCGAGCATGCCGACGCGATCCGCCGCTACATCGAGACGAAGCCGAAGGGCAAGTTCGGGAAGCACCAGTACTCCCTCGAAGAGTGGGGCTTCGACGCCGCGGCGCTGCGGGAGAAGATGCGGCCCTATACCGACTACTACGGCATCGAGCTCGAGGTTCCGGTCTAGCTCCAGGTCTCGCGCGGGCCCTCGACGCCAATTCGGCGCCGCAGGGCGATCGTCCAGACCGTGACCGGCAGGAACGACAGCAGGGCATAGGCGCCGGGGAAGACGATGAGCTCGGGGCGACCCAGGAGGCTCACGACGATCATCGTCGCGAGAGCGCCGTTCTGGAGGCCGACCTCGATCGAGATCGTGAAGGAGTCGCGTACGTCGAGGCGGGCGACACGAGCGAGAACGTAGGCCAGGCCCAGCATGCCGGAGACGAGAGCGAAGGCTCCACCCGCCGCGGTCTCGAAGTCGTCGACCACGTTCTCCCACTCGCTTCCGACGATGATCGCGACGGAGGCCGCCATCAGGATCACCATGCTCCGGCGGAGGGGTGTGCGCACACGCTCACTGAAGGCGGGCCAACGCGCGCGGATTGCCATGCCGATGGTCACGGGCAGAAGGGTCACGACCAGCAGCTTCGCCGCGGTGGCGCCGAAGGGCAGACGAAGCCCGGAGGCATCCGCCTCCATCGCTCCGCCGAAGAGGCTGAGGCCGAGATCGATCCAGAGCGGGATCGTCGCGAAACAGATCACACTCGAGAGCGAGGTCAGGGTGATGGAGAGGGCGATGTTCGCGCGGGCGAGGTAGCTGAAGATGTTCGACGTCGCTCCACCTGGGCAGGCCGTGATGATCACCACGCCGATGGCGACCTCCGGTGAGAAGCCCGGCCAGTGCGCGAAGGCCAGGCCGATCCCGGGCAGGACGACCATCTGTCCGAGGAGCCCGACGACGGTCGCACGGGGAAGCTCGAGCACGCGCTTGAAGTCCGAGAGCACGAGCTCCATCCCCATGGAGATCATGATCACGAGGAGGATCAGGGGGACGGCGAGATCGTACCCGCTGCCCCCGACGCCGGATGCCGGATCCATGCGGCCGCAGGATAGTCGCTGGAGCCCGACGCACCCGTCAGGTCCAGCTGCAACACTCCGACCCGGGCCGGCCGTCGATCGGGGGCTAGCGGGGCTCGTCGGAACCGAGCGTACGGCGTGAGCGAAAAGACGCCGCCATGCCACCCAGGACGAGCAGCAGCGCGACGATCAGCGCGCTCGGAGCATCCAGGGCGGGAATCGGCGGGACGGGGGGCGTCAGGAGCGTGAAATCGTCGCCGAAGACGAGCAGCTGCTGACCGGCCTTCCCGTCGGCCTCCCGAAACTGGATCTCGCTGAAGCCGAGCTGATGGCCGCGCCCGATCCGGTGCTGAGCTCGTTCGGAGGCGGGGGTGGGGGCAGAGTGGGAGCGGTGTGGGTCGGATCGAAGTCGTTCGCGCGCCACACGACGCCGGCGCTGCTCACGGCGATGGATGTGTTCGGAGTTCGCGTCTGCCCCCAGGTGGCGTCGTCTTCGAACCCCTCGCTCACGGTCGGATGCCCGAGGGCAGCGGTTTTTGCGAGGAACGCCCCCTCCTTCCAACAGGTGAAGACCTGCGGCCCAGCGGAGCAGGCCGACAAGGTGACCGTTGCCTGGCTGGAAACCGCGTCGAAGACGGCGCGGTAGACGAAGCTGTCGGTGCCGTCGAAGCCGGGGCCTGGCGAGTAGCTGAGGGAGCCGTCCGGGGCCAGGGCGAGGGTTCCAGCCGCGGCATCCACGACCAGCTCGGCCGTCGCGCCGTTCTCCCCGGCAGCCTCGTCGTCCAGCGTGTCGTTGTCGAGCACGCCGAAGGCCTCGACGATGAGCACCTCGTTGGCGGGAACCTCGAAGACGTCGTCTTCGGCCAGCAGAACCTGTGCAGGAATCGGCCGTGCGGCGGCCACCGCGAGCAGCAGAGGCCCGAGCCAGCAGAACCACGGCGCGCCATGTAGCGACATACTGGAGTGGATGAGCAGTATTCGTGCCACCCCTCGGAGACCCCTCGGAGCGTGGGGGCCCAGGTCCCGCAAGCGGGCTTGCAGATCGGCACGCTGCGGGCCGCGAAGCGAGACGCCTCCGGCCTTCTCAGCCCTTGGGGCGGATCTCCCGGCAGCCCGCAGGGACGTTGGCGCCGCTGAGCTCGAAGTCCTCGCAGGTGAGGAGGTGGTAGTGGTTACTCCCGACGACGAAACCGGCCAGGAGGAACAGGGCCGCAACCGCGGCGAGGCCAACCCGTGGGGCCTTGCGCTCGACGGACAGGAACTCCGGGTAGGCCAGTGCAACGATCATGTAGATCAAGATGGGCACGCACCCCAGATAGATGACCAGGCCCGTGGCGAACACGACCTTACCCATGACGGTGAGTTCCGGGAGCCAGCGTGCGATCAAGGCGAATCCGAACCAGAGGGACGGGAAGGCGGTGGCCACCAGCATCGGCGTCGTCACCTCGAGGAACCGGCGCGGAACGAGAATCAGGGCGACCAGGAGCGCGGTCGACACGGCCCAGACCGAGAAGATCTTCTCGAAGAAGATCTTTCCGTAGACCCCGATCTCGAAGCCGACGTCCCACATCGGGTAGGCGATGGCGATCGTCATCAGCATGAAAGCCCGAACCTCAGGCGGAGCGTCGCGAAGCTGGTGAAGGGGCATCGTTCTGCTCACCGGACCGAGGCCTTGCTCGATGATCGACTCGGGTCTCCGCACGAGACCGTAGCAATGGTCGAATGGCGCGGACCGCACCCCGAAGGCGAGACTTCCGGGCGTCTCACAGGAAGTGACCCGGCGTCACCCTTCGGCATGGGGCGTTTGGGGTGAGGCCTTTGTCCACGCTGCCCCACCCCGATGATGCACTGCGCCACGCCTCGGACGCGTCCTACGGGGGGCCAACGGGCCGGCTCGAGGTGCGCCCAGAATTCTTCGAAGTGCGCCTGAACCAAAGTGGGACACACCGAATCCGGACCCGGATCGACGTAACGGCCGTCTCCGAGCACTTCCGCACAGGAGTTGCACGTGCACACGCCGGGAGTGGGGCGAAGAGCCACGGCGGAGAAACGGTTGGTCAAGGGACCCGTAATGAACTGGCATGGAGGCTGCAAATAGAATTGCGCATCTCACGATCCAAGGGATCGGTCTAACTCGAAGAGGAAAGCCTGAAAATGGACAATGATCGGATCTTCACCATCTATGCTCTTACCCTGATCGGCGGCGTCGCCTCCGTCGTCACTGCGTCGGTGCTGTCGGGCGTGGCGACACTGCCCTCGGCCGGGGTCTTCCTCGAGCACGTGGCCATGAGCATCGCCTTCCGCGGCGCCTACAAGAGCTTTGGCGGATTCGAGTGGCTCTACACCGCCGGTCAGGCCTTCGGGTTCATCACGCTGGAAGACCTGACGCCGGATTCCGATCTCGCCCACGCCTGAGCGGGGCCAAACTCGTCGAACCGAGCCGTCCGAGGCGCCGAGAGGCGCCCGGGCGGCTCAGTCGTCGATCCCCCGCCGACCGGCCTCGCGGATCACTTCCGCACCTTGCCGGTGGAAGGGCACGGGCCCGCCGCTTCCGCTCGTCTGCCCGGCGTCGACCACCAGGGTCTGGCCGGTGACGTAGCGGGCCTCGTCGCTCGCGAGGTAGAGGATCGCCGCGGCGATATCCTCTGGAAGCCCGGGGATCCTGAGGGGCGACATCGTGGTGATCGTCTCCGTGACGGCATCGCGATCGTCCGGGTCTCCGGCCACGACGTCGGCGGTCATGGCGGTGACCGTGTTGCCCGGGGCGACGGCGTTCACACGGATGCCGCGACGGGCGAACTCGCTCGCCGCCGACTTGGTCAGCCCCACGACACCGTGCTTGGCCATGGTGTAGACGTGGGGGCCGAGGCCGCCCTGGACCCCGGCCGTGCTGGCGATGGAGACGATCGAGCCGGACCGGCGCGGGAGCATCACGCGCCCCGCGTGCTTGATCCCGAGGAACACCGCGCGAGCGAGTACCGCCATCGTCGCATCGAAGGCCTCGGCGGACGTCTCCACGATCGAGCCGACGGCCCCCACGATCCCGGCGTTGTTGACCATCACGTCGAGCTGCCCGAACTCGGCCACCGCCGTATCCACCGCCCCCGCGATGTCGCTCTCCTGGGTCACGTCGGTGCGGACGAAGCGGGCCGCATCGCCGAGCGATTTCGCGACGCGCAGGCCCTTCTCCTCCTGGATGTCGGCCACGACGACCCGCGCACCCTCCGCCACGAAGCGTCGGGCGGTGCCCTCGCCAATGCCGCTGGCGGCGCCGGTCAGCACCGCCACCTTGCCCTCGAGCCTTCCAGCCTGCTGCGGCAAGCCACCTCCCCTCGGCTCCGCCGCCGTCGCGACGCGCCGCAGCGATGTCGACCCGGGTTCAGGCCGGGTCGGGGATCCAGCTCGAGTGGAAGCCCGAGACGACCCGCCGCGGAATGTGGATCCGCGCCAGCGGCTCTGCCGAGATGTTCGCCGCGTCGAGGATCACCATGTAGCTGGTGTCCGTCTCCGGCTTCCAGACGAAGGTCATGAGATAGCCGTCGTCCTCGGCGGTCCCGCCCTCACGGGGCACGAAGACCGACTCCCCGGGCTCGTGACCGGTGGGGAAGCGATGCACCTCCTTGGTCGCACCGTTCCCGACGTCGTACTTGTTGATCTGGCCGCCCATTCCGGCGCTCTCGGGGTCGCCGCCCAGGGCGTAGCCGAAGCGCCAGGGGTGACCCTGGCGAGCCGGCGCGATCCGGGGGAACTCGGACGCGTCGTCGTCCAGGTAGCGCTCCTTGACCGAGCCCGACGCCAGGTCGAACCGCCACTCGTGCAGGCGGGGCATGTCTTCCGGCGGCGGGGGCGTGCTCATGTCCATGTTGGCCGAGTCGCGCCAGATCTCGGGGACCCGCATCCCGTGGACCACGACCTCGCTGCCATCCTCATAGGCGTTCATGGTGTGGAAGCAGTAGCAGGGCGCCACGTCGAACCACACGGTCTGGTCGTCGCTGCCCTCGCGCGGCATCACGCCGAAGCGCGCCGGATAGTCGTCGCTCCAGCGGATCGGCATGCCGCCCTTCATCGCCATCTCGACGTCGAAGATCGCCGGCAGGTCCATGAAGATGGCGTGATTCCGAGTGGCCGCGAAGTCGTGCATCATCGTCGGCCCGGTCACCGCGATCTCGGTGGACTGAATCAGCTTTCCGGCGGGATCGACACGCATGTAGGTGAGGTAGGGCGGCACCGCGTTGTAGCCGATGGCCAGCATCTCGCCGGTGTCCGGGCAGAACTTGGGGTGGGCAGTGAACGGCCCCTTCAGCTTGCCGCCGAAGGTGTGCGGGCCCACCGTCTCGATCTCAGGGGTGACCTCGTAGGGAAAGGAGCCCTCCTCCAGGGCCAGGATCTTCCCGCCGTGACCGATGATGTGGGTGTTCGCAGCCGACACCGAGTGATCGAAGGTGAACTTCTCCTTGTCGAGGGCCAGCGTGAGTCGGTCGACGCCGGGATGATCGAACATCGGCGTACGCACCCAGCGATTCCGGTACCAGTTGGCCTTGCCTTCCCGGAGCTCGACGCCGTGAATCATTCCGTCGCCGATGAACCAGTGCTCGGTGTAGCCGGTCACGGGATTGGCGGTGTTGCGGAAGTAGCGGCCATTCAGCTCGCGCGGGATCTCACCCTCGACCTCGAGGTCGGTCAGGGTGGCCTCCTCGAAGACGGGCTGGCGGCTGCCCGAAAGATGCCAGGGGACATCGGGCCCCTGGCCCCGCGGATCCAGCTCGACCGGTGCGCTGCTCATGGCGACTCTCCTCCTCGGTGCCCGTAGGTTCGGGACCGTCGATTCTCGACTTTAACACGTTGAAATCGAGGATGGCGCGGTTCGACGCGCCCGGCGGACCTCTGGGCGAAATGGCAGCGCGCAGATCGGCCCCATACGATCACCAACGACGCGTCGCGGCAACCGGGAAAGCCCTGGCGAGTCGCCGAAGAGGGTGGGGGCGTCCTCGACGGCCTCCAGGACCGCCCTCGAACGGTCCGCACCCCGGGACGGGACCCGGGTCGCGCGGCGCGCCGTAGGGCAACAGCGCTTCGTAGGCGGGGCTGGAATCGCGTTATCCTCGGCTTCCTGCTGGGGATCGAGAGTTCGCGAGCAGTGACCGGATCGCTCGATCCCCAGGTGCCGCCGGGTGACCCGTGGAGCTCGCGGAAGCGAACGACCTCTTGAATCCGGGCCACCTCGCCCTCGAGGCCGGCTACACGCGCCTCGCCGACGGCACGCTTCACGTCGCTGCCTGGACCACGATGTTCGGGTGCAAGGGCGAGATGGTCGAGTGGTGGTTCGGCTTCCTCGAGACCACGGAGCAGTACAAGTGGTGGCATCCCCGGGACCACGTGTGGTGCGAGTGGGTCGGCTGCGAGCGAGGCGTCGGCAAGTTCGTCGGCGGTACCCACCGCGTGCACGAGTACATCGGGGGTGATCTCCAGAAGCTGAAGATCCACTTCCGTGAGCCCGCGGAGTATCTCGACGTCGCCAGGTTCTCGGAGGCGGGCGTCTCGGCCGCGGTCTGCGCCCGGGTCGGCCCATTGGACGCTCCGGTCTGGGCGGGCCATCTCATCCACCTCTGTCGCGACACGGAGTACGGCTGCGAGATGCGAAGCCGTTTCTGGCTCGGGGACATGGATCCTCCCGAGCTCGCCCCGGACCCGGACTCACGCGCGCAGCTCTTCCCCGACTCGGTGGGCGTGGGCCTCCTTCGGCACTGCCACGAGGAGATGTCCTATCTGGCGGGATTCCTCCCCGAGCTCCACTCGAGGCACACGCAGCCCGCGACCTGACGTGGCACACCCAGCGCGCCGCGTGAAGAGGCACATGCAACCCGCGACTCGATGTGGCTCGGCCCGAAACGGAGCGTGGTAGCATCGAGACAGCGGCGTCCGACCTCGGCGGCGCGGGCGTCACGGAGATCCGTCCATGGCCGAACGCCACAGGGCCTTCGAGCTCTTCCTCCGGGCAGCGGGACGCCTGCTGGCTCGCGAGCACGGAGAGATCTACGCCGACCAGGTCCTGACGGATGCTCGCGTCGAATACGAGCGCGTCCACCCCCAGGTCCCCGACATCGGCGGGAGGGCGAACGTGTTCCAGCCCGTGATGGTCGTGAACGGCTGGATCGTGGCGCTGCACCGGGCGTTGCGCAGCCGCGGGCACGGGCCCGAGCGGGTGATCACCCTCGGTCAGGCCGTGTTCGACGGCTGGCTCCGCCGTATTCCGAACGGCGTGCGCCACGCCCTCGGACGCCTGCTCCTCTCCGGACCCGTGACGCGGTACTTCGAATCCCAGGCGCGCCGCTCCCAGGAGCGGCGTCATGCCGAGGACTTCGTCTGGAAGGTCGAGAAGGCGCCGGACGGCGAGATGGCGATGATCTTCGACGAGTGTGCCGTCAACAAGTGGTACGAAGCGCAGGAGGTCCGAGAGCTCCGACCCTTCTGCAACTTCGCCGACGTCACCTACAGCGGTCTGATGGGCATGGGCATCGACGCCTCGACGACGATCGGACAGGGCTGCGATCGCTGTGAGCTGCGCTTCAAGCGCGGGCGCGAGACCCTCGTCCCCGCGAATCTGCGGGGAATCATCGGCGCCGATGGCCCCCCGGCAGGGACGAACCAGCCATCGTGAGCTCCTTCGGCGGTGGCGGGCGGCGATCATGACGCCCGAGCAGATCCGGGTCGTTACCGTCGTGTACGTGAGCGCGATCGTTCCGCTCGTCGCGATTCCGATCCTTCACCGAAAGCGCATCGTCCCCGCCTGGGTCCCCGTCGTGTACCTCGCCGCCTTCGCGACCTGCGCCCTGGGATGGGAGCTGTGGTTCACCTACGGATGGGTGGGCGGCGATCCGGTCGATCTCCGCCGCGCTGCCGCGCTGAGCAGGGCGATCCCGATCCACGCGAACTGGATCCTCAACTCCCTCGCCGATGCCGGCTCGATCTGCCTGGGCGGACTCCTCCTGATCTGGCTCGGCTTCGGCCGGAGGGGAGACGTCCTGCGCGAATGGCATTGGGGCGCCTTCGCGATCCTGCTGCTCTGGTTCCTCGGGCAGAACGTCTTCGTCGAGATGTTCCTCTATCACGACCAGCTGGCCGAGGGGAAGCACCTGTCCTGGGCGCCCCTCGTGCCGACGGGGCCGTGGCTCAATCCGACCCTCTTCGAGTTCCGGGACCGGACCATCACGCTTCAAGGCCAGGTCTCCTGGCTGCTGATGGCGCCCTTGTTCTACGCCGGAGTGACCACCTACCTGCGTCGACGGCACCCGGTACCGAGCCGGACGGGATGACGCTGCACGCGGCGAATCGGCGCGGGCGTCCTCAGCTGCGCGGCCAGTCGACGTAGATCGGGGACGACCAGGCGCGCTCCTGGGTCTCGTCGAGACACTCGTCGCTCTCCGGCGTCCGGAAGTCGCCCCAGCAGGGGCGCATGCTCACGCAGTTGCCGGTATCGTCGTACTCGCAACGCAGGTTCGCCGCGTTCACCGCCAGGGTCGGCTCCTGGATGGCGCGGGCGTAGTACACGACGTCGCGCGCGCTGCTGGCGTAGTCCGGATCGGCGAAGGCCGCCGTGCAGCCACTCTCGTCGTCGGCGCACTCGAAGCTGCGCCAGGGATCCTCGATGATGCGCTCCATCGGCTCGTCGGGATGGACGCGCGGGCGGATCCGTACGATCTCGATGCGATCGATCTTGCGGCGCGTATCCGACGGGTGGTAGCACTCGCCGCGACACAGCCGCTCCACCTTCTCCGGGGCGAGCGCACCCAGGGTGTGGTCGGGGCAGCCGGGCTTCTGCTCGAGAGCGCCGACGGCCCGCACCTCGAAGAGGGGCGTCGTCGCCATCGCGACCTCGCTGCCCATCGCCCGGCGCCCTTCGGCACCCGGTGCATTCAGCAGGTCGAACCAGAGCAGGATGCGGTCGCCGCTCGTGCCGTAGGTCTCCTTCCGCGACAGCGCGTCCCAGACGCCGTCGCGGGTGCGAGACTCTGCGTGCACCGCTACCAGCCCGCCGGTGAGCCAGAACGAGTTCTGGCGCTCCACCTCGCTCGCGCGGAGGGCGGCGAGACCGCTGGTCAGGTCGTACTCCACCGGGAACGATTCCGGGAGCGGATCGCCGACTGGATTCATGGCGTCGTACACCCCCTGATCGGGCGGGCCGGACTGGTCCGCCATCGACGTGCGGGCGAACTCCTTGTAGCCGGTGCCCGGTCGACCGGTGTGCACGTCGCTCGAGGCGATGAAGCCGAAGCGGAAACGGTCCGGCCCCTCCGGCTCCTCGAAGTTGCGCAGGGCGGCGATGTACTGGGCGGAGCCCCGGGGCCGGTAGTTGAAGGCGGGCTGGAAGCAATCGCGGCACTGTCCGGAATCGAGCCAGTCCATCGCGGTCTCTCCGGGCACCGCGAGGCGTCCCTGGAGGCCCGCTTCCGCGTAGTGCTGGCGCGCCCTGGCGGCGCGGCTCTCGCACTCGGCCGCGTCGAAGCCGGCCCCCTCGCAGCGCGTGCGGATCAGCTCCCCGGCCCGCCAGCAGCTCGGGAGATAGCCCGGGGAGGGCGGCGGGCACTTCACGCCGTCTGCACTGGACGCGATGGGAACGAAGCTCCGGTACTCCTCGGAGTTGCCGTGGCCCGAGAACACCTCGATCAGCGTCTGGCGGTCCGGGTCGTGCTGAGCAGAGCTGAGCTGCTTGTCCCAGCTCGCGTCGGGGGGCGTGTAGATGCCCCAGGTCGTGCCGTGGGGGATCACGATGCTCTCGTGGCCCCACTGGGCGAGCTTCTCGAAGAGCTCGCCGGGGGTCTCGGCGCCCTCGGCGCAGTCCGCCGGAAGGTCGCGAACGTCCACGCCGGCCTCGCACGGCGGCGTAGCGCCGATCTCGCGAATGAAATTGTCGAAGTCGTAGTAACCCTGACGGTTCCGGAAGTCGACGAGTACGGGCAGCAATCGAGCCCAGGCCGGATTCTCGGCCATCAGCATGCGGGTGACGCCGCCGGAGTGGATCGGCCGGGTGGGAACCCGGTCCTCGGCGGTCTCCTTCAGGACCACGTTCTTGTGGCCCCAATGATCCTCCGCCGTCGCGCCGATCTGGGTCCACTCCCAGCCGAGAAAGGCGATCACGTCCGGATCCGATCCCTCGCCGCCCACGGCGTTGCACTGGCGGATCGCCTCCTTCGTCTCCTGCCACCGCTGAGGAGACGAGGCCTCGGCGTGATCGTTGATCGACCAGAAGTCGAGGCCCGAGCAGAAGCGGGCGAAGTCGCAGGCGTCGCCCAGGGGATGGGCACCCTCGCCCGACATGATCGGCAGGCTCCAGAGGAAGGCGTCGGTCGAGAAGGTGGTGTGGACGTGGAGATCCCCGAAGAGGATCTGCTTCGACGAGCCAACGCCCCGAGCCGTCGCCGCGGCGCGTTGGTCGCGATCCTGCGACGCGAGGATCGCGGCTGGGATCTGCGCGGCGGTGGGTTCGCCCGCTCCCCGATGATTTCCGAAGAAGCCGAAGAGGGCGGCATTGACGTAGATCCCGATGGCGACGAAGACGGCGAGGATCGAGTAGAGGACGCGGCGCATTCGAGGGCTCCCCATGCGGTAGGTCTGGAAGGGCGGCCATCATACGCCGCGGGCAGGTCCGCGTGCACACCTCCGGCGCCGGGGCATACGCATCGGACGCCGTCGTTGAGAGCCTCGCTGCGGAGCCGTTCGCACCCGGCGGCGAAGAGAACCGACGGCCGAGAGGTCGCAGAGACCGGCGCGTTCCCCGGATACGGAGCCGCGTGGCTCAGGAGGGATCGACGAAGCGGGGTTCTCGCCGCTCCAGCTTCGCCATCACCGCCTCGATCTGGTTCTTCCCGCCCATGAGCCGCGCCGACGCGCGGAATTCGTTGGCGAGGCCCTCGGCCAAGGGCACCAGGCCGGCGGTGTTGAGCAGCCGCTTCGCCTCGCGGATCGCGTCGGGGCTACGCTGCGCAATCGTCCGGGCCAGGGCGAAGGCCGCCTGGAGAGGCTCGTCGCTGAGCTCGGTGCAGAGATGGAGCGCCACGGCCCGCTCTCCAGAGATGGGCTCGCCGCTGAAGATCAGCTTCTTGGCGACGTCGAGGGGTACGAGGCGGCGCAGGGCCTGAGTGCCGGAGAGGTCGGGCACCAGGCCCCAGGTGATCTCGACGAAGGCGACCCGAGCATCCGGAGCGATGAAGCGGATGTCCGCGCCGAGAGCAATGTGGAAGCCGCCGCCGTAGGCGGCTCCCTGGACCGCTGCGATCACGGGCACCGGGAGCTCCTGCCAGCGCCAGGCCAGCTGCTGGGCCCGGTTCGCCCCGTCGGGGCTGAGATCGCGCGCCGTCTCGCGGACCGCCTCGGTGTCCGCGTCGAGGGCACCGCTGGCCATGTCGCCGAAGCTCGACACATCGAGGCCGGAGCAGAAGGAGTCTCCGGCGCCGGACAGGACGACCACCCGCAGCGACGGATCCTCGGACAGCCGACGCGCGGCGCCGAGCAGGCCATCGAACATCTCGCTGTCGAGTGCGTTCCGCTTGTCCGGCCGGTTCATGCGAACGTGGGCGATGCCCCCCTCACGCTCGAGCTGGACGCGGTCGGCCATGGTGAGTCCTCCCGGATAGGGATGGACGCGGCTTGCGGCCCGTCCGACACTTACAATAATCTTGTATTGTAAATGGTTCCACACCCCGGAGCACTTCGGGATCGAGGCCTCGATGGCGACTCCCCGACGGAAGCCGGCCCGGCGAAGACCTCGCCGCACCCAGGCCGAGCGAAGCACCGAGACCCGCTCGCGGATCCTCGATGCCTCCCTCCAGTGCGTCGCCGAAGAGGGGTTTCAGCGGACCCATCTCGCACGCATCGCCGCGCGGGCGGGTCTCTCCCTCGGTGCGATCCAGCACCAGTTCGGCGACAAGGCGGGAGTCCTCGCCGCGGCGGTGGAGCGGGGCTTCGATCGCCTGGTCGCCGTCGTCGCGCAGCTTCCCTCCGGATCCGACGGCCTCCGCCCCCGGATCGACGGACTCGTCCACTCGATCTGGGGCCACTATGGGCTCCCGGAGTCCCGGGCGGCGCTCGAGATCGTCCTTCAGATGCGGGCCGAGCCCGAGTTCCTCGCGCGCGCCCTCCCGTACCTGGCGGAGATCCGCGGCGCGATCGACCGCATGTGGATGGGCCTGTTCGCGGAGCTCGGCGCCTCCCGCGATCGCCACGTTCGCGCCCAGCGACTGCTCTTCACCACGCTCAACGGCCTCGCGATGGAGGCGACCCTGATCCCGGCTCCGCCCGACGCCGCCGCGGATCTCGACAGCCTGAGCGATGGCATCGTGCGCATCCTCCGCGGTAACGCGTAGAACGAGGGGAGGATCCATGCAGTTGGAGCGGTCCGGAGTGTTCGCGCGTCGAGCCTTCTTCGCGCTGGTCTCGATGATCTCACTGGCGGGCGCGGCGGGGCCGGCGAGCGCCGACGTCGCCGCGCCGACACGAAACTCCTGGGCGGCCGACGGCCCCTATCCCATGTCCCACCACAACCCGGCCCAGACCGACGTCTCGGTGGTCGAGGGCCCGACGAAGGGCCGGAAGCTCCAGACCTCGGACGCGAAGACGGTTCCGGTGGTCTGGTGCTCCGCGCCGATCGTCAAGAAGGTCGGCGACCACACGACCGTGATCGCCGGAACCCCCCACGGACTCGCCAAGATCGATGCCACGGGCGAGGCCTTCGATCTCGTCTCCTTCATGCGCTACCCGGGAACCGAGACCGACCACGTCGACGTCACCCAGGACGACATCGCCTGGCACATGGCCCGCATCGACGAGAAACGCCGGCAGAAGCAGGACCTCCGGCTGCTCTTCCACTCGGTCTACATGCTCTGGGGGCTCGAGCTGGGCATGCGCAACGCCGGGTCCGGCGCCTACGGCGTGATCGACCGGGACGGCTACCACTACACCTTCTACGACGGCACCCGGCTCGTGAAGTCCTTCGACGGGAATCTCATCGACGCACCGCTCGAACCGGTCCGCCACGTGGACGCGAAGGCAGGCCTTCCCGTGGATGTGGCCGAAGGCATCGAGCGCATCCTCGGCATCTCCATGACCTACGACGGGCACCTCGTGGTGGCGGCGATGGGCGCCCTCTTCGTCTTCGATCGCGATCTCGAGCGCAAGGCTCACCTGCTCTTTCCAGAAGAGCACGTCGAGAACTCGATCGCCATCGACGAACAGGGCATCTACGTCGTCACCTCGAAGCACATGCGCCGGATCGTCTGGACGGGAGAGAAGCTCTCGACCGACCCGGCCGACGGCGCCTGGACCAGCGCCTACGATGTCATGGCCGAGGGGACGGCCATCCGTCGGGGCGCTGCCTCCCACGGTTCGGGAACGACCCCGGCGCTCATGGGCTTCGGCGGCGACGAAGACAAGCTCGTGGTGATCTCCGACGGACATCCCGAGGGCGCCCAGCTCGTGGCCTTCTGGCGCCACGACATCCCGGAGGGCTTCGTCCAGAAGCCGGGCACCCGGTCGCGACGGATCGCGGACCAGATCCGGATCCGGGCGAGCCCCCTCACGGTGGAGGCATCGCCGGTGGTCCACGGCTACGGCGTGGGCATTCTCAACTCGACCTACCCGGAATCCGCACCGCCTCCGCTCCACATCATCGGAAACGCCTTCCTCGCGGGAACGACGCGGAAGGCGCCCCGCGGTATCCAGAAGTTCGAGTGGAATCCCGACGAAGACCGCTTCGAAGAGCACTGGTTCCTCGAGGAGATCGACAACACCGACTGGATGCCCCCCACTATCTCTCCCGGGAACGGGCTCGCCTACGTCGCCACGAAGGTGGATGGAGTCTACGAGTACCGGGCGATCGACTGGAAGACGGGGGAGCTGGTGGCGCGCTGGATCTTCCCCGACGACAGCGTGCTCTGGAACAACTGGGGCGGGATCACGACACTGCTCGAGGACGGCGACCTGCTCCTCGGCGGCTTCTTCGCCGTCAAGCGCTACGACATCGGACATCTGCGTTAGCCGGGGGATATACTGCCGACGTGGGAGCGGCGCGAACCAGCGCTCCCGCTGCATCGGAGGCTACGATGGACCCGCCGCTGCGCCAGCTCGGTGAGGACGAGCTTCGCAGCTACGAAGAAGACGGCGTCATCCACGCGCGCGGGCTCTTCTCTCCGGGGTGGATCGAGCGCATGGCGGATGCGGTCGATCGCGTCGTCGCGAGCCCGAGCTTCTTCGGCAAGATCGTCTCGATGGAGGACCAGGGCTTCAGCGGCGACGCCTTCGTGTGGAAGCTCGACGACGACTTTCGCGACTGGATCTACGAGTCACCGGCAGCACTGATCGCCCGCCAGGTGCTCGGCTGCGAGCGGGTGCGCCACTTCTACGACCAGCTCTTCGTGAAGCCGGCCGGCTGCCACGTCCCGACACCCTGGCACCACGACGTCACGTTCTGGCCGGTCGACGTGGAGAAGAGCCGTCAGCTCTGCTCGATCTGGATCTCCTTCGATCGCGTAATCCGGGAGAGCAGCGGGCTCGAGTTCGTGCGAGGCTCCCATCGCTGGCCCCGGCGCTTCAAGGCCGTGACGCCGAACTACGATCCCTACATGCTCCAGTCCGACTACGAAGATCCGCCCGACATCGACGGGCAGCGCGACGCGCTCGACCTCTTCTGCCCCGACATGGAGCCCGGCGACTGCCTGATCTTCAACGCCCACATCGTGCACGGCTCGAGCTCGAACCACTCGACGGGCACGCCGCGGCGGGCCTTCTCGACGCGTTGGGCCGGCGAGGACGTGGTGTTCGAGGATCGCCACGCCACGATGCCGCTCTTCTGGGAGCACGGCCTCGAGACGGGCGACCCGCTGCGAGGCTCGCTCTTTCCCCAGGTCCTCCCGCATCCGATCGCCGAGGAGGGAGCGCGCCGCGCCCAGGGGCCCGAGCCGCCGGACCCGGCCTACGTGCACCGCGTGATGACCGCCATCGGCGACCGGGTCGCAGCGCGCGGCTGAGGCGGGGCGACCCCACGCCGCGAGGGGCTACGGCATCTCCAGGAGCTCGATCACGCTGGCACCCAGGGCCTTCGGCGTCTCGAGGTAGGCGAAGGCGACGTCGGGACCGAAGCGCTTGTAGAAGACGGGCACGAAGGCCTCCTTCTCGAGCTCTGCCAGCTTCGCGTCCACGTCCGAGACGCGGAAGCGCACGTGGTGGAGACCTTCGCCGTGCTCACGCAGGTGCTCGCTGTGGGGCGTGTCGCCTTCGAGCACCTGGATCAGCTCGATCTCCAGCGGCCCTCCGTCGTTGATGGCCAGCTTGAGTCGACAATCGGCCTTGCGACCGCGGATGACGCAATCGGAGAGGGCAACCTCGCCCACCTTGAACGATCCGAATAGCGCCTCGTAGTGCGCAAGGACGTCGTCGAGGTCCGCCACGACGTAGGACACCTGATCGACGGGCCCGAGCCCGAATCGGGCGGAGAGATCGCTCATGTGGGGCCCTCCCGCGTGGTGACGACGCGCCGCGCAGCGTAGCAAGGCGAAGGCTTCGGATACCATGGATCCCTACCGTTGGAGGACCCCATGAGCGCCCCCCTCTATCGCTCCCGGCCGGGAGGCTTCGACATCCAGCCCGCCTCCATGCCCGAGGCGCGAGCCGTCGGCGACATCGTCTTCGTGTCCGAGGGGCTGTCGAACAGCTATCTGGTGAAGACCTCGGACGGGTGCGTCGTGGTCAACACGGGCATGGGCTTCGAGGCGCCGGTCCACAAGCGCAACTACGAGGCACTCGACGCCGGACCGCTCCGCTACATCCTGCTCACCCAGGGCCACGTGGATCACGTGGGCGGCGCGGATCTCATTCGCGAAGAAGGGACGCAGCTCGTGGCCCAGGCGGGCAACGCCGCCCACCAGGCCGACGACGCCCGCATCGCCCGGTTCCGCGCCCAGCGCAGCGCCTTCGCCTTCGCCGAGGCCATCGGCCGCTCCATGCGGTACATCCGGGAGAACCTGGGCGGAGCGGTTCCGGGCCAGTCGAGCCCCACACCGGACATCACCTTCGAGGATCACCACCACTTCGAGCTGGGTGGCGTCCGCTTCGAGCTTCTCGCGACTCCCGGGGGCGAGACCACGGACTCGATGGTGGTCTGGCTTCCGGACCAGCGCATCTGCTTCGCCGGCAATCTCTTCAGCGCGCTCTTCGGGCACTTCCCGAACCTCGTGACGATCCGGGGCGACCGCTACCGCGATGCGCTGCGCTTCGTCGAGTCCCTCGACCGCGTGCTCCGTCTCGAGCCCGAGCTGCTGCTGGTGGGCCACCACGGACCCGTCGAGGGAAGGGAGCTCATCCGCTCCGAGCTCGAACGCCTGCGCGGGGCGGTGCTCCACGTCCACGACGAGACGGTCCGCGGCATGAACGAGGGGAAGGACGTGGAGAGCCTGATGCGCGAGGTCGCGCTACCGCCGGAGCTCGAGGTGGGGGAGGGCTACGGCAAGGTCTCCTGGAGCGTCCGCGCCATCTGGGAGACCTACGCCGGCTGGTTCCACCACCGCTCGACCACCGAGCTCTATCCCACTCCGGTGCGCGAGGTCTACGCCGATCTGGTGGAGCTCGCGGGAGGGGCCGGCCCCCTGGCGGAGCGTGCGCGCGCCCGCCTGGAGGC
The DNA here is from genome assembly GCA_937937315.1 of uncultured bacterium. Taxonomy (GTDB): domain Bacteria; phylum Myxococcota_A; class UBA9160; order UBA9160; family SMWR01; genus CALDCK01. Next base: position 18,035 of record CALDCK010000306.1, read on the forward strand.
CGGTGAACCGGTCGAAGCCATCCATCTGGCCGAGGTGGCCCTGGCGGCGGAGCCAGCGCATCACGGGGCTCTCGACGCAAGCCTCGCCGCCCACGAGCAGCTCGCGTCCCAGAGTGGGAACTTCTGGCTGAGCTCGTGGCTGAAGCGGGAGATCGGCAAGCTGCGCGAGCGTCGCGATGCAGCGGGAGGGGAGGCATGAGCGAAGGCCCGACGGAGATCCGGATCACCGATCTCGCCCGGCCCCGGCTGACGCCGGACCAGCGCGCCGCGGTCGAGGGCGCGGGCCGGATGCCCGTGCGCTTCGAGCTGGAGAGCATCCTCCAGGCGGCCGTCGAGCAGACGGGCCTCTCGAACTTCGGTACCGACGACTTCCGCGAACGCCTCGCCGTGTGGCTCCAGGCTGCGGAGGAAGACGAGCACCTCGGCCCGGTGGGGCGCATATCCGTCCATCGCGACTGCGTGCGCTACGCAGCCAATCGTCTGCGCTTCGAGGACCTGATCGCGCGTCATCCGGAGATCCTCGAGGTGGAGATCCGCCGACCGATCATCATCGCGGGCCTTCCCCGCTCGGGCACGACCCATCTGCTGAACCTGGTCGCTGCGGACCGGCGCCTGCGCTCCCTGCCGTACTGGGAGAGTCTCGAGCCGATTCCCGATCCGCGGGAGTCTCCCGGGGCCGATGGGGTCGACCCGCGCCTGGCCCGCTGCCGAGCGACCCACGCCCTCCAGGACCGCTTCACGCCACTCCTCAAGAACATGCACGATCTCGCGCCCGAGCATGTGCACGAGGAGATCGAGGTGCAGGCCCTCGACTTCTCGTCCTACCTGCTCGAGTGGATCGCCACGGTCCCACGCTGGCGCGACTACTACCTCACCCACGACCAGACGCCCCACTACGCCTACATGAAGAACGTGCTGAAAGCGCTCCAGTGGCTGCGGGGACCCGACCGCTGGGTGCTGAAGTCGCCCCAGCACATGGAGCAGCTCCTTCCCCTGATGGAGATCTTCCCGGACGCCACCCTGGTCGTGACCCACCGGGACCCGCGATCGGTGATCGCCTCGGCCGTCACGATGCTGGTCTACGGGGACCGGATGCGCCGCACTCGGGTAGAGCCCGAGGCGGTCGCGGCCTACTGGGTCGATCGGGTGGAAACGCTCCTGCGGGCCTGCGTCCGCGACCGGGACCAGGTGCCGGAGGAGCAGAGTCTCGACGTCCTCTTCCACGAGTTCATGGCCGACGACGTCGCCACGGTGGAACGGATCTACGAGCTCGCGAACCTCCCGATGACTCCGGAGGCGCGCGCCGCGCTCGATCGATTCATGCGGGAGAACCCGCGAGGAAAGCACGGCCGGATCGTCTACGACCTGAAGGAGGACTTCGGCCTCGATCCAGCGGAGCTCCGCGAGCGCTTCGCGTTCTACTTCGACCGCTTCGCTGTACGCGAGGAGTGGTGAGAAGATCCATCCAGATGAGCTCGCAAGAGCGCTTCACCGTCCACTTCGACCGCTTCGCTGTACGCGAGGAGTGGTGAGAAGATCCATCCAGATGAGCCCGCAAGAGCGCTTCACCGTCTACTTCGACCGCTTCGCTGTACGCGAGGAGTGGTGAGAGGATCCATCGACATGAGTCAGGGGGCAGCTTCCTACGACTTCGCGGGCGCCCACGTCCTCGTGACCGGGGGCTCGAACGGCATCGGCCTGGGGATCGCCCGCGCCTTCGCCGACGCCGGCGCCGCGGTGACCATCACCGGCCGACGGCCCGGAGCCTCGGACTACGACCACGACCTCTCGCGCTTCGCCTATCGCACGGCGGAGATGACCGACCCCGAGAGCATCGACGCCCTGGCCGCATCGGTCGAGCGCCTCGACGTGCTCGTCAACAACGCCGGCGGCAACCTCGTAGTCGAGGACGAGTGGCGGCCCGAGACCTTCGAGAAGGCAGTCGGGCTGTCGCTCTTCGCGTCCTTCCGCCTGGCAGTCCGGCTCCGGGACCGGATCGTCGAGAGCGCCATCGAGGGCGGGGGCAGCGTCGTCAACACGGCGAGCATGTCGTCCTTCCGCGCCGTGCCGATGGTTCCGGGCTACGGCGCCGCGAAGGCCGGCATCGTCCAGATGACCATGAACATGGCCGCCGCCTGGGCCCAGCAGGGCGTGCGCGTGAACGCCGTGGCCCCGGGCTTCATCGAGACCAACATGACCCGGCTGGTGAAGGGCACCGAGTTCGAGAAGCCGGAGATCGAGCGGACGCCCATGAAGCGCTGGGGCATCCCCGAGGACGTCGCCCCCGCCTACCTCTTCCTCGCGAGCTCCGCCGCTCGCTTCATCACGGGCCAGACCCTGTGCGTAGACGGGGGCCAGTCGATCGCCTAGCAGCTCCGCCGCGGGCTCAGCGCCGCTGATCGTCCTCGACGCCGTAGAGCCCCGCCATCATCTGGGAGACCAGGCCGCTCACCGGAAGGTTCACGCCCGACTCCCGCGCGAGCTGGAGCGCCCAGGCCAGGTCCTTCTCCGCAGTCTTCATGTGACCCCGCACGAGCTTCTGGAAGCCTTCGTTGGCGCGCACATCCTTCGGGAGCTTCACGCTGGTCAGGTAGCGGAGCTGGAGCTCGGTCAGCTGGCCGTTTGCCTGGCCGGCCGCCTCGAAGACCTCGGTGGGCAGGCCCGTCGCCATGGCGAGGCGACAGCCCTCGTTGGCGGCAGCCCACTGGATGTAGGTGACGACGTTGATGCAGAGCTTGAGCTTCGCGCCGTTGCCCAGCTCTCCGGCGTGGATCACCGTCTCGGAGGAGGCATCGAGGAAGGGACGGGCCTTCGCCAGGGCCGACTCGTCTCCACCGACCAGGTAGGTGACGACCCCCTCCACGGCCCGCTGCTCCCCGCCGGTGACGCAGGCATCGATCACCGAGACGCCGTGGGTCGCGGCCCGCTCGGCCAGCTCCTGCACCGTCTTCGGCAGCACCGTGCTGTGGACCGCGACGACCGCGCCCTCCGCCGCCCCCGCCAGGATTCCGTCCTCCCCCATGAGGACCGCCCGGACGTGAACGTCCTCGGGGACGCAGATCCCGATCACGTCGGCGTTCTCGGCCACCTCTCTAGGCGACCCGGCCGACTTCGCCCCGCCCTCGGCGAGCTCGCGCATGGGCGCCTCGTCGATGTCGTAGACCCACGTCGCGAAGCCCGACGGAGCGAGATGGGAGGCGAGGGGCTTGCCGATGTTTCCGAGCCCGATGAAGCCCGCGCGAAGAGTCATCTCGTCTCCCTCTCGATCGCGCTCAGGCGACGGCGCCCGACGCCTTGAGCTCGAGGATGCGATCCATGTCGAGTCCGAGCTCCGCCAGGATCTCGTCGCCGTGCTCGTTGAACTCGGGAGCGCGGCGCGTCGGCATCGGCGCCTCGTCGAACTGGACGGGGCTGGCCACGAGATCGAACTCGGTGCCTTCCTTCGTGGCCGTGCGGGCCATGTAGCCGTTCGCGAGCACCTGGGGGTCCTGGGTGACCTCGATCGAGTTCTGAACCGGCGCCCACTGCCCCTCGAAGGTCTCGAAGCGCGCGGTCCACTCCTCGAGGGTTCGCGAGGCGAAGACCTCGCGCAGGATCGCCGCCGCCTCGCCCGCATTCGCGCCGAGCTTCTCGGTGTCGTCGAAGCGGGGGTCGGTGGCGAGGTCCGGGCGGTCGATGTGATCGCAGAATCCGGCCCAGTACCGGGCGGCCTGGAGCATCACCAGGCAGATGTAGCGGCCGTCGGAGGTCTCGTAGGTGCCCACCAGGGGATTGAAGGATCCGCCCCCGCCGGGCATCGGCGTGCTCCAGGGTCGCTTCATCTGGAGCGAGAGGGCGATCCCGGCGGACATGGCCCAGGCGCCGGCGGCGAGCAGCGACACATCCACCACCGAGGGCTCCCCGGTGCGCTCGCGCTTGAGGAGCGCCGCAGCGATGCCTCCCGCGATCGTCATTCCCCCCATCGAGTCACCGTAGGCGGGACCGGGCTGGGGGATCACGCCGGGGAGCTCCGCCGGGGAGACGCTCGCCGCACTGCCCGCGCGGCACCAGAAGGCCGTCATGTCGTAGCCCCCGCGATCGCGGTCCGGGCCGCGCACACCGAAGGAGGTGCCGCGCACGTAGATGATCTTCGGATTCCGGGCCCGGAGGTCCTCGACGTCGATCCGCAGCTTCGCGAGGGTGCCCGGCAGCTTGTTCGTCAGGAAGACGTCGCAGCGCTCCGCCAGGGCGTAGAGCACCTCCAGTCCCTCGGCGTTGCTCAGGTCCAGGCCGATCGAACGCTTGCCGCGGTTCGAGTGCTCGTTCAGCACGTGGACGCCCTTCGAGAGGTCCATGACGCCAGTCCGACCGAGGCCGCGCATGGCGTCGCCCCGGACGGCGTGCTCCACCTTGATTACGTCCGCGCCCCAATCCGCCAGGACCGACGACGCCGCGGGAACGAAGGTGTGCTCCGCCACCTCGAGGACGCGAATGCCTTTCATCACGTCGGACATGCTCCCTACCTCCTGGCAGCCCGCCCAATCTCGCACATCGACCTGGGGCTGACCAGAAAGGACCCGCCCGGCTATCGTGCTCGGACCGACGGCTCCGACGGCGATCGCGGAGCGCGGCGGACCCGACGGAGGACGAGCGTGCCGAACCATCCGACCCGTGACGCGATCCGACTCCTCGACGGCGCCTTCTACGTGGACCGGCCCCTCGAGCACTTCGCCTGGATGCGGAAGAACGCGCCGGTCTACTACGACGCGGCCAGCGAGATCTGGGGGATTGCGACCCACGAGGATGTCATGACGGTCTCGAAGACCCCGGACCTCTTCTGCTCCGGCAAGGGGTCGCGTCCCGACAGCTGGACGCCGTCGATGATCAACATGGACGATCCCGAGCACAAGCGCCGACGCAACCTGGTGAACCGCGGATTCACGCCGCGCCGGCTCCAGGACGACGAGCCGAAAGTGCGCGCGATCTGCACCCGACTCATCGACGCCGTATGCGAGCGCGGCGAGTGCGAGTTCGTGCGGGAGATCGCCGCGCCGCTTCCCCTGATCATGATCGGAGACATGCTGGGCATGCCACCGGACGACTTCGAGACGCTCCTGCGCTGGTCCGAGACCATGCTCAAGGCCACGTCGTCGAGTGCGTCCCAGGAAGACCTCGAGGCGGCCGCGAAGGCGGGGGGCGAGTACTTCTCCTATGCCGCAGGCGCGATCGCCGAGCGCAAGACGACGCCGACCGACGATCTCCTGTCGATCCTCGTCCACGCCACCATCGACGGGGACCGGCTGACCGATGAGGAGATCGCCCACGAATCCCTCCTGATCCTGGTCGGCGGCGACGAGACCACGCGCCACGTCATCACCGAGGGCGCCCTCGCCCTGATCGAACATCCCGCGGAACGGCGGAAGCTGCAGGACGATCGCGGCCGACTCCCCATCGCCGTCGAAGAACTGCTGCGCTGGGTGTCTCCCATCAAGAACATGAGCCGGACCGCCACCCGGGACACGGAGCTGCGCGGGGAACGGATCCGGGAGGGCGAGAAGCTCCTCCTGCTCTACCCCTCGGCGAACCGCGACGCGCGGGTCTTTCGCGATCCCGACGTGCTCGACGTCGAGCGCACCCCGAACCACCACGTGGCCTTCGGCGGCTACGGCACCCACCACTGTCTGGGTGCGAGCCTCGCGCGACTCGAGCTGCGCGTGATGTTCGAAGAGGTCCTGCGGCGGATGCCCGACCTCGAGCTCGCCAGCGAAGCGCCTCTGCCCCTGCGCCCCTCGAACTTCATCGTGGGCGTCGAGGAGATGCCGGTCCGCTTCACGCCCTCGGCCAGGAGCGCCTGACCCGGCGGCAGCGCGAGCGCCTCAGGAGCGGAGGCCAGGGAGGAGTGCGCGCACGTCCCCCGCCAATGCGGACAGGGTGGATCCGGCGTCTAGAAGCCCGGCTTCGGCGTCACTGTCGGGCGTCGCGCGAGAGCCGGCTCAGTTGACGGAGTAGTTCCGACCCTCGAGGCAGGTCTTCTTGGCGCGGGTGTAGCTGGCGCGCTGGGCATCGATGTTCGCCTGCGCCTGCTGCTGGGTCGCCTCCTGGTCGCGAACCTGATTGTTGCGCCGCGCGTTGCCGACGATCGCACCGCCGGCTGCACCGATGGCCGCGCCCTTGCCCGCATCTCCCGCAATCGCGCCGATGACGGCACCGCCTGCAGCACCCTTCGCACCGCCCCGCAACAGACCCCCCTTCTTCGCCTCGGCCGGCACGGCGTCCGCCGCCGAGGGAGCGTTGATCGGATCGAAGCCGGACTGCCCGACGGCCCACTCGTGGCACTCGTACTCGTCCTTCTTCTGCTGCGCGGCGTCCTGATCGCCCTTCGGGTAGATCACGAGATCCTGGGCGACGGAGGCGCTGGCAAAGAGTGCGCCGAGCGCCAGGACCGCGAGCAGGGTGGGGATGTTCGATCGCATGGGGGAATCCTCCGAGAGCGCCGCTCGGGCGGCGCGGGAGACGACCTTAGCGCAGCGCCCGGTCGGAGCGACGATCGAGGCTCGTAATCCGACCCCGAGGGGGACCTCGCCGACGGCGATGGGGCAAAGCTCCACGACCCCGAAGGCGGCCACGGATAGGGGGCTCAGGGCGCTTTGGCCGCCTCGGCAGCGAGAGACCGCAGATGCTCGCGCAGGATCCGACGCACCTCGAGGATCGCCTCTGGGTGCGACTGCACCGAGTGGCCGGCGTGGAAGATCACCCGCTCGCTGTCCGCCTCCTCCAGGTGCGCGCTCTCGAAGGCCACCACGCCATCGTCCTGACCCTCCGGAGGCTTAGCGCCGCGCACGGGGATCACCGAGTGGACGTAGACGCCGTCGGCGATCGGCAGGGCCTGCAGGGTGCGGGTGAAGACGTGGTCCGGTCGCATGTTGTCGACGCTGCTCGGAATCCTTGCCAAGCGGCGTTGGAGCTCGGCGTCATCTCGCCCCCCCTCCTGGTCCTCGTCGCGCTCGAAGGCATCGCCCACCAGATCCACGGTCGCCCAAGCAAGCTCGAGACCCACACCCAGAAGCTCCTCGGGAGCGTGGAAGAGCCAGGATGCAAGACGTCCGAGGCGACCGCGCGCCATGAAGCTTCCGCGGTGGGGCGTTGCGAGGAAGACCACCCGCCCGACGAAGGGCTGGGGCTCGAAGAAGATCGTAGACGCGAGCAGCTCTCGGGTCTCCGGTGCGAGCTCGACCTCCTCGAAGGGCGTGTCCAATTGGTTCGACCAGAAGCGATCCCCGCTGTCGGTGACCTGGAGACGCGCCAGCAGGCCGCCCTGACTGTGGCCAATCAGGATCATGCGGCGAAGTGCCGGGTCGCGACCCTCGGGATCCAGGTCGGCCATCGTCTCGCGCAGGGAACGGCGAAGTACGTCGGCGGAGTAGAGGATGGGATTCCCCGACGAGTAGACGAAGAACCAGGCCTGGTAGGCGTCGCGAATCGCCGGGTCCGCCTGGAGCTCGTTCAGCATCTCGGCCCAGCGTGCGGGACTCGATGCGGTGCCGTGGACGAAGACCACGGGGATGCGACCCTTCCGATATGGGGACATCAGGAAGAGGCCGGGCTCGGTCGGGAGGTCGCCCCGGCGAAAGCCCGCGATCTCGTAGTCCCAGAACGAGCTCTGATCGAGTCCGGAAGCGAGAGCCGCGGTCGGATCAGCCTCGAGGGGAAGGCGCATGCCCTCGACCTCCACCCGAGCCTCCCCCGCAGTGGGGGTGACCTCGAGCCGGCCTTGCAGTGCTCCGCGCCGCAGCCCCCCCCCGAGATCCTCGAAGCGAAGGAAGGCCGTCACGGGGTGCTTCACCCCGTCCATGACACGCGCAGACGAGGGGGAGAGCGCGACACCCTTCCGGCGACTCACGGTGGCCACGTAGGGGGCGCCGACGCCGGCAGTGCGATAGCGGTTGCGCAGACCGCGCACGTCCAACTCATTCGCCGACACGAAGTCCCCGACCTCGCGTTCCCCCCAGGAGAAGGCCCCCTCAGCGGTCTCGACCTCGAGGCTGCCGAGGTGGAAGGTCGAGAGCTCCGGAGGGACGACCAGCGAGCCCGTGCTCGTATCGAGAACCGAGGCCAGCGCCAGATTGTAGAGATCGACCGCAACGCGATTGCGTGGGTCCACGATCGATCGCGGAGCATCCGTCTCATCGAGGAACATGAACGCGTAGGCGTAGACCGCAGCGGCCAGGTAATAGGGAGCCGGTGAAGGACACCCGGAGCGCCGCTGCTGGCTCGCCGGGAACCGCGGATCGCGACGCGCGACGAAGCCGATCCCACACCGCCGCTCACGCGCCTCGGCGTAGAGGAAGGAGAGCTCGGCCAGCGCGAAGAGGTCGTCGGGGTGGAGCCGCTCGAGGGTCTTATCGAGGGTCCACTCGTGAAGCGCGCGAAGCGCCCCCTCCGGATTCCTCTCGAAGCGCTCGAGGAGACCCAACCGAAGCAGCACCGTGCGCGACGCGAGGCTCGCTTCGCTGCGGGAGATCGCGTTCGCAGTCAGAACGCGGTGAGCCGCCTGACGAGGAACCTCGCGCACCCCGACCGGAGTCGCGCAGCCGACGGCGAGAGTGACCATACCCAGGAGGAGGGCGAGCGCGGCGCCCGTCGACTCGCGAAGCTTCATCGTGCGAACCTCATCGTTCGAGGAGCGTAGGAGCGCGGCGCTCGATCTGCACGCGGCGGAGCCGCGCGGTCAGAAGTCCATGCTCCAGATCAG
>CALDCK010000307.1 GCA_937937315.1 uncultured bacterium
ATCGGCGACGACGCGGTGCAGATCGACGGTCTCGTTCCCGCTCTTCGTGCGCGACACGAAGAGCGTGAGCGTGACCGAGTTGATGGTGGAGTCCGCGGGCACGGCGGCCGCCACGTCGAAGGCCAACAGGGCACGGCGCAGGATCAGGTTGCCGGGAGAGGAGTCCTTCGTGGCGCCCGAGAACAGGTAGTCTCCCGCGCCGTTGCTGAGATCGTTGTTTACGTCTCCCGCTTCGGAGTACATGCTGTTGTCCTGGCTCGGCGCCACCGTCACGAGGTCGGCGCCCGCGGACACCCCCAGCAGTAACATCGATGCGACGAGAAGGATGCGGAGACGACGAATGATGGACATGGATAAACTCCTCCCGTCCAGTGGATGTGCAACGGCCGTGCCCAACCTCTCGGCGTCTCTCGTGGCGCGGGGGCGTCGAGCACAGGGCTACCCTGAGGAGCGATGCCCCACCCCGCGAATGACGACCGGGTCCGGCCACCCCAGGGCGGAACGCGAGCGGGGGAGTGGGATCCGCTTCGCCGCGATCCTGGCGGCTCTCGCCTTCTTCACCCCCGTCCCGGCCTCGGCGGAGATGCGGGTGCTCGAGCCCGACCAGGACGCCACCCTCATCGAGCGGCCGGACGGGACCCTCGCCAATGGCCAGGGCTTCCTCTTCGTGGGTCGTACGGGCCAGTCGCAGCGATCCATCCGGCGCGGCCTGCTCCGCTTCGACGTCGCTGCCGCCCTGCCCGCCGGGGCCTGGATCACCCACGCCGAGCTCATCCTCAGCCTCACCCGCTCGAACCAGACCCCCTCGCTCCTCGGCCTCCACCGCGTCCTCACCCCCTGGACCGAGGGCCCCTCCTTCTCTTCCGGGGGCGGCGGCGCCCCGGCCCAACCCGGGGACGCCACCTGGCTCCACACGAGCTACGACACGACGCTCTGGAGCCAGCCCGGCGGCGACTTCGACCCGTTCCCGAGCAGCGTCACCCAGGTCGAGACCGAACCGATCCAGGTCTGGCCGGCGACGCCGGAGCTGCTGGATGACCTCCAGGAATGGCTCGACGAACCGGCCAGCAATCACGGCTGGCTGCTACTGGGCAACGAGGCGACGTCCTCGACGGCGAAGCGCTTCGTCTCGCGGGAGAGCGAGGATTCCCTGGCCAGGCCGCGGCTCGTGATCACCTACACCCTCGGCTGCGACGAGGCGGACCTCCCACCCGGCGCCCACGGCCTCTGCCACGCCTACTGCGAGGCCCTCGACTGCGATGGCCCCGAGCCCTCCGGCTCCGATCAGGCCTGCAGCCGCCTCGCGCGGAACTTCCAGCGCAGGGCCGGCGGGGCCCCCCTTCCCTGCGCTCCGTAGACGCAGCCACCGCGCTCCCTGCACCCCGTCGCCTGAGCTGCTGAACGGCGCCCCCGTGGCCGCACTTCGCCGCGTGCCCCCCTCGACACCGGGCCCCGCGCTCCCTGTATCCTGCCCCCATGTCCGACAACACTGCCGAGCCGACCGTTCTCTACGAGACCCGGGGCCCCGTGGCCCTGCTCACCCTCAACCGCCCCGACAAGCTCAACGCCATCGACGCGCGCATGGTGCGCGAGCTGGGCGAGGCTCTCGACCGGGCCGAAGCCGACGACGCCGTCCGCTGCGTCGTGCTCCAGGGCGCCGGGCGCGCCTTCTCGGCGGGCTTCGACCTCGAGATGGGCGATCCAGGCGACGGGGACAAGATCGAGTTCCTGCGCACCGAGCTCGAGCACGACCTCGATGTGATCCTGCGCTTCTGGGACTCGCCGAAGGTCACCATCGCGGCGGTCCACACCTACTGCCTCGGCAGCGGCATGGAGCTGGCCGTCGCCTGCGACATCACCCTCGCCGCCGAGGGCTGCCGCTTCGGGGCCCCCGAGGTGAAGTTCGGCAGCGGCATCGTGGCGCTGATCCTGCCCTGGGTGATGGGCCACAAGCAGGCGAAGGAGCTGCTCCTCACCGGCAACGACCGCATCTCGGCCGAGCGTGCCCAGGCCCTCGGCCTCGTGAATCGGGTCGTGCCCCCGGACGAGCTGGAGGCCGAGGCCCTGGCCGTGGCCCACTCCATCGCGATCAACGACCGCATCGCCGTCGATCTCACGAAGCAGGCCATCAACCGCAGCGCCGACATCATGGGGCTGCGCCAGGCCCTGCGGCAGGGCCTCGAGCTCGACGTGCTGATCGAGGCCAGCGAGACGCCCGAGTCGCGAGAGTTCAACCGGATCCTGGAGCAGGAGGGCCCGAAGGCAGCGCTCCGCTGGCAGGAGGCCCGCCTGGCGAAGGGCTCCTGACCGCCACGAGGCGCCCCGACCCTACTTCCGCTTCAAGATCTCCCGCGCCGCGTTCTGCCCGGGAATGCCGGTGACCCCTCCTCCGGGGTGCGTCGCCGCGCCGCAGAGGTAGAGCCCCGCGTAGGGCGTGCCGTAGTCCGCGTGGCCCGGGATCGGGCGCATGTGGAAGAACTGGTCGAGGGTCATCTCGCCGTGGTTGCCGTTGCCGCCGGGCAGCCCGAAGCCCGACTCGAGATCCGGCGGCACCCGTGTGTGCCGATGAACGATCTGGTCGCGGATCTTCGGGGCGTACTCGGCCAGCACGTCGATCACCCGGTCGGTGAAAGCCTCGCGCCGATCCTCCCAGCTCTCCCCGCGCAGCGCGTAGGGTGCGAACTTCGCCGTAATCGACAGCACGTGGTGCCCTTCGGGCGCCAGGGTCGGATCACTGAGGGTGGGAATCAGCACGTCGAGCACCGGTTGCGAGGAGAACTCCCCGTACTTCGTCGCGTCGTAGGCGCGCTGGATCGCATCCATCGTGGGCGCGATCTGGATCGCCCCGCGCAGGAGCTCGTCGCCGTCGGAGTCCTTCAGCGCCGTGAACTCGGGAAGCCCGCGCAGCGCCAGGTGGATCCGCGCCGCCGAGCCCCGGTACTTCACGTTCTGCACGTGCTTCACGAAGGTGGGGTCGAGCCGGGTCGGATCGAGCATCTCGAAGAAGGTCCTGCGCAGGTTCGCGTTCGAGACGACCACGCCGGCGGCGATCTCCTCGCCGCCCTCGAGGACGACCCCGGTTGCCCGGCGCTCCTTCACCACCACGCGCGAGACCGCAGCCCCCGTGCGGATCTCGGCCCCGAAGCTCCGGGCCGCCGCTGCCAGGGCGCCGGTGAGGCCTCCCATACCGCCGCGCACGACCCCGGCGGAGCGGAAGAGCCCCGTGCCGCTGAGGGCCCAGTAATAGAGCAGCGTATAGGCCGTACCGGCCTCCTTCGGGCCCCAGGTGATGTCGCGCACGGCATTCGTGGCGATCGCGGCCTTCACCGCGTCGGACTCGAAGAACTCGTTCAGCAGATCCGACACCGGCATGGGCAGGATCCGCAGCAGGTCCGCCACGTGAGCCCGACCCATCGCGCGCACGGGCCCGGCGAGCTTGAGCAGAGGCGGCAGGTCCTTCCAGCCCACGTCCGGGATGTCCGGCGGAGTGATCCGTGCCAGCCCCCCCACGACCCCGGCGAGCTTCTGCATCAGCGCCACGAAGCGGGGATAGGACCGGGCATCGGCCGCAGAGAAGCGCTCGATCTCCTTGGCGGTGCGAGCCGTGTCGCGCCAGAAGGTGAGGTGGGTGCCGTCGGGTTGGGGTGACCAGGCCACCGGATCCGTCGGCACGATCTCGAGCCCGTGGGACTCGAGCTTCAGGTCCCGCACGACCTCCGGCGCCAGGTAGCCGGCGCCGTCGGCGCAGGGCGAGACCCGGTAGCCGGGGAAGAGCTCTTCGGTGACGGCGGCGCCGCCCACCACGTCTCGCGCCTCCAGCACGAGCACGCGGCGCCCGGCCTTCGCCAGGGTGCCCGCCGTGACCAGCCCGTTGTGTCCCGCTCCGATGACGATGACGTCGAATTCGCTCACGCCTTGTCCCTCAGGATCTCGAGTGCGCCCAGCCGCCCCGGACCGCCTGTGATCCCGCCGCCCGGGTGTGTCCCGGAGCCGCACTGGTAGTAGCTTCGGATCGGGGTGCGGTAGTCCGCCACGCCCGGCGCCGGCCTCGCGAAGAAGAGCTGATCCAGGGTGAGCTCTCCGGCGAAGATGTTGCCCTCGGCCATCCCGATCTGCTGCTCGATGTCCCAGGGCGTCAGCACCTGCTTGTGCAGGATGATGTCCTTCAGGTTCGGCGCGAACTCGGTGAGCGTGTCGACCACCGCGTTGCCGAAGGCGTCGCGCTGCTGGTCGCGATCGCCGTACTCGGGCATGTCGTAGGACGCGTACTGCACGAAGATCGACATCACGTGCTTGCCCGGAGGCGCCATCGTCGGGTCGACGGTAGTGGGGATGATGATGTCCATGTAGGGGCGCTTCGAGAAGCCGCCGTAGGCGGCGTCGTCGTAGGCGCGCTCGAGGTAGTCCATGGACGGACAGATCTCCATCATGCCGGAGATCAGCGACGGGTCCTTCATGGCCGTGAACTTTGGCAGCGCATCGAGGGCGAGGTTCACCTTCCCCGAGGAGCCGCGGAACTTGAAGTTGTCGATGGCCGTGACGAGATCCTCGGGCAGGTCCTTCTCGTCCACGAGCTTGCGGAACGTGACCCGCGGATCCGCCGCCGACACCACCGTCTTCGCCCGGATCTCGTCGCCGTTCTCGAGGGCCACGCCCACGGCCCGACCGTTCTTCACGATCACCTGAGCCACCGGGGCGTTCACCCGGATCTCCGCGCCGTAGCTGCGAGCGGCGCTGGCGATGGCTTCGCTCACGCCGCCGGTGCCCCCGCGCTGACCGCCCCAGGCGGTGAAGGCACCGTCGAGCTCGCCCATGTAGTGGTGGAGCAGGACGTAGGCCGTGCCCGGCGACTGCGGCCCGAGCTTCGTGCCGATGATGCCGTTGAGGGCGAACAGAGCCTTCACGATGTCGGCCTCGAAGTACTCCTCGAGGAGGTCGGCCACGCTCATGGTCATGACCTTCGTGAGGTCGTGGAAGGTGCGCTTGCCCAGGCCGTGGATGTGCTTGAAGAGGTCGCGCATGTCGCGCAGCCCGCGCATGCCGGGACCGGCCGGATCCGGCGGCACCATCCCGATGATGGGCTTCACGGCGAAGGCCATCTCGTACATGACCTGGCTGAACTTCGAGTAGTTTTCGGCGTCCCGCTCGGAGTGGCGGCGGATCTCCTCGCGGGTGGCGGCGGGGTCGGCGTAGTTCGCGAAGGAGTCGCCGTTCTCCATCGGTGCGAAGGCGCTGTCGAGGGGCATGATCTGGAGCCCGTGCTTCGCGAGCTCGAGCTCCTGGATCACCTCGGGCCGCAGCAGGCTCACCACGTAGGAACAGATGGTGTAGGTGAAGCCCGGGTAGATCTCCTCGGACACGGCGGCGCCGCCGAGCAGATGACGCCGTTCGAGCACCAGGGTCTTGCGCCCGGCCTTCGCGAGATAGGCGGCGCAGGTCAGGCCGTTGTGGCCCCCACCGACGACGATCGCATCGTATTCCTGAGACATGCATCCACTCCAGAGGCGCTGGCGCCTCGTTCGAGCCTCTATTCCTTCTTGCGCGGCGGATCGAAGAAGGGCATCGGGACCACCACGGCCGGAACCGTGAATCGCTCTCCCTCCACATGAACCTCCATACGCAGCTTTGTACCGATCCCTCCGTGGGCGGAAGCGACCCGGCCGATCACGACGTAGCGCTTGAGGATCGGAGACCAGGCGCCGCTGGTGGCCTTGCCCACGTGGGACCGTCCCTCGTCATCGCTGTAGAGAGGGATCGAGTCGTTCCAAGCCGTGTAGGGAAGGTGCAGCGGCATGGCGAAGCGCGCGTAGATCTTCTCGAGGGCCTTGATGTCGATCTCGAGGCCCACCGTCGCCTTCGCCGCTCCCCGCGCCTTCTCCTCTCGCAGGGCCTCCTGGCCCACGAAGTACTCCTTGCCGAGCTTCACGGTCCAGCCCAGACCGAGCTCGTAGGGCGTGGACTTCTGCACCGCGAACATCGTCTGCTTCGCCGAGGTGAAGTCCGCGTCGATGAGCAGCAGCCCGGCCTCGATCCGCACCATCTCGAGGGCCACATTCCCCGCCGGACGCAGCGCGTAGGACTCGCCCGACTCCATCACGGCGTCCCAGACCGTTTCGGCGTCGCCCGGGGC
>CALDCK010000308.1 GCA_937937315.1 uncultured bacterium
GGCCCGTCACCTCGGTGGTGAACTTCTTGTAGATCCAGAAGTAGGACTCGAACTCGTAGTCCAACTGGTCGATCTGGCTGATGCCGCCGTCGGCGGTCGCGGCCTTCTCCGAGGCGTCTCCCCAGGAGACGAGATTGATCCCGGTGTACAGCCCCGGCAGGGGCAGCGGCGGTAGCCCGATCTCGTGGACCGTAGAGCGCCCCGTCTTCGGACCGAGGGTCGTGGGAGTCGCACCAAGTGGCGCCTTGACATGGCTGTAGATGAGCCCGAGCGGCGGGATCACCCCGGCCTTGTATCCGGCAATCATGCGGAAGGGCGCGTCGGGTCTGGCGGCGCCGCCAGGTCCCGCGCAGGCCGTGGCGAAGACCGCCACTCCCAGCAGCGTGGTGAATCGTAGGAGTCGTTTCACGGCTCAGTCTCCGTACACGACCGTGGTGTACTCCTGGTAGATCCCGATGATGTTGCGGAAGTTGTAGTCCACGTGCTTGATCTGGGTGATGCGACCATTTGCGGCGGCCTTCTTCACGCTGCCGTCGCCGGTCGAGAAGAGACCGAGGATCGCCGTCACGCTGGACTCGCCGCGCTTGCTGCCGACGTCACGACCGCCGCCACCCAGGGAGAGCGGGGCGTCCATGTCGGTGTAGATCAGGCCGGTGGGCGGAACGACGGGTGCGCCGATGCAGCCCACCATCCCGGTGGAGAAGATGAGTACGGAAACGATTGCCAGAGCTCGAGTCACGATTCCCTCCATGGCGCACGTTCGATGGCGCCGTGGGCAATTCGTATCACGGATCGGGGTCTCGCGGCACCACATCCCGGGACATTCGAGGGGGAAAGTCAGCGGCATCCCCTTGCGATGTATTGGATTCGCTACAGATCGACGCGGAGCGAGCTAGCCCGGTGCAAACCAGGAGAGGAAGCGCACCAGATCGAGGCGGCTTCCCTCGAGATCGAGGGTCGCCATGACGAGGGCGGCGTTGCGGCGGCCCGTGACCAGGTCTTTCCACACCGCGGGTGAGGTGCGCACCAGCAGGTCCGTCTCCGCCGGAAGCCCGGGGCGCACCTCGGCGACGCCCCGTCGCACGTGAATGCCGTAGGCGCCGGCTTCGCCGAAGTCGAAGCCGACCCGGAGGTCGGCGTCGTCGGACTTCTCCGGATCCAGGTTCACCGGCATCGCCTCGATGAAGCGGCCGATGGGGATCGCCTCGAGCACCTGGGCTACGGCGTCGGTGATCTCGAGGTCGCCGCCGGCGGTGACCCGACCCTCCAGCTCGAGGGCCTGGGTGAGGAAGAAGTGGCGACCGTTCGGGCTCGACTGGGCGCGCCCCAGACTGCGCAGGGCCTCGGCCTGGAGGCTCCGCGCCGCGCGATCCTCGGGCTCGAGGCGGAGCACGTGACCCGCCAGCTCGGCGGCGAAGGCGGGGTGTCCGGCGTCGAGTCGTTCGCGGGCGACGGCGAGCAGCGCCTCCTGGCCCCCGGCGAGCTCGACGTAGCCCGCGGCCCGCTCCGCGGGCGCGGCGGGCAGCAGCGTGGCCGCATCGCCGTCGAACCATCCCAGGTAGCCCTGGAAGATGTTCCGGACCGACCATTCGACGGTGCCGTAGAGCTCCTGGAGATAGGGGTGCGTCGCCAGGTGCTCCGGAAGGCGCACGCGCTCCACCAGCTCGTCCGGCGTGAGTCCCCGGTTCATGCCGCGCACGGTCTGGTCGTGGACGTACTGCACGGCGTCCCGGTAGGCGGTGAGGACGTCGGCGATGGCTGCGCTTCCCGAGAGGGGACGCGTGTGGCTCATCACCAGGTGATCCGGCTCGAGGGCGCGCATGGCGTCGAGGCTCGCCACCCAGCGCAGGACGTCCCGGTAGGGCGTGCCGCGGATGGTGTAGAGATTGGGGAAGGCCTTGTAGACGTTGTCGCCCGGCAGGAGGACGCGCTCGTCGGGGAGCCAGACGAAGATCTGGTCGTCGGTCTCGCCGGGGGCGTGGACGAGGACGACCCGCCGACCGCAGATCGTCGCCTCGAGTCGGTCGTCGAAGGTGTGGGTGGGAGGCAGCCAGCTGATCGTGCCCCCGCCGTGGCCGATGGCGAGGGCGGGGCCGATGCCGGCGTTCTCGATCCGGTCCGGGCCTTCGGTCGGGAGGAGCGTGCCGAACATGCGGTCGCTTCGGGCCGAGATGATGGGTCGCAGCACGCTCACCACCCGGTGGACCAGGGCCTCGGTGCGGGCGTTGGCGTACACGTCGACGGTTCCTTCCGGAACGAAGCCGCGGGCGCCGAAGATGTGGTCGGCGTGGTTGTGGGTGTAGACGAGGGCGCCGATCGGTCGGGTCGAGAGGTTCTCGAAGGCGCGCCTCACCTCCTTCGCCGTCTCGATCGACTCGGTCACGTCCACCACGAAGTCGCACTGCGTTCCCTCGACGAGGATCGAGTTGCCGAGGGCGTAGCCCACCGCCACGTGCACCCGGTCCGTCACCGAGTGGACGCGGGGCTCGAACTCGGCGGTCTGGGCCAGCAGCGCCGGGTGGACGTCGTGCTCCGAGGTCGCGAAGGGGGATGGCTCCGGCGCACCGCAGGCTAGGGCGGCGAGCAGGGGGGCGAGGGAGAGCCGCAAGAGGGCTCCACGTCGGGAGGGTCGCATGGGGGCTCCACTTCGAGAGAGGGAATGGGTGGGGAGTGTCGCGTCTTCAGGACGCGCTCGCGCGCAGCAGCCCGAAGCCGATGCCGTACTCCACGATCGGCGCGTAGAAGCCGATCTCCGGTGGATCGGCGCCGGCGGCGCGGGCCGCGGCGCAGGCGGCGATCCAGGAGTGCACCTCGACGCTGCCGATCCCCACCCGTTCCGCGATTTCGCCCGGCTCCCAGCCGTCGACGGTCTCGATCTCGCCTGTGCTCATCAGGGAGCCTCAGGCTCATCCATCGCTCCTCGCGAAGCGGTCCCGCATCTCGCCGAGCCAGCGCTTCAGGTGGGTGTGACGATCCGGGTCGAGATCGGTGCCGAGCCGGGGAAGGAGGTCGAGGCGCGTGTACCACGCCAGGTCCGCCAGGGTGGGTGCGTCTCCGACGAAGTGGCTGCGCGCCGACAGGTGTTGCTCGACGCCTTCCAGCTTCTTGAGGAGGATGCCCCGGGCCAGCTCCGGGCTCGTGTCGAAGCGATGGGTGCCAGCGATCACGTGGCGCAGCCAGTCGCGATGCTCTACCGCGACGCCGGGCACGACCCACGCGTCGACGTCCTCGGCCCGGGCCCCCGCCTCGCGCAGCGCGGGACGGATCACGTGGAGGTGGAAGAGGGGGCGGAGCTCCTTGTGGCTTCCCGCCTCGAGGGCGAGCCACATGCGAACCTGGGCCGCTTCCCATGCGTCGTCGGGGAGGAAACGGGGACGGTCGTCATCCCGGAAGTTCTGCTCCAGGTACTCGGCGATGAGCGAGGAGTCGTAGAGCACGCGCTCGCCGTGGCGCAACGCGGGAACCTCGCCGTGGGGATTGACCGCGAGGAAGTCGGGACTCTTCTGGGCGAGGCGCAGCAGGTCCGTCGCCTCGGTCCGCCAGGCGAGGCCTTTCTCGCGCAGCAGGATGCGGATCCGGCGCGCGTGGGGAGAGTGCGGGTCGTCGTAGAGCACGAGGGGTTCGTCGCCGGGGGGCGCGACCTCGCGCTGGGACGTCCGGGTGGGGAAGCGGCCGGGGGGGATCTCCCCGCTGCGGGGGGTTCGGATCGGGGGGCGCGCCCCGGGTGTCGGACCGGCATCGCCCTCCCCGGTCACCCGCAGGAAGGCGCGCCGCGCCAGGGCGAGACGCGCGCGCTCGCTCCAGCCGAGCTCCGCGGCGGGTTTGCGCAGGGTGCGCTGGAGCCACGGGATGATCGGGGTGCCGGCGAGACGGATCAGGCCCTTGTCCTGCTCCGACAGGGTGGAGGTGAAGGATCGGCGGCCCTGGAGGCGCTTCATCCACGCCGCGACGTTCGGGAAGCGCGTGGGCGCGATGTGGATCCAGACGAAGGGGAACATCATCACCCGCGGATAGACCGACACCTCGGCCTGGGTGAAGCGATCCCCGACGAGGTACTGCCTCCCCTCGAGCGCCGCCTCGAGCTTCTCGATCCAGCCGACGAGCCGGGCCTCGAAGGCGACCTCCTCGTCAGGGGTCAGCACCTCGAGCCGCCACACGCGCTCCTCCCAGGCCAGGTCCGCCGGGTCTTCGGTGGAGCGGCGGGCCACGGCGAGGGCCTCGTCGAGGCTGCGCGTCAGGCGGATCACGACGCCCATCACCCGCTGGTACATGAGCGTCCGGAAGTCCTTCGCCATCGCGGCCTCGGCGACCTGCCAGAGCTTGACCCGGGCCAGCTCCCAGGGATCGTCCGGATACAGAGGGCGCTCGGGAAAGGCGTCGTCCAGGTACTCGGTGATTGCGTTCGATTCGAAGACCACCCGCTCTCCGTGGGCGAGGGTCGGCACGAAGCCGTTCGGATTGATCTTCAGGTAGTCCGGGTCGCGCTGCTCGAGCCGACTCAGATCGATCGTCTGGGTGTCCCACGTCAGGCCCTTCTCGAGCAGGGAGATGCGGACGCGCCGGGCGCAGGGAGATGCGCCGAAGTCGTAGAGAAGCAGTCCGTGGGGATTGCCGGGGCCAAAGCCCTGTGATGTCGCCGTCACGTGAGGTGGACCACCGGATTCTCGAGTCGTCCCAGTCCGACCTCAGGAGATCAGAAAATGAGGAAGTTGTCAATTTCGAGAGATTCATCAATACTGGGGACATGCCGATGGCCCTCGGAAAGCGCGAGCGGACCCGCCGCGATCTACTGGACGCCGCGGTTCGGGTGTTTGCGGCCCGCGGCCCCGGCGCCGCGCCCATCCACGCCATCGCCGCCGAGGCGGGCGTCGCCAACGGCACGTTCTACAACCACTTTCGCAGCCGCGATGAGCTGCTGGAGGCGGTGGCGTCCCATCTGGCGGACCGGCTGAGCAGCGCGGTCGTCGCCAGCTTCGGCCAGCGCGAGGACCCGGCGGAGTTCGTAGCGATCGGAATCCGCGTCTTCGTCGGCTGGGCGCGGGTCGATCCGAGCTGGGCCTGGGCGCTGCTGCGCCTGCTGGGGCGAGAAGGAGGGGTGGGGTCCCGCCTGCGCGAGAACGTCACGGCGGATCTCCAGGCCGGCATCGATGCGGGCCGGTTCCAGGTCGAATCGATGGCGGTGGCCCAGGACGCCGTCATCGGGATCGCGGCCATGGGCATCCAGGCGATCCTCGACGGGCGCGCCGCTCCGGATCACGAATCCGGCGTCGCCGCCGCGGCGCTCCGCGCCCTGGGCGTGCCCCCGGCCGATGCCGGCGCCATCGTCTGCCGCCCCCTGGCGGAGCCGGGATCGCCCGCGCCCTCGGGTTCGACCGTGACACAACCGGAGCCGGGGTCCTACCGATAGGGCAGGGGAGGCTCCGCTCGGGCTTGCCCAGCGGCCAGGCCTCGTTAGATTCGCAGGTGCATCGACTCGGGTCCCCCCGCGGCGTGCACCCCAACGCCGTGGAGGCCCCAGCGTGAACCGAGCCCGTCCTGCACCCCTCCCTGGACTCTCCCGGCGCGACTTCGTTCGTGGCGCTGGCGCGGCGATGCTCCTGTCGGCGGTTCCGTGGAGCGCGCGAGCGGCACGAGAGCCGTCGGTGCGAACGCTCACCTTCGACCACCTGCACACGGGGGAGCGCCTGAGCGTCGCCTACGCCGAGGGCGGTGCCTACCTGTCCGACGCCCTCGCCCAGGTGGATCGGGTCCTTCGCGATCACTACAGCGACGAGGTGCATCCCATCGATCCGGCGCTGCTCGACCTGCTCCACGAGGTGCAGCGCCGGACCGGAAGCCGCGCCCCCCTCCAGGTGATCTCGGGCTACCGGTCGCCCCGGACGAACGCCCGGCTGCGGGCCCAGGGTCGGGGCGTCGGCACGCGCAGCCTGCACATGCGAGGTGAGGCCATCGACATCCGTCTCGCCGACGTCCCCAGCGCCGCCATCCGCGACGTGGCCCTGGCCATGCAGCGCGGCGGAGTCGGCTACTACGCCGGCAGCGACTTCGTCCACCTCGACGTGGGACGGGTGCGTCGCTGGAACGGCTGATGTGCACCCGCCGCCGCGGGCTCGTGCTCGCGACGATCGCTTCCTGGACTCTGTCGACGCTGGCCCACGGTCAGGAGTCCCCGGCGGCTCCGCGTTCGCCCCAGAGGGTCGCCGTCGAAGCGGCCATCCGGCAGGCGGTGGAGGAGATGCGCTTCGGCGACGGGCTCGAGGTCGCCGATCGCCGGATCGCTGCGGGGCCGCTGCTGGCGGATCTCTACGAGGAGCGCGGCTTTGCCCCGGTCTGGGGCGTCGGGGACGACGAGTCGATCCTGCGCGCCGTCGAGGCGAGCGTCGAGGATGGACTCGATCCCGAGGACTACCACCGCAGCGCCCTGCGGGCGATGCAGCGAAGGCTTCGCGACCCCGCCGTCCGCACGCCGACCGCGCTGGCGGGCTACGACCTGCTGCTCAGCGACGCCGTGGCGCGTCGCGTCTACCACCTCGAGTTCGGCAAGGTGAGCGCCCGCGACCTCGATCCGCACTGGAACATGACCCGCGAGATCGACGACCTCGAGCCGGTGGTCATCCTGCAGCAGATCGTCGCCGCCGACTCGGCCGAGTCCGCGATCCTTGCCCATCGCCCGCCCCACGCCATCTATCGCCGCGGCCTGGTCGCCCTGGCCCGCTACCGGCGAATCCGCGACGAGGGCGGCTGGGAGCCCGTGCCCGACGGACCGAAGCTCGAGCTCGGCGCGACGGGTCCGCGGGTCACTGCACTTCGCGCGCGGCTGGCCGCGACGGGGGATCTTCCGCGGGGCGACGAAGGCGGGGCCTTCGACTCGGGCCTCGAGCAGGCGGTGGAGCGCTTCCAGGCCCGCCACGGTCTGGAGGCCGACGGCGTCGCGGGGAAGGGAACGCTCGCCGAGCTGAACGTCCCGGTCGATGCGCGGATCGATCAGATCCGCGTGAACCTGGAGCGGGCGCGCTGGGTCCTCCACGATCTCTCCGGCGACTTCCTCCTCGTCGACATCGCCGGCTTCGAGCTGCGGCTCTTCCGCGACGACCAGATCGTCTGGACCACGCGCGTCCAGGTCGGACGGCCCTTTCGCGCGACACCGGTCTTCAGGTCACGGATTCGCTATCTGGACTTCAACCCCACCTGGACCATCCCGCCCGGGATCCTGCACAAGGACACCCTGCCCGCCGTCCAGCGCGACCCGACCTACCTCTCGGAGCGCAACATCCGGGTGATCGACGGAGACGGGAACGAGGTGAGCTCGAGCGCCGTCGACTGGTCGCGCTATCCCGCCGCTCCCTTCCCCTACCGACTCGTCCAGGATCCAGGGCCGAGCAACGCCCTGGGTCTGGTGAAGTTCATGTTCCCGAACGAGCACCTCGTCTTCCTGCACGACACGCCGAGCCGCGGGCTCTTCGATCGCACCGAGCGCGCGTTCAGCTCCGGCTGCATCCGGGTCGAGCAGCCCTTCGAGCTCGCTCGCCTCCTGCTGAACGATCCCCAGGAATGGAGCGCCGAGGCGATCACCGGGGTCGTCGACTCGCGAGAGACGCGCACCGTTCTGCTTCCCGAGCCCGAGCCGGTGATCCTCCTCTACTGGACGGTGGATCTGGTGCAAGAGGGCCGCGTAGGCTTCAAGCGGGATCTCTACGCTCGGGACGCTCCGCTGCTGGAGGCCCTGTCCGAGGATTTTGCACTGCACGCTCGGCCCTGATCGCGCCTCGGGGGGCCTCGGCGCGACCGGAGCGCAGCAGTCGCGGGATTGCGATCAGCGCGCCTCCGTAGAGCGCGAGCCCCGCGAACAAGGTGAGGGGGTCGCCGATGCGGAGGTCCTCCCACAGGAGCTTCACGGCTCCGACCGCGAGCAGGGGGGGCACGACCCAGCGCAGCTCGGGGAGCGACCGGCGCCGAGCCGTCCACGCCAGCGCGACCGCGGCCAGCGCGATCACGGCGGTCCGGGTCGTGGCCAGGAGGGCCGCGGCGGAGGCAGCGTCGGTTTCGCCTGGGCCGAGCCGGGCGAGGCCCCGCACCGCGAGGCCGGCGACAGCGCTCAGCAGCAGCGCGACCAGGAACGCGGTGGGCACGTAGGCGAGCCCGGATGCCCCGCGAGGGCGCGTCCATAGCAGCGCGGTCAGGGCGCCTGCGATCAGGAGCGCCACGCCCACCGCTGCCGGCTGGATCGGACGCCACGCGTCCGGGGCCGCAAGCATTCCATCGGCAGAGGCGGCGAGGAGCCCGGAAGTGGTCGCCGCCGCAGCCGCATAGGCGACGGCGTGGGAGAAGAGCGTGACGCGGTCGAAACGCTGCGCGACGCCGAGCCCCACCGCGAGGGCAGCCAGGCCGCTCCAGACAACCGCGAGGGCGATGCCGCCCCAGGGCAGCGCGAGAGCACAGCCCGCGAGGACCAGCAGTCCGGCGAAGGCGGTCCAGGTGCTGAAGGTCGGCTCGCGATCCGGTCGTCCCTCGACCCGCGAGAAGGTCGCGCCGTAGAGTCCGATGCCCAGCAGCAGGAGCGTGACGCCAAGGGGTGTCGTGCTCAGTGCTTCCGCCAGCTGGAGCTTCACCGCGCCGCCGATGCCCAGCAGCAGCGCCGTGGCGGTCTGGATCACCTCGAAGGCGGACAGTGATCGGGTGTGCTTCAGGGTTCGCAGGGCGGCGTGGGTCAGGTAGAGCAGCGGAATGCCCAGCAGTGTCGTGATCTCGGCGCCACTTGCCGCCTGCTCCGTCGCTTCGGCGCTCGCATGGTGGAGGCTCGCGCCGACGAGCAACACTGCCGCGAGGTCGACGCCCAGCGCCGCCGGCCAACGCAGCGCCGCCAGCCGGTTTCGGTGTGAGGACGCCTCGACCGCGGCCGCGCCCGCGAGGAGGGCGAGGGTGAGGGGCACGAACGCATGGGTGGCAACCATCAGTGCGAGACAGCTGCCCACGTGGGAGATCGTGGCGACCCAGCCGACCATCGGAAGATCTCGTCGCGCGGCGACGCCGATGCCGAGCACGCTGACGAGTGCCAGCAGGCCCGCAGCCTCCGCCGCGCCCAGGAGCTCGAAGCGGAGCGTCGTCTCCCAGATCAGCGGGTGGGCGATCCCCAGTCCGACGATGCCATGGACGATCGCGCTATCGCGCTGCCCGCGGCTGGCGCTGCGGTCGCACTGGAGCAGCCAGAACGCCGCGTAGAGCAGGGCCGCGAGCGCTCCGGCGACGGGGGCGATCAGCTCGCGATCGCTGACGGCGCGGAAGACGAAGGCGCCCCCCAGCACGACCAGCGTTCGTCCCACCAGGGCGACGTTCCCCGATGCGAACCCCGGTCCGCTGCCCTCCTCGTCCGCAGGAATCCCAGTCTCGACCCGCCGCGCGGGAGGTCCGCGCGGCGTCGTATCCGCTCGCGTCACGGCGGACTTCGCCTCGAGCCTGGACAGTCGCCACTGAACCTCGTCGAGCCGACGCTCCAACTCGCTGAGCTGCTCGCGAATCGCCTCGAGGTCGCTCCCCATATCGCCTTTCTCGAGGCCCGACGCCGGGTCGCGCCAGAGCCCGCACTCCCTGGACGTCCCGACATTGAGCAATCGCCGTGCCGACGCGTTCAGCCGCTGGAGCCCCCTGGAGGCCGATTCGGCCCGGCGCCTCGAGAGCAGCACCGAAACGCCCCACTTCGACTCGGAAGCTGGGGCGCGACGGTTCAGCGAGTCGAATCTCCACAGCCCAGGCCGCAGCGGACGTCGGGCACATGGGTTGCACAAGTGCGATGCGCCTTCTGGGGACGAAAGGAGCTGCGTGGCTGGAACGGATCCGCACCGAGGTGATTCACCTCCGCCGCGACAGCTGGCGATGTGGGTCGCGCTCGGCTGCGTCTTCGCGGGCCTGGTCGTCTTCCAGGCACTCTACTTCTCGCTGGGTCCGCAGACCGGGCCGGCCTACGCGAAGCGGACGCTTCCGCCGGAGCCGCCGCCCGAGCTGCTGGCGTCCCCCGAGCCCGACCCGGACTACTTCCCGTGCAGCGACTGTCACGAGGACGAGCCCACGGATCGCACGGTGCGGCCCCTCGAGGACGAGCACGACGAGCTGGAGCTGGCCCACGGTGATCTCTGGTGCCTGCACTGTCACGAGGCGAATGATCGCGACCAGCTCCACCTGGCGGACGGAGTCGCGGTCGGCTTCGACGAGTCGTGGCGGCTCTGCACCCAGTGCCACGGCGCGAAGCTCGACGACTGGCGCGCCGGTGTCCACGGAAAGCGCGTCGGTCATTGGTGGGGGCCGAAGCAGTACGCGACCTGTGTCTCCTGCCACCGACCCCACGAGCCGCGTTTCGCTCCGATCGAGGCGCGGCCGCCGCCGCTGCGACCGGGTCCGCGCGGCCACCCCGTG
>CALDCK010000309.1 GCA_937937315.1 uncultured bacterium
CCCTATGCCGAGGAGCCCGGTACCGATCCGGGCGTGCTCCGCATCGGCTACGTCGAGCGTCAGCCCGACGGCGAGCCGCTCGACCCGGAGTGCGACGCCGCGATCCGGGGCGCCCTCACGACCCTCGAGGCCCTCGGCCACAACATCGAAGCCGATTCCCCCGCGCCCCTGCACTCGGACCTCCTGGCGCCCCACGTGCTGAACGTCATCTCCTCGAACCAGGCACGCGACGTGGAGCGCTTCGAGGATCTGCTCGGGCGCAGCCTCGGCCCCGAAGATCTCGACGCCGACAACTGGCGGGTGGCCGAGATCGGTCGCGGTGTGACGGCGACGCAGTTCATCGCAGCCACGGACGCCTACAACGTCTTCCGCCGCGAGATGCTCCAGTGGTGGAGCGGCGGCTTCGACCTGCTGGTCACTCCGACGGTGACGCGCCCATCGCCGCGGGTGGGCGAGATCGTCCCGTCGGCGGACGCGCCCCTCGACGCCTTCATGCGCTCCGGCGCGCTCCTCCCCTTCTGCATCCCCTTCAACGTCACCGGGCAGCCGGCGATCTCGCTGCCGCTCCACCTCAGCGCCGACGGGCTCCCGGTGGGCGTGCAGCTCGTGGCGGCCGCGGGTCGAGAAGCCCTGCTCTTCCGCGTCTCCGCCCAGCTCGAGGCCGCGTCCGGCTGGGAAGCGCGCCGACCGCCGATCCACGCGTGAGCCGCTGAAACCCCACGCTTCGGCTTCGATCAGGAGCCGGAGGGATCGTCCGAGCCAGTCCGACGCTGGGACACCCAGGTCGCTACCAGGAAGGGCACGCTCAGGACGAGGCACACGATCGCGATCTCGGACCCGAACGCTCCCGGCGGAATGAAGTAGTGCTCCCCGATCCACTCGAGGCCCATGAACAGGGCGAAGTAGACGGCCAGCACCCCGGGCCTTCGCCCCAGCTGGTGGCGGAAGGCGAAGAAGGCAGTCAGCAGCAGCGCCACCGAGAAGGCCGTCATGAGGGATTGCACCGGAGTCTGCGCCTCGCCCGAGCGGTTCAGCCGTCGACGACCAGCACGTTGCCGCGCTTCACCACCCGATGGCGCGGCGCGCAGGCGAGCAGGGGCTCCCAGCCGGTGCCGGTCAGTGCCGCGTCCACCCGGGCGCGTTCGACGTCGTCGAGGGCCGCATAGGCGGCCAGCGGACGCTGCACCATGAAGAGGGTGTAGGGACGACACATGCACGAGAGCTCCGCGTCGCGAAAGGTCGTGCTCAGCATGCCGATCGCGCGCGGTAGATCGGCGCCCGGGTTCGCGTCGATCCATGCGTCGATCCGCGCGACGGCCTCGAGGAGCATCGGAACGCCTTCGGCCATGACCTCGAGTACGGGGGGGAGCGTCCCGGCAAGGGCGTCGTCGGGCAGCCAGCCCTTCTGATCGAGGGGCGGGCGATTCATGCGCTCGATCCAGCAGCAGACCTGGAAGGCGGTCTGCATCAGAAGGCGCTGCGGAACGGCGTCGCGGAAGAGGTGGCCGTAGAAGGGACCCATGAGCCCACAGTCGGCGAGAGACATCGAATCGCCGAGCAGGAAACGGTGCCCCTCGTAGTGGTCACAGAGGGCGTCGAGGAGCTGGCGGGTGTGGGCCTCGATCGCAGGCGCCGTCGCGTCGCTCACCCCGAGCATGTTCTTGCCCTGGGTCATGCGATCCGCGAACTGGTTCGCCGCCGCCAGGTTGCCGCTTCCGAGGGCAAAGTCGACGCGCGCCTTCCGCTCGCTCTCCTCGAAGCTCCAGCGGTAGTGCATCGCCGGCAGCAGTCCGACCTCGTCGCCGTAGAGCTCGATCAGATAGGCGACGACCCGCTGCAAGGGACTGCGCGGGTAGAGGGGAGGCTCGGGATGTGCGGCCTCGAGCCGGTCGAGAATCTCGCTCGTGTCCTGCCAGGCTTCACCCTCGGGGGTCATCAGCACCGGGATGAAGGCGACGCCGGTCCTCGCCAGGATCTCCTTGATGTTCGGCACGACCTCGCGAACCCAGAGGTTCTTCTGGGGGAACGCGGGGCGCACCTTGCCGGAGAAGTAGGAGACGTCGGCGCCGTGATAGAGATAGGGAGAGCTCTGCTGCATGCCTCGACTCGTGGACTCGGGGGGGTTGGGGGCGCGAGCACGATACCGCCGATCGCCCGCCTGCGTCCCCAAGGGCAGGCAGCTCGGCCGCCAACCCCATGACACATCGGGGCACTGGGCCCCACTTGGGGATCATGAAGGCCGGACCACTTGTCGCGATGGTCCTGCTCCTGACCCCCCTCGCCATCTCGGGCGCGACGGTCTGGACGGGCCCGATGGTCTCCTTCGAGAAGGCCCCCTTCGCCGACCCCACGGATCCGGCGAACGTCGATGCCCTGACCGACCGGGTGGCCATCACCCGCGGCAGCATCGAGGGGATCTACAACCCCCTGGCCGAGTCGGCCTTCCAGCGCGGCGCCGCCGTCAGCCCGGCCGGTACAGCGTGGGCCTTCACGCTCAACAACCCGGGGCTCGCGGCCGGGGATGTCATCGCCAGCAACTACGCGAGCCTGACCTTCGCAGACTGGCAGACCGCGGTGCTCTCGTCTCCTCCGAGCACGGTCGGAGCTCCCGGAGTGCTCCATCTGCTCGAGGAGGACATCTACCTCGACATCGTGTTCACGCGGTGGGACGCCGCACGCTTCGTCCCCGGCGGCGGCTTCGCCTGGAGCCGCGCGACCCCGGTTCCCGAGCCCGCGAGCGGGATGCTCCTGGGGCTCGGCCTCGCACTCCTCGCCCGACGCCGCCGCTAGCGGAGGCGCTCGACCGCCCCAGGCCTCGAAGGCTCCCGACAGGGTCGAGGCCATTGCGGTTAGAATCGGCGCCCATGAGATGCGAGGGCTGCCGTCACCAGAATCCGCCTACGGCGAAGTTCTGCCAGGAGTGCGGCTCCGGTCTCCAGCGCACCTGCTCGGGCTGCGGTACCCAGCTCCCTTCGACCGCGAAGTTCTGCCATGAGTGCGGCCGCCGCTCGACCTCGAGCCCCTCCCAGGAGTCGCCTCCCCGGGCGGGCTCGACCTCAGGCCCCCTCCCGGCGGCGGCCGCGCCCACGCCCTTCGCGGCTGGCCGTTACCACCTCCGAGAGCTCCTCGGCGAGGGCGCCCGCAAGCGTGTCCACCTCGCCTGGGACACACGCCTCGAACGTGAGGTCGCCCTCTCCCTGATCAAGGCCGAAGGTCTCGACGAAGCCGCTCGCCTGCGCGTGCGTCGCGAGGCCCAGGCCATGGCACGCCTGGGCGACCACCCGAACGTCGCAACCGTCCACGACATCGGCGAGGACGGCGGCCAGCTCTACATCGTGAGCGAGTACATGCCCGGCGGAGATCTCGAGCAGCGTCTTCGGGACGCGGGGGAGTCGCGGCACATGGCCACGTCGGAGGTGCTGCGCATCGCGACGGAGCTCTGTTGCGCCCTCGAGCATGCCCACGGTCACGGCGTGGTCCACCGCGACCTGAAGCCCGGCAACGTGTGGCTCGCCCGCGACGATACCGTCAAGCTCGGCGACTTCGGCCTCGCGGTCTCGACGGAACGCACGCGCATCACCCACGAAGGGATGATGGTCGGAACCGCCGCCTACATGGCGCCGGAGCAGGCACTCGGCCGCGTGCCCGACGCCCGGAGCGATCTCTATGCCCTCGGCGCGACCCTCTACGAGCTCGTGACGGGGCGGCCTCCCTTCCTCGGCGACGACGCCGTCGCGATCATCTCCCAGCACCTCCACACGCCGCCGGTAGCGCCCTCCTGGCACAGCAAGGACGTCCCCGAGCGACTCGAATCCCTCGTCCTCGATCTCCTCGAGAAGGATCCCGAGAAGCGTCCCCAGAGCGCGGATGCGGTACGCCAGCGTCTCGAAACCGCGACCTCCGTCTCCACCGAGCCCGATCGCATCGACGAGCCGTCATCGGTCAATCCCCTCGATCGCCTCGCCAGTGGGGTCTTCGTCGGCCGCGAGGAAGAGCTCGAGAAGCTCCGCTCGGGCGTCGACGACTGCCTCTCCGCTCGCGGCAGCGTACTGCTCCTGGTGGGTGAGCCGGGCATCGGCAAGACCCGCACCTCGGAAGAGCTTGCCACCTACGCCCGACTGCGCGGGGCTCAGGTGCTCTGGGGACGCTGTTACGAGGGCGACGGCGCTCCGTCCTATTGGCCGTGGATGCAGATCATCCGAGCCTACGTCCACGAGCGCGATCCGCAGCTCCTGATCAGCGAGATGGGCAGCGGAGCGGCGGACATCGCCGAGGTCGTGTCCGAAGTCCGGCAGCAGCTGCCCGGGCTCCCGGTACCGCCGAAGCTCGAGCCCGACCAGGCCCGCTTCCGGCTCTTCGACGCGATCACGTCGTTTCTTCGCAACGCGTCGAATCAGTCCCCGTTGATCATCGTCCTCGACGATCTGCACTGGGCCGACAAGCCCTCGCTGCTCCTGCTCCAGTTCCTGGCGCGGGAGCTCTCCGAGAACCGGATCCTGTTGGTGGGCACCTACCGGGACGTCGAGGTCGGGCGTCAGCACCCGCTGGAGCAGACCCTGGCGGAGCTCGCCCGCACCCAGCGAGCCGATCGCGTCCTGCTGCGGGGCCTCAACGAGGACGACGTCGCGCGCTTCCTGTCGCTCAGCGCGGGACGCACGCCACCGGAAGCGATGATCGAGGCCGTCTACCGCGAGACCGAGGGCAACCCCTTCTTCGTCCACGAGGTCGTCCGGCTCCTCCAGAGCGACGGTCGCCTCGACCGGCCGGACGAGGTCGCGTCCTGGAGCGTCGAGATTCCCCAGGGAGTGCGTCAGGTGATCGGCCGACGTCTAGACGGGCTCGGCGAGCACTGCAACGAAGTGCTCACGATTGCTTCGGTGATCGGTCGCGAGTTCGAGCTGAGAGTGCTCGCAGCCGGCGCGGAGAGGTCCGAGGACGAGACCCTCGAGCTGCTCGAGGCGGCCGAGGACGCGCGGGTGATCGTACCCGTGGACGCCGCGCCGGGCAGCTGGCGCTTCTCCCACGCGCTCGTTCGCGAGACCCTCTACGAGGAGGTGCGCACCACGCGCCGGGTGCGCGTGCATCGACGCATCGCGGAGGTGCTCGAAGAGCGCCACGCGGGTCGGCTGGAGCCTCACCTGGCCGAGCTCGCCTATCACTTCTGCGAAGCGGCCTCGGGCGGCGATGTGGAGAAGGCCGTCGACTACGCCCGCAGGGCGGCGTGGCACGCGCTCACCTCCCTCGCCTACGAGGAGGCCGTCAACCACTTCGAACGCGCACTGCTCGCTCTCGAAGCCGCCGAAGACCCCGACCCGATACAGCGCTGCGAGCTGCTGCTCTCCCTGGGCGACGCCCATTATCGTGCAGGCACCGGGACCGCCATGCAGCGGGCATTCGAGGAAGCCTACACGCTCGCCGAGAGGATCCCTTCCGCCTTCCATGCCGCCCTCGCGCTCATCGGCGGCGAGCGCGCAATCATCTCGAGCAGCTCTGGAAACCCACAGCTTCTCGCCCGCCTCCAGCGTGCCGTCGCCGATCTGGGCGACGAGTACCCGGTCATTCGCGCCCGGCTCCTCGTGCGCTGTGCCGGCCAGCTGGCCTGGGGCGACGCCGAGCGATCGCGCGCCTTTGCTCAGGAGGCCAGCGCACTCGTCGACGAGAGGACCGGCCCCCTCGAGCCCGTGCTCGAGATCGCAATGGTCGCGACGCCGATCGTGCTGGGATCCGGGAGTCGCGCCGAAGTCATCGACCGCTACCGGGGCATCGTCGATCGCGCCATCGCCGAGGGCGATCGAAGCATCGAGCTGAGGGCCCGCTCGGCCATCTGCATCAATGCGGCCTACGCCTGCGACGCCGACATGATCGACGCCGAGCTCGCGCGGGTGGACGCGCTCTGCGAAGAGCTCCGGGAGCCGGGAGCACGCTCGGTGGCGGCCCGCTTCCGCGCCCACCGGGCGATCTGGGAGGGTCGTCTCGACGAAGCGCGCCAGAACGCCTGGGAGGCTCGCCTTCTCTCCAGGAAGGCGGGCCTCGAGGGGGGACGCGAGCAGCTCTTCCAGGTTCAGCTCTGGAGCCAGCGCCGACTCCAGGGACGCCTCGACGAAACGATCGAGACGCTCCTCGACGGCGTCGAGGCCTTCCCCGGGGCACCGATCTGGCGAGGCCTGCTGGCATGCAGCTACGCGGAGACCGGGAATCCGGAGGCCGCGAAGGAGATCTTCGACGAGGTCCGGCAGGACGACTTCGCCATCCTGCGCGCCACGGCGCTGAACTTCGCCGAGACCTGCGCCCTTCTCTCGGAGGCCTGTCTGGCCGCGGAGTACGAAGACGGGGCGCGCGCGCTGGAGCCCCTGCTCCTTCCCTTCGAAGCCCAGCACATCCAGCTTCCCCAGACGATTCCGGCCGGAACGGGCGCGCGCTGCCTCGCCAATCTCGACACCGTCCTGGGACGCTTCGACTCGGCCGAAGCCCGCTTCGAAGCCGCCCTGGTCCTCGACAGGAAGCTGCGCGCCCGGGGTTGGCTGCCCCGAACCCAGTGCGACTACGCGCGCATGCTGCTGATGCGCGGCGACCCGCGAGACCGCGAGAAGACCCTGGCACTCCTCGACGAGTCCATGACCTGCGCCACGGAGCTCGGATTGAAGGGCTGGCTCGATCGCTGCCTCGAGACCAAGCTCGCCGCTCAGGGAGTCGAGTCCAGCAGTGCGTCGCCCTACGCCTCGATCGACGTGCTCGCGCGGAGCCTCGGCCAGCGCTGTCCCGACCTCTCCGTCGACAGCGGATCCGACGGTGCACTGGCGCTGCTCTTCAGCGACGTCGAGGGCTTCACCTCGATGGTCGAGCGCCTCGGCGACCTGCGCGCCCGCGAGGTGCTGCGCGACCACAACCAGATCGTCCGCACCCAGGTGGCGATCCACGGCGGGCGCGAGGTGGAGATCCAGGGCGACGCCTTCTTTCTCGTCTTCGCCGACCCGCCCTCCGCACTCCGGTGCGCCGTGTCGCTGCAGCGCGCCTTCGTCGACTACAGCGCGACCCACCCGGAGCCGCTGCGGGTGCGGATCGGACTTCATGTGGGCCAGCCGCTGCGCGAGGGTGATCGCTTCTTCGGTCGCAGCGTGAACCTCGCCGCGCGGGTTGCCGCCCAGGCGAACGGCGAGGAGATCGCGGTATCCCGGGAGCTCGCGGCGCGAGTCGCGGAGCCGGCACCGGCACGCTACGGAGCGTCGCGGACGATCGAGCTGAAGGGGATCACCGAGCCCCAGGAGATCCTCTGGGTCGATTGGCGATAGACGGAGCGCGGCCGTCGGCGTCGACCGGAACGATCGCAGACCGGAGCTGGCGAAGATCTCGTATGCTCGGGGCGTGACGCATCCCGCCTCCTGGAGCTCCACCGCATTCAATCCGGTCCCCGAGTCGGAGAATCGCATCCACTCGGACGAGGTGGCCCGCGTCCACGGATTCCGCGGTGGGCTGGTGCCGGGCGTGGTCGTGTCGGCCTACCTGCTCCACCCGGCGGCGGTCGCCTGGGGACTCCCCTTCGCCGAGGGGGGTCGGGCCCACGTCCGGGTGGGATCTCCCGTCTACGACGGAGAGGCGTTCCGCGTCGAGGTCGAGAGTGCGACCGACGATCGTTACGAGGCGCGCCTCGTGGACGACCGCGGCGTCGAGTGCGCGACGGCGCGCGTCGCGCTACCCCGCGAGATCCCCGCGCCGCCGGTGCGACGCGGCGATCCGCTCCTCTCCCGCGACGCCTCGCGCCCCGAGGCCTCACGGACCGTGCTGGAGGGACTGCGGGAGACCGGGCTCGGGGCGCTGCGCGCGCGCTGGACCGAGAAGGCCGAGATCACGAGCTACCTGCGCGACCCCCGCGCCATCGCGCCGGTCTTTCTCGAAGAGGGCGTGGCGAGCCCCGCCTTCATCCTCGGCCTCACGAACTGGGTCCTGGCCGCCAACGTGAAGATGAGCGCCTGGCTGCACCTCGAGACCGATTCCCAGTTATTCCGGCCGGTCGCCCCCGGAGCGGAGCTCGTGGTCGAGGCGGCCATCGCCGACCTCTTCGAGAAGAAGGGGCACGAGTTCGTGGACGTCGACGTGGCCGTCTTCGACGAACGCGACGGCTCGGCCCTCGCCGGGGTGAACCTGCGCGCGATCTACCGGCTCCGCGGAGCGTAGGACCCCCGCGCGGCGGGCATCCGGTGCACCACGCGCCGCCTCGATCGGTGTAAGATCGCCCGCCGAGCCCGAACGAGCCCACGAGCGACCCGAGGAGCCCATGACCGACGCGATCCGACCCTTCCGTATCGAGATTTCCGACGCCGCCCTCGAAGACCTCCGTCGGAGGCTCGCGGCGACCCGCTGGCCCGATCCCGAGCCCGTCGACGACTGGAGCCAGGGCATCCCCCTCGCCTACGTCCAGGAGGTCTGCGCCTACTGGGCCGAGAAGTACGACTGGCGGGCGCGGGAGGCGGCGCTCAACCAGCACCCGCAGTTCGTCACGACGATCGACGGGCTCGACATCCACTTCGTGCACGTGCGCTCACCCCACGAAGACGCTCGCCCCCTGGTGCTCTCCCACGGCTGGCCCGGCTCGATCGTCGAGTTCCAGAAGGTGATCGGGCCGCTCACGGACCCGACGGCTCACGGCGGCAACGCCGAGGACGCCTTCCACGTGGTCTGCCCATCGCTGCCAGGCTACGGATTCTCGGGCAAGCCGACCCAGCCCGGCTGGGGCGTCCAGAAGATCGCCGACACCTGGTCGACGCTGATGCAGCGCCTGGGATACGCGCGCTACCTCGCCCAGGGAGGCGACTGGGGCGCGATGGTCACGACCTGCATCGGCATCCAGGACCCGGAGCACTGCGCCGCCATCCACCTGAACATGCCGATCGTGCCGCCGGACCCGGCGACGATGGGCGAGCTTACCGAGGCCGAGAAGAGCGCCCTCGCGGGCATGCAGCACTACACCGACAAGGACTCGGGCTACTCCAAGGAGCAGAGCACGCGCCCCCAGACCGTGGGCTACGGCCTCGTCGATTCGCCCTCGGGGCAGGCGGCCTGGATCCTCGAGAAGTTCTGGAGCTGGATGGACTGCGACGGCCATCCCGAGAACGTGCTCACCCGCGACGAGCTGCTGGACAACGTGATGCTCTACTGGCTGCCCGCCACGGCGGCCTCGTCGGCACGGCTCTACTGGGAGAGCTTCAACACCCCGCCCATGGACACCCCGAAGGTGCCCGTCGGCTGCAGCATCTTCCCGAAGGAGATCTTCCGCAGCTCGAAGCGCTGGGCCGAGAAGCACTTCGGTTCGCTCCTCCACTGGAACGAGCTGACGCGGGGCGGCCACTTCGCGGCCTTCGAGCAGCCCGAGACCTTCGTCAAGGAGGTCCGCACCTGCTTCGGATCGCTTCGATCGCTCTGACGACCGGGGCGCCGAGGCGAGCGGGCGCTTGCCGCAGACAGGCCTGGCCGAGCAGGCGAGCGACACCAGGATGGAGCCCGTCAGGAGACCCGCAACTCGCGCCAGGGAGGCGTAGGAGGAATCGATGATTCGTTGGATTCGGATTCCGGGACTCGCAGCGCTCACGCTGCTGGTCCTTGCCACGGCCGCATATGCGGCCGAGGCGGAGACGCCCGACGCGGACGAGCTTGCCGCGACAAAGGCCGCCGCCCTGGCGGACCGCACCGAGGCCCTCGACGCGCTGCGCGCGATGTCCGAGTTCCTGGCGGGCCAGGAGCACTTCCGTTTTTCGGCCGAGATCGCCTGGGACGCGGTGCAGCCGAAGGGCCAGATGCTCGAGTTCGGAGGATCGCGGCATATCACGGTACGCCGCCCGGATCGGCTGCGGGTGAAGGCCCAGCGACGCGATGGCGAGTCGCAGCTCTTCCGCTTCGATGGTCAGCAGATCTCGTTCTGGGTTCCCGACGAGAAGGCCTATGTGGCCATCGAGAAGCCCGGGGCGCTGGACGCGGCCCTCGACTATCTGGTCGACGATCTGGACGTTCCCATGCCGATGGCCGACTTCGTCTACAGCGACCTCTACGCCGGAGTCGCCGATCGGATCGTGACGGCGATGGTCGTCGACGAGGAGACGATCGCCGGCACCGACTGCCTGCATCTCGGCTTCACGATGGAGGAGGCCGACTTCCAGCTGTGGATCGCATCGGGGGAGCAGCCGCTGCCGGTGCGGCTCGTAATCGACTACAAGAACGCACCAGGCCGCCCGCAATTCCGCGCCGGCCTGAGCAACTGGTCCTTCGGAATCGACACGCCCGATGATCTGTTCGCCTTCGTTCCGCCCGAGGGAGCCGAGAGGATTCCGTTGGCCACGGCCGTGCAGAATCGGGACGAGAAGCAGCAGCCCGGGGGAGGGGAGTGATGACGACGCGAAGACTTCGAGTGCTCGCGATTAGCGGCGTGTTCATCCTGTTCCTGTTCCCGGCCCTGGAGGTGCTGGCGCGCGGCGGCCGCGGCGGAGGAGGACGCGGTGGCGGAGGCTTCTCACGCGGGGGCGCGGCGATGGGTGGCTCGATGCGAAACAGCGGCGGAGGCGGCTCCTACTCCCGCGGAAGCGCCTCGATGCGTGGTGGCGGTCGCGACATGGGCAGCTACCAGGGCGGTCGACGCCCGGGCACTGGCGGCGACCGGGCCGGCCAGCGTCCGGAGAGCCGCCCGGATCGCTCCGATCGCACCCCGGAGGATCGCCCGGATCGCTCCGATCGCCGGCCGGAGGATCGTCCCGACCGCGGCGACCAGCTCAGCGATCGGCAGGAAGACCGCCAGGACTTCGCCAAGGAGATCCAGAACGACCGCAAGGAGTACGCAGAGAAGGTTCGCGACGAGCGCGATGAGTGGTATGAGGATCGGTACAGGGTCGGCTACGTCATGCCGGCCTCTTCCTTCCGCACGCTCAGCTGTTCGAGCACGACCATCTACGTGAACGGCGTCACCTACTACCAATGTGGATCGACCTGGTACAACCGGGCCTACTCGGGTGGATCGGTCACCTACGTCGTGGTGAACGCGCCAACCGGCTACTGACCTCGTCTTGACGGCGCCGGGACCCGGCTCGCTCTGGCGGGCGCTACCCGTCGCGATCCTGCTGGCGATCGCGACGGCCCAGCTCGTGCTCGCTCGGACCCAGGCCCTGAGCCCGTGGCTGGGCGGGGGCTTCGGCATGTTCTCGACCACCGACGTCGGGAGCCGGCGGCACCTCCACGTCTTCGTCCTGCGGCCCGGGCTCCTTCGAGAGATCGTGCCGCCGCCGGCACTGGACGATCGGGTGGAGCGGACCCTCGCCCACCCGAGCGAGGGCCGCATGCGTGCCCTCGCCGAGGAGATCGCGCGCCTGC
>CALDCK010000310.1 GCA_937937315.1 uncultured bacterium
CTCACCCTCGAGCAGATCTTCGTGGAGCACCGCGTCTACGAGCGCCTCGAGCGCGCCGCGACGGCCGGGGCGCTCGAGGCGGAGGTCTGGGAGGGAATGCGCGCCCACGAGACGACCTTCGTCCGACCCATGCAGGACGAAGACGTGACCCGACTCCTGCGCCTCGAGATCCGCCGCATCTCCGCCTACGACATCGAGCGCAACCGCAGTGAGATCACCGCGCTCGAGGCGCAGATCGCCGAGATCGACGCGAAGCTCGCGGACCTGAAGGGTACGGCGATCGCCTACGTGCGGGACCTCCTCGAGAAGTACGGGGATCGGTTTCCCCGTCGCACTCGACTCACGAGCTTCGACCGGATCGACGTGAAGGACGTGGCGCTGGCGAGCCTGAAGCTCTCCTACGATCCGAAGACGCGCCTGTTCGGGTCGGCCGTGAAGGGGAGCCGCTTCAAGCTCACGGTGAGTGAGCACGACCTGGTGCTGGGCATCTCCGACGACGGGACCTACCGGGTGATGACGGCGCCGGAGAAGGTCTTCTTCTCCGGCAAGCTGATCCACTGCGAGCCCTTCGATCCGGATCGCGGCTTCGAGTTCACGGTCGTGTATCGGGACGCCGCGAGAATGGTCTACGGAAAGCGGGTGAAGGTCGACCGCTTCATCCGCAATCGCGAGTACCAGCTCATCAAGGGGAAGGGGAAGGTGGACCTGCTCCTGCCCGACGGCGACGAGGGGATCGCTTCCTTCGAGTTCGCGCCGGCGCCGCGGCAGCGGGTCAAGTCGGCGCGCTTCGACCTCACCCGCCTCGAGCTGACCAGTGTCGGCGCGAAGGGCACCCGGCTGGCGGCGAAGCCCGTGGCGCGGCTCAAGCTCCTGGCTCGCAAGGCGAAGCACCGGGCCGAGTCGAAGCCGTCGGGTGCGGCGCCGGGGAAGGCGCAGGCGCCGAAGCCGCCCGGCGCGGCGAAGAAGAAGGCGAAGCCCCAGGCTCCGAAGCCGCCCAGCGGGGGGAAGAAGAAGTCCCCGAAGAAGCGGGGCGGGGAGCCGCCGGGTCAGACCTCCCTCTTCTGAGCCCCGCCGGTCCCGCAGGCTACACTCGCTCGCAGGCCATCATGTCGGAAGAGCTCGCCCTGATCGCTGCGACCCCCGCCTCCGATGGGCTCCGGTCGCGCTGATGGCGCCGTCGGTCGCCGTCCCGACCCTGCGCATCACCGACGACGAGTCGGCGAAGCGGTTCTACGTCGAGGGCCTCGGCTTCCGGATCGACTGGGAGTGGCGCCACGAGCCCGACTCGCCGGTCTTCATCCAGATCTCCCGCGGTGGGCTTCGCCTCTACCTCTCCGGCCACGAGGGCGACGGCCGGGTCGGAGGCCTCGTGCATCTCTACGTCGCCGATGTCGATGCCTGGCAGGCGGAGATGCTCGCGCGGGGTATCGTCGCCGAGGGCCCGCCGGTGGATCAGCCCTGGGGCAATCGCGAGATGCGCCTGCGGGACCCGGACGGAAATCAGCTCTGCGTGTGTGCCGTGATCGGGTCCGCAGAGGGAGGGCCTTCCTAGTGCAGGGATTCCTGGTGCGGAGCGGCATCGCCGCGATCGGTCTCTGGATTGCCGCGAAGCTCCTGACGGGGGTGAGCTTCGAAACCGACGGGACGCTGCTGCTCGCCGCGCTGCTGCTGGGCGCGGTGAATGCGCTGGTGAGGCCCCTGGTGGTGATCCTGACCTTCCCGATCACCGTGCTCACGCTGGGGGCGTTCCTGCTGGTGGTGAACGCGGCGATGCTGTCCCTGGTGGCTGCGCTCCTCGACGGCTTCGAGCTGCGCAGCTTCGGCGCCGCCCTGATGGGCTCCCTGATCGTCGGCTTCACGGGCTGGATCGCCTCGTGGTGGATCGGGCCGCGGGGGCGGGTCGAGATGCTGGTCGTCCGCGAGGACCGGCGCTCCCCCGTCTAGACGCTGTGCTGCCTCGCCCCGACACTGCTCCGTGATGGAGGAGCAGGGCCGACCCGGGCCTTGGCCGGCCGGCCTCAGTCCCGCTCGAAGCGCCCCAGCCTCTGGAAGCGTTCGATGTGGTGGTCCGAGTCGCCGAACAGGCCGTAGAGCACGCGGAGTCGCTTGAAGAATAGCCCCTCGTCCTGCTCGTCGGTGACGCCGACGCCGCCGAGGAGCTGGATCGCATTCTCCTGCACGTACCACCCGCCCCGGGAGAGCTGGTGCTTCGCGGCCGAGATCTCCGCCTTGCGCTCCTCCTCGTCGTCCGAGTCGGCCTGGATCGCCGCGAGGATCGCGGTGCCCTTGCAGAGCTCGACCTCGGCGAACATGTCGGCGCAGCGGTGCTGGAGTGCCTGAAAGCTTCCGATGGGCACACCGAACTGCTCCCGCTCCTTCAGGTAGGCGAGGGTGCGATCGAAGAGCTCCTGGATCGCTCCCTGTCCCTCGGCGCAGGCTGCCGCCGCACCGCGATCGAGGGCCCACTCCACGTGGGCGAGGGCCTCTCCCTCGGCGCCGAGGAGGCGGTCCGCCTCGACCTGGACCCCGTCGAGATCCACGACGGCAGCGCGCTGGCCATCCATGCCGTTCAGGCGCGTGATCTGGAGTCCGGTCGTTCCGGAGTCGACGACGAAGAGAGACAGGCCTTCCGCGTCGAGCTGGGAACCGGCCGTGCGGGCGAGCACCACGAGGTGGTCTGCGGCGTGGCCGTTGAGCACCCATATCTTCTGGCCGCGGAGGGTCCAGGTCGATCCGTCGAGCTCGGCGGTCGTGAGGCAGTCATGGGCGTCGTAGCGGCTCTGGCGCTCGGCGTAGGCGAAGGCCAGGCTCGTGCGGCCTTCGATCATGGGCGCGAGGAAGCGCTCCACCTGGTCCTCGGTTCCGAGGCGCGAGATGAGCCCGCCGCCCAGCACGACAGAGGGAACGATCGGCTCGGGAACGAGCCCGTGACCGAGCTGCTCGAGGATCAGGGCCAGGTCGGCGAAGCTCGCGCCGAATCCGCCCTGCTCTTCGGGATAGGGGACGCCCAGCCAACCCATCTCGCCCATGCGCTCCCACATCTCCGGCTCCCAGCCGCGATCCGTCTCGCGCAGCTTGCGGAAGCGCTCGGTGCCGGAGTCGTTCTGGACGAACTTGGCGACCGAGTCGACCAGGATCTGTTGTTCTTCACTGAGGTCGAAGTCCATTGTCTGTTCCTCGAGGAGGGCCCTGGGCCCGTCGGAAGTGCGGTGCCGCCGTTCAGAGCGTGGGGAGCCGCAGGATGTGCTTTGCGATGATGTTCTTCTGGATCTCGTTCGAGCCGCCGTAGATCGTGGCCGCCCGCAGATAGTTGAACTGGGACGCGACCCAACGCTCGTGCTCCGGGATCGACCCCTCGGGCGCGTCGAACCAGCCCATCGCGCCGTAGCCGAGGGCATCCATCGCGAGCTCGGTGATCTCCTGGTAGATCTCGGTTCCGGCGATCTTCAGGATCGAGCTCTCCGCCCCGGGCGCCCGACCCAGCTGGGCCGCCGCCAGGGTGCGCAGGTTCGCCATGGTGACGGCCCGGTGGCGCATCTCGAGGGAATCGATCCCGGTGAGATCGATGCCGAGATATCTGGCGACGTTCTCCGCCGCGCCCGGATCTTCTCGCCCCTGCGCCGGGAC
>CALDCK010000311.1 GCA_937937315.1 uncultured bacterium
GCAGAGCCCTGCGCCCACGGCGGCTCCGTTGAGGGCCGCCACGGTGGGGCAGGGGATCTGCCGCACCGAGAGGAAGAGTCCGTAGAAGGAGCGCATGGCCTCGCGGTTCTGGCGCCGTGTGGGGCCGGCCGGATCCGCACGGCCCGCATCGGCCATGGCCTGGATGAAGTCCAGGTCGCCGCCGGCGCAGAAGGCGCGCCCGGCGCCGGTGAGCACCACCGCCCGCACATCGCGATCCCCTCCCAG
The DNA here is from genome assembly GCA_937937315.1 of uncultured bacterium. Taxonomy (GTDB): domain Bacteria; phylum Myxococcota_A; class UBA9160; order UBA9160; family SMWR01; genus CALDCK01. The sequence continues at coordinate 247 of CALDCK010000311.1, forward strand.
TTCGGCGACGCGTGCGGCCAGAGCCTCGCCCATGGCGCGGGTCATGGCGTTGCGGCGCTCGGGGTCGTTGAAGGTCAGCACGACCACCCCGTCGTCGTGCCGCTCCAGAAGAATCGGTTCGTCCGCCATCGCCGCGGCACGCTAGCAGACACCCGCGCCGTCCCGCCGCGGTGGGCGCGGCTCCCGAGCCTGCGACCCGCAAGCGCGAGCCGACGGAGATCGCGCGGACTCCGGAGCTCCGACGAGCGCGCGCAGCGAGCCGAAGGCGAGCGAAGGGGCTCGGCCGCCTAGGGATAGCGCGCTGCGGCCCGGCCAAGGCCGGGCCGCAGCAGACTACTAGTCCGCTTGAAGCCTCAGGAAGGTCGGGATCTCCAACTCATCCTCGAACGGGGAGACCCAGTCCTCGCTGCGGTCGGCCCTCGGCGCCGCCGGTGTGGCCGGCCGAGAGGGCGCGGCCCGCGACGGCGTCGGCATCGGAGCCGGCGACGTTCGCGGAATCTCGGCGCTGGCCGCCGGGATTCCGCCGTCCAGCGGCGCCACCTCGGGGCGCAGGGGCCGAATGGTGGTGGTGCTGAGGTCCTCGTGGGTGCGATCCCGGCCCACCCGGTCGTCGTCCAGGCCCGTGGCGATCACGGTCACCCGCAGCTCGCCCGCCGGCATGGCCTCGTCGACCACCGCGCCGAAGATGATGTTCGCATCCTCGTGGGCCGCATCCTGCACCAGCGTCGAGGCCTCGTTCACCTCGAACAGGGTCATGTCCTCGGCGCCGGTCACGTTGATCAGCACGCCGCGGGCGCCCTCGATGGACAGGTCCTCGAGCAGCGGGCTCGAGATCGCCATCCGCGCCGCTTCCACGGCCCGAGTGTCGCCCGACGCGGTGCCGGTGCCCATCAAGGCCATGCCCATCTCGTTCATGATGGTGCGGACGTCGGCGAAGTCCAGGTTGATGAGCCCGTGGGTGGTGATCAGATCCGAGATTCCTCGCACCGCGTTCAGCAGCACGTCGTCCGCCAGCCCGAAGGCGTCGCGCATGGCCAGGTTCTTCCCGGCCAGCGCCAGCAGGCGGTTGTTCGGAATCGTGATCAGCGTGTCCACCACCCGGTGGAGCTCCTCGATGCCCCGCTCCGCCTGCCGCGAGCGGACCCTGCCCTCGAACCCGAAGGGCTTGGTCACCACGGCTACGGTCAGGGCGCCGACCTCGCGCGCTACCTCTGCGACCACCGGCGCCGCACCGGTGCCCGTGCCGCCGCCCATGCCGGCGGTGACGAACACCATGTCGGAATCGACCAGCAGATCGCGCAGGCGATCGCGGTCCTCCATGGCCGCTGCGCGGCCGCGCTCCGGGTCGGCCCCGCAGCCCAGCCCGCGACTCACCTGATTGCCGAGCTGGAGCTTCATGTCGGCCGCGTTGTGCTGGAGCGCCTGGGCGTCCGTATTGGCCGCAATGAAGTGCACCCCGGCCAGGCCAGAGTGGATCATGGTGTTGAGCGCGTTGCCGCCGCCCCCTCCCACGCCGAGCACCTTGATGACCGCGCGGTTGCGGGCGGACGTTTCGAACTCCAGGAGATCCTGGTCGTCCTCGGGACCGATCTCGAGCAGGTCCAGCGGCTCGCTGGACTCGACCCGGGACCCGTTCCTGTTTCGGGTCTTCTTCGCCATCTCTCATCCCCCCTGGCGGCGCCAATCTAACACGAAATCTCGTTGTTTTGTGCCGTTCTCCGGCACTTTTTTCCGATTGGCGCCTGCTTGCGGCTGACGCCGCGGCTATTCGAACTCCCCGTAGAACCACTCGCGCATGCGCTGCTTGACGCGCCGAAAGATCGAACCGTCCCGAATCCGGAAGCGACTCTGATCTCGACCCCGCCCGGCGCCGAACAGCACCAGCCCCACGCCGGTGGCGTACATGGGACTGCGCACCACGTCCTGGAGGCCCCCGATGTGGGTCGGCATGCCCGGCCGCACCGGCGCCTCGAAGATCTCCTCCGCCAGCTCGCCCGCGCCCTCCAGGGCCGAGCAGCCTCCCGTGAGCACCACGCCGGAGGGAATCCGATCCTCCAGTCCGGCCTTGGCGATCTCGCCGCGGGCCAGGCACAGGATCTCCTCCATGCGCGGCTCGATGATCTCGCACAGGATCTTGCGCGAGACCTCCCGGGGCCGGCGCCCGCCCACGCTGGGCACGCTGATCACGTCGTCGCCGGACAGGTACCGCGCCGCCGCCACGCCGAACTTCTTCTTGATGCGCTCGGCCTCCTCGAACGGCGTGCGCAGCCCCACGGCGATGTCGTTGGACACGTGGTAGCCGCCCAGCCCCAGCACCGAGGTGTGCTTGATCGACCCGTCGGCGAACACGGCGATGTCCGTGGTTCCGCCGCCGATATCGATCAGACACACGCCCAGCTGACGTTCGTCGAGGGCTAGCACCGCCTCCGCCGACGCCAGCGGCTCCAGCACGATGTCGATTACGTTGAGGCCCGCCTTGTTGGCGCACTTAACGATGTTCTGCGCGCTGGTGACCGCCGCCGTGACGATGTGGATCTTGGCCTCGAGACGCACTCCGCTCATGCCCAACGGCTCGCGGATCCCGTCCTGGTCGTCGATGATGAACTCCTGAGGGATCACGTGGATCACCTCCCGGTCCATCGGGATGGCGACCGCCTTGGCCGCGTCGATCACCCGCTTGATGTCGCCCTCGCGCACCTCGCGGTCCTTCACCGGCACGACGCCGTGTGAGTTGAAGGCACGGATGTGGCTGCCCGCGATGCCGGCGTAGACCGACGTGATCTCGCAGTCGGCCATCAGCTCGGCCTCCTCCACCGCATGTTTGATGGAGTCGACCGTGGCATCGATGTCGACCACCACTCCCTTGCGCAGACCGCGCGAGGGATGGGTGCCGATGCCGACCACATCGATCCCATTCTCCGTCTGCTCGGCGACCACCGCGCAGATCTTCGTCGTCCCGATATCGAGCCCGACGATCAGGTCGTCCTTCTTGGACATACTCGTTCACCCCCCATTTCTTCCCTCTCGGGAAGTGGAAGCCCGTTTCCGGCCTTCCGGTTCGGACGACATCGCAAATCCATGCGCTGCCGCCGCTTGTCGCCCGCCCCTACCCGGAGACGGGCTCGGTGCGCAGAACTGAACGATCTGCGTACCGGAGATCGATCCAACGCGAATCCGTGATCTCGGACTCCTCGCTCTCGAGAAGCGCCGCGAGCCTGGCCACGCGTTGCGAAAGGAGATTGCGGCCGAGGAGCGCACGGGGGCCCTCCTGGCCGATCTGGAGCACGTAGCCGCCCTCGTTCCCGGGGCCCTCGTCTCCTCCTTCCGACTCGCCGTCGGGGAGGTAGAGCGTGATCGCTTCGGGATCGGCGGCGAGGCTCGGGTGGCGAGCGATCTCGACCAGCAGGTCGATCGCTTCGGCCGAGAGCA
>CALDCK010000312.1 GCA_937937315.1 uncultured bacterium
CTCTCACCTCCGAGAGCATGAGGCTCCGGGTGTCGAGATCGAAGCCCTCGATGCCCAGCTCGAGCACGTCGGCGCGGGCGAGCCCTCCCGCCCCCGCGAGCTCCAACGCTGCGTCCTCGACGGCGACGCGACCCGCGAGCACCGGCGGAGCTCCCCCTGAGAGCACGAGATCGATCGATGCCGTACCGGAAGGATGCGTCAGGGCGTCGGGCAACAGGGGGGCGAGGAGCGCGAGGTCGAGGGATTCGGCCTCGACCTCGACCCGAGCCGCCGGCGACGTTCGCAGCTTCTCCAACGTGAAGGGAAGCGGAACCTGGCCGCGCGCCACAGCGAGGGGCCTCCCCGCCTGCTCCAGGTCGACATCTGCGCGCAGCGTTTCCTTCCGGCCGACGACCGTCGCGTGCAGGGCGAGATCGCGCATCGCGGCAGCGCGTCCGTTGCGCCAGTCGAGGGATGCGTCGAGATCCGGCCGGGCGAGGGATCCGTCGAGGGCGAGGTCGAAGTCGAGCCGACCCTCCAGCGGAAACGGTGGTGGGGCAAGGACCGAGAGCAGGGCCACGTCGAGCCCCCGGCCCGACAGCGTCAGTCCGCGATAGCCATTCGGGCCGACGCTCCCCGCGAGGTCCAGCACTCCGCCCGTCTCCTCCGCCCTGGGAGGCGCTCCCTCGGACGCGGTCGGCGCTTCGGGTCCACTCTTCAGCCGCAGGCGTTCGATCTCGATGCCGTCGTCGGAGAGGGCGGCCAGCGCGTCGCCCTCGAGGGTGAGGCGGCGCCCCCCGGTGCGGAGATCGAGCGTCGACAGCGCAATGCGTCCCGCGTCGAGCTCCCCTTCCAGGCGCAGGCGCGGCGCGGTCTCGTCGTCCAGCACTCCGTCGACATCGGCCACGACCGAGAGCTGCGCGATCGGCAGGCCCCCCGCCGGCGCGGGCCAGACCACTCCCCGGCCGCGCAGGTCGACTCGCGCCGAGAAGCTCGCCTCCGCCGAGGTCCAATGCCAGGTGCTCTCCGTGAGGGAGACACCTTCGATCTCCACGCGAGGCAGCCAGCTCGCCGACGCTTCCTCACCATCCGCGTCGACATCGCCAGGGAGCGTCTCGGGCCAGGCGCCGAGCGCGACGCGCAGACCGCGAACATTCGCATGGGAGAGGGTCAGGCGGCGCGCCAGAAGATCGAAGCCGTCGAAGGCGAGGGAGAGCTCGTCGATCTGCACGAGGGGTGCATCGGCGGGGCCCAGAGACACCCCGCGCGCAACCGCCCGCGGCCACAACGTGCCTTCGAGGGCCTCGATCCCGACCGGGACGCCCAGGCCGTCGGACAGAGCGACCTCGAGCTGGTGACGGATGCGGTCGCGCTGGAAGCCACGAGACAGCGCGATGTACAGCGCCGCCAGCCCGACCACCGCGATCAGCAGCGCAACGCCCGCGAACACGAGGAGTCGTCGGGTGCCGGGCATCAGAACGAGTACCCCATGGCGAGATGGAAGCGGTACTTGTCCTCGCGATCCTTCCGATCGAGAGGGAAGCCCACGTCGAAGCGGATCGCACCCACCGGGGTCGAGAACCGCAGGCCCGGTCCGGCGGACTCGCGCAGGGCGCTCCGCCGATAGCGGAAGGACTCCCGGTCGACGAGGCCGGCGTCCAGGAAGCCCACAGCGTGCAGTCGTCCCCAGATCGGGAAGCGCAGCTCGACCGAGCCCTCGAGGAGGCTGCGTCCACCGACCGGATCCCCGTCGATGTCGAGAGGGCCCACCTTCTGAAACTTGAAGCCTCGGACCGATGTGCTGCCCCCCGAGAACAGTCGCTTGAACACGGGTACGTCGCTGAAGCCACTCCCGGCGAACGTCTCGATCGCCGCGATGCGGAGTCTCGTTCCGAGGGTGACGAAGGACACGGGCAGGAAGCCCTGGGCCGTGGCGTCCAGGTGCAGCCAGCTGCCGGTCGCACCGATGGCCTCGAAGGCAGGCGACGCGAAGAGCCGGAGCGCGGTGCCGCGCCTGGGTGTGATCCGATCGTCGAGGGCGTCGCGCTCGAAGCCGATCTGGAGGGCGCTCACGCGATCGATCCCGTCCGAGGCGAAGGGGTCCTCGTGTTCGACGTCGGCGATCTCGAAGCCGTAGCCGCCCTGAACGGACCAGTGCTCCGAGAGACTGCGCTCCAGCTGGAACGCGGTCACCAGGCGAACGGCCTCGTAGGCGGGCATGGTCTCGTAGCGCACCGCTCCCTCCAATCGCAGACGCAGACCGGTTCGCAAGAAGTGGGGCTGCGTCAGCGAGGCCTCGAATCCCGGAGTCAGGGCGTTGTACTGGAGACGCAGATCGAGAAGGCGCGCGTCGCCGAGGAAGTTGCGATGGCGCCACTCCACCCGGGCGCGATAGAGCTCCTCGGTCCCGTAGCCGACGCCGATGCGCACCGTCCGCGGAGCGCGTTCCCGGATGCGCAGGGTGACCGGCCACACCACGACTCCCGGACTCGACTCCGCGGCCGCGAGCGCCGGGTCCCGGGGCTCGCCCTCGCCGCCCCGAGCGTCCGGTTCCTTCGGCTCGTTCGGTTCGGAGATTTCGGCTGGCTTCGGCGCCTCGCACTCGATCAGGATCGACCCGAACAGACCGAGGGAGGACAGCTTCTTTCGACTCTCGAGGCGCGACGCCACGTCGTAGCGGTCGCCTGGGGCAAAGGTGAGCTCGCGCAGCACGATCGCCTCCTCGACACGCTCGAGGCCCTCCACCCGGATCTCCCCGAAGCGCACCTCGGGGCCCGGATCGATCGTCCAGCGCACCGAGGCCACGCCGGCGTCGACGTCGACGTCGGCCCCCCCGTCGAGGACGGACTGCGGATGCCCCTGGTCGGCGAGGCGCGCGCGCAACGCCTCCCTGACCAGCCGGTAGTCACGTACGCCAAAGACATCGCCCACCGAGAGAGGGAGATCGGCGATGATCTTTCCCCAGCGGTCGCTCGAAAAGCGCGGAGGATCGCGCTGGGTGAGCTCGAACTTCGTCAGGTGCACCGGCGGTCCCTCGTCGACGACGATGCGGATGCGCACGCGGGAGCGGTCATCGTTCCACTCGAGCTCGTACTTCGCCTGGGTCTGGTAGAACCCGTGCTCTTGATAGAACCGCGCGACGCGCTCGAGGTCCTCGACGAGTGCAGCCTCGTCGAACTCCGGCGGACTGGCCCAGGGGCGCCAGCTGGGGCCCGAGGTCAGGAGGGCATCGGCGAGCCTGCGCTCCGGGACTTCCTCGACCCCTTCGAAGTCGAGGGAGCGGACGAACGCGACGTCGTCCCGGGCGCTCGACGCGCATGGGTACAGCAGCGCGAGGAGCACCAGCCCGAGGACGGAACCCCGGAGCATCGAGCGGGGCACGCTCACCGTCCGATCGGGTCGTCGATCGGCGGCGCGTCCGCGCGCACGCGATGGAGATTCGGCTCCACGGCGGCCGCCATCGCCGCCCGATCGAGCGCACCGCCGAGGAAGTCGTCGATCCGCGCGGCGGATTCACGAGGCTCCGCGATCAGATCCGCGTGGCCCAGGTGCAGCCAGGTGAGATTCGGCTGGGCTTCGAGCCAGCCCATGACGGTCACGAGCTGCGACGCGAAGATCTGGGCGAGGCGGTCCGCGGACAGGACGGTCTCCTTCGCCGTCTCCGCCGACCCTCCCAGACGCACGAGCATCCGCTCCTGGGAGACGAGCACCTCGTCGAGGCGGCGCTCCACGAGAAGGACGCGGTAGCCGAAGTCGGCGGGGAGACGGGAGACCAGGCTGTGGACGATCTTCACCGCGTGGCCCCGGGCGGAGCCGAGCCAGCTCGCATCTCGCGCCAGGCGCTTCGCCGCCGACAGCTCGTAGTAGCCCCGGGGATTGTCCTCGTCCGGCTCGCGGACGTCGTCCCGGAGCGGCGGGATGCCCCCCGCCTCGAGCATCTGCATCAGCAGCGCCGTCCCGGAGCGCGGGATTCCGGCCACCACGACGATCTCGTCGGCGCCCAGGGGAACGCGATGGGGCTGCATGCCCGGAGCGTAGTCCAACCGCCACAGGGGTCGGAGTCGCGCCTCAACCAGGCCCGCCGCCGCTCCGATGATGGGACATGCACCGCACGCTTCTCGGGGTCGCAGTCGCCGCCCTCGCCTTCTGTGCCTGCGGGGGAGCGGACGAGTCCGGGGACCCGGCCCGGCCCGACGTGCTGCTCGTCGTCCTGGACACGGTTCGCGCCGATCACTCCAGCACCTACGGCTACGACCGGGAAACCACGCCGCGCCTCGACGCCCTGGCCGAGGTCGGCGTCGTCTTCGAGGACGTCACCGCGCCGGCGCCCTGGACCTGGCCCAGCCACGCCTCCCTCTTCACGGGGGAGCCGCCCTGGATCCACGGGGCGCACCTGGTCGGAGGCGCCGGTGCGGCGGATACCCGCGCCCGCTTCGGCATGGCCGTGGGCGCACTGCGACCGGACCTCCCGACCCTGGCGGAACGCTTCGCCGCGCAGGGCTACCGCACCCGCGCCGTCGTGGTGAACGACTGGCTGAGTCCGGAGCTGGGGCTTCTGCGCGGCTTCGAGCACGCCCAGCGAGTCGAGAGCGACGCCCGACTCATCGAGGCTGCGGAGCGCATCGTCGCTGAGCCGGACGAACGCCCCCTCTTCCTCTTCCTCAACGTCATGACCGCCCACAGCCCCTTCCGCGACGGACCCGGGCCCTGGGCCCTGCCCGATCGGCGCTTCCTCGATCCGGAGAAGGCACCGGAATGGGTGCGCCCCTACCTGACGAGCGACCTGCCCCGCGGCGTGCACCTGAGCCAGATCGCAGCACAGGAGCAGACGACGGGCGTGGTGCGCTACGCGGCCGGTCAGCTCGGCATCCCCGAGCCCGACATGACGAAGCTGCGCCGGCTCTACGACGCAGGCGTGCGCGGGGCCGACTTCGTGCTGGGGCGGATCCTCGAGCATTGGATCGCCATGAGCCCCGACGGCGTCGTCGCGGTGACCTCGGACCACGGCGAGAGCTTCGGCGAGCACGGCGCCCTCGACCATCGCGTCTCCCTCTACCCGGAGGTGCTGAGCGTGCCCCTGGTCGTCGCCGCCCCGGGACGGCTGCCGGCGGGCGTGCGGGTCGGCGAGCCCGTGGGTCTGCACGACCTCCACCCGACCCTCCTCGACCTCGCCGGCGTCGAGGCCGCAGCGAGATCCCTGGTGCCCCTCGCGAGCGGGGGTGAGGCCCGGAAGCCGATCGCCGCCGCCGCCTGGCCCGATCCCGTGTGGGCGGAGCATGCGGGCGAACGCTTCGCCCGCCAATGGCGCCTGTTCCGGCGCGACTCCTGGGCGCTGCTGATTCCCGACGGCGATCCCTCCAGCGCCGAGCTCTACGACCTGGCCTCGGATCCCGAGATGCGAGAGGACCGGGCCACGCGGGAGCCGGAGCGGTTGGCCGAGCTGAGCGCCGCCGCCGCCGCCCACTTCGGGCCGCAAGCCGACGACGCCTTCACGACGCCCCTCGAGATTCCGGACGACGTCGCGCAGCAGCTCCAGCGCCTGGGCTACAGCCACTGATGCCACGACCTGCCGAAGACGAGGCGCCGCTTGTGGCGAAGCCGAGGATCTACGATCCTGGGTCCATGCCCGACAAGCAGCTACGAGCCGAGCTCTCCCATCTCCACGAAGAGCTCGAACGCGCATCCAGCGTCGACGCCCCCTCCCGCGAGCTGTTGGAGACGCTATCCGGCGACATCGAGCGCCTTCTCGACACCTCGGCCCGACGCGACGCGGCCGACTCGAGCCACGAATCCCTGTCGGAGCGCCTCGGCGAAGCCGTCCGTCACTTCGAGGAGAGCCACCCCGCGCTCTCCGTTGCGGTCGGTCGCATCGCGACGGCCCTCAGCAACATGGGAATCTGACGCCCGTCAGCGCGCGCCGTACCAGATCGGAGACGTCCAGGCGCGCTCCTGGATCTCCGGAGAGTAGAAGCGCTCCTCCTCCTCCCGGCGACAGCAGTTGCCGAAGACGTCTCCGCGCCCGCCCGCCGCCACGACGCGCTGCGTCGCCGCGTCGGCCTGGGCAGAGCAGTCGTCGGCGAAGGGATCCACGCCGGCCGCCTTGCACTGGAGCGTGCTCCAGCGGCAGGTCGGGTTCTCGAGGACGCGGGCGTAGTAGAAGGCGGGCTGGTCCGGGTCGAAGTCCGGATCGCGCCAGACTGCGCAGGCCATCGCGTGGCCCTCGCCCAGGGGATCGCAGGTCGCCGGGTCCACCCGCGCGGTCGGGTCCATCGGCGCGATCGCCTCGTAGACCCGCTCCCGGGTCTCGCCGTCGGCGTCGACCCAGCCCTTCACGATCTGGACCGAGTGGAGGTCCGTACCGGGGCGCCCCTCGGCCCCCGGGTCCTTACCCGCACTCACGAGGAAGCGGGGCGCGCCCCCATCGGGCGACGCGGGGAGGTCGCCCCCCATGGGCACGCCTCCCGCGTAGCCCGCGCGCGCCAGATCCCCACCGGCCTCGCAGAGCGCCGCGTCGTAGCCCCAGCCACCGAAGAAGCGCACCACGGGACGGGTGCCGCTGGTGGCGTAGGTCTCCTTGCGCCGGATGCCCTCGAAGATCGCGTCGCGCGAGTTCTCCTCCGCCCAGACCACCGCGTGGCCGCCCGGGTTGTCGCGGAAGTGGTCCTGGATGTTGCGGTAGCCCACGTCCCGACGGCCGAGGTGCCCCTTGTAATCGTCCTCCATCGTCCCGCCCGGGGTCGCACTGTGGGTATCCGTGCTTCCGATGAAGCCCATCTTGAAGGGATTCGTGCCACTGCGGCGGCCCAGCACGAGACCGTCCTTCAGGACGTTGCGCACCATGTTCCGCCGCCCGAACTCGTCGATCGGGACCGGCCGCCCCTGCTCGGTCCGCATCTCGCCGAAGAGCATGCCGAGGGTGGCCAGATTGTCGGTCGGGTTCTGCTCGAAGGTGCAGAGCTCGTCCTCGGTGCCGACGCCGCGACCCGCGACGCGGTCGAAGCGGCACTCGGACGCCGCCTTGTGCTGCACGAGCTCGACGACGGGCTCGAGCTCGAGGCGCAGGCGCGCCTCCTCCTCCGATGCCGGGTCCGGAAACATCAGCCCGCCCGAGAGGTTCGGGTTGTGCGGGATCGACATCACGTCGCAGCCATCCTCCCGCTCGATGCACTGCGCGCGCAGACGCCGCCACAGCTCGGGGAAGTTCTTCGCCCCGGTGTCGTAGGTGCTGATCACCCGCTCGGTCACGCGATCGTTGCGGAAGATCACGTTGCGATGAAGGTTCTGGAAGCTCGGCGCGTCGGTGTACTCGTAGCCCACGAAGGTCGTGAAGCGGCACTCCGCGGAGCGGTCGTAGTGCTCCTCGGCGGCCTGCTGGAGGGCGGACCAGACCTCGGCCTCCGCCTCTGCGCAGCCCTTCCCCCAGAGGTTGCAGATGTAGGGGCGTTGCTTCTTCGCGTCCTTGCTCGTAACGCCGTACTTCGCCCACTGGCCCGCGGCGAGGAGGTGGGCGTAGAAGATGTGGGACCGCGACATGATGCAGATCGGCGCCCAGTAGGCGAGGGTCCAGGGGTCGCCGCTGCACAGCCGCACCTCTCCCAGATACTCGGAGTGGTCGGTCACCGAGGTGAAGTCGAGGGGCCGATCGATGCGGGCCTCCACCACCCGCTCGCCGTCTTCGTTCGGGAGCAGGATGGGCTCCCCCTTCGCGTAGCGGTAGGCGTCCCAGGGGTCGTTGCGCTGGAGCGAGGTGTAGGAGTCGAAGGAGTAGCTGGTGTGCACGTGGAGATCGCCGAAGAGGGGCCGGCGCAGGGGCGCGTAGTGGGCACAGTCCTCGCGCTCCTCGGTGCGCTCGAAGGTTCGCGGCGCCGCCGCCACGCTGACGGAGCAGAGGATGGAGACGACCGTCGCCAGGATGTGTCTCTTCACGAGCTCCTCCCCGGGCCCTCGATCCGGGCGCTCTGCTGTTCAGCGCACAGAATATCTCTTTGCTATGAATCGCCACCTCGCCGTCGAACCGACCGGAGGCGTCCATGTCCCCCCACGCCGATCTCATGAACGACGCCGACAACCACTACTACGAGCCCGACGACTGCTTCACGCGGCACATCGAGGCCGCGTATGTGAAGCGCACCTACCGGGTGGACCGCCTGGAGCCGGGTGTGCCGGCGCGGATGTTGCTCGGCGACGAGCGCTGCCACTTCTTCAGCGTGGGTGTCGGCGACAGCGTCGGAGCTCCGGGCATGATGAAGGAGTTCCTGCGCGGCACGAGCGACGACGGCGGAAGCCCGAGCCTGAATCCGATCTTCGGGCTCGGCGTGCCCGAGTTCGTCGAGAAGTCGGCGCGCCTGGCGAAGATGGACGAGCAGGGGGTCGAACGCTGCCTGATGCTTCCCACCGCCGGCGTCGGCATCGAGCCCCAGCTGTGCGAGCCGGCGAACCGCGACGTCCTCTACCCCACGGTCCGCGCCTTCAACCGCTGGCTCGAGGAAGACTGGGGCTACGGCGACGAGGGGCGGATCTACGGCGCACCCCTCATCTCCCTCGTGGACCTTCCGGAAGGTCTGGCCGAGCTCGATCGTCTGCTCGAGCGCGGAGCGCGCTTCGTCTGCCTGATGGCCGGGCCCATCGACGGACGCTCCCCCGGCGATCCCCACTTCGACCCCTTCTGGGCCCGCTGTCAGGAGGCCGGGCTGAGCGTGGTCTTCCACATCGGAAGCACCTCGATCGAGGCGGCCTACAACCAGCCCTGGGGGCTGCGCACGAGCCCGCCCTCTCACCGGCACTCGCTGATGGAGTACGCCCTCTCGTTCACCGAGCGCCCGATCGTGGACCAGGTCACCGCGCTCATCGCCGACAACGTCTTCGGCCGCTTCTCCGAGCTGCGGGTGCTGTCGGTGGAGTACGGATCTTCCTGGGTGGCGCCGACGCTCCACAAGCTCGATCACATCGCACGGCTCTACAGCAAGGACATGTGGCGCTTCGGCGCACCCCCGGAGAAGCCGAGCGACCTGTTTCGCAAGCACGTCTCCGTCTCTCCCTTCTACGAGGACGACGTGCCCGGCCTCGCCCGCACGATCGGCGTCGAACGCGTGCTGGCGGGCTCCGACTATCCGCATCCCGAGGGCCTGGCCGAGCCGCGAGAGTTCGAGGCCGAGCTCGCCGGCCTTTCGGAGCGGGACGTGCGCCGGGTAATGCGGGAGAACTTCGAGATGCTGGTCGTCTGACCCCGCCCGTGAGCCACGTCATCGTCGGAGCGGGAGCGGTAGGGATCGGCGTCGGCACCGCCCTGCTCGCCGCGGGGGAGAGCGTGACCTTCGTGGCGCGCAGGGAGGCGGCGCGGAGCCTTCGCGAGCACGGCTGCGGACGGACCGGGATCTTCGGCGACGCGGCCTTTCCGAGCTCGGCGTTCAAGGTGGTCGAGGCGCTCGACGCCATTGAGCAGGCCCCCACCAGCATCCTGATCGCGACGAAGGCCTTCGCCACCGGGGAGATCGCCCGCACCCTCGCTGCCCGACCGGTCCTGGCGGGATGTGACGCTCCCATCGTCTCCCTCCAGAACGGGCTCGGCAACGCCGAGGCCCTCGCCGACGCCCTCGGCCCCGACCGTGTCTTCAACGCCTCGATCCTGATCGGCTTCCGCCGCGCCAGCGCGGGTCGCGTAGACGTCACCGTCTGTGCGAAGCCGATTCAGCTGGGGAGCCTCTACGGCGCGAACCTCGCAGCCGTCGCTGCGCTGGCGCGAGCCCTGGCTGCGGGCGGCATCCCCGCCGAGACCCACGACGACATCGCCGGTGAGCTCTGGGAGAAGGCCCTCTACAACTGCGCCCTCAATCCGCTGGG
>CALDCK010000313.1 GCA_937937315.1 uncultured bacterium
CGGAGGAGCACGCAGCGACCGCCAGGAGCAGCGCGACGGCGATCGGCCCCCGGCGAATTCCGTTTCGCCTCTTCTCCGTCACGACAGCAGGAACGCCCGGATCGCATCGGATCCGAAGCGACTCGCCAGGGCGGTGAGGAGAGCCGCCAGGGCCACGCCGAGCACCAGCACCACGACCACCTCGGACGCGAGGACGGTGGCCACGCCGAGCCGGGACCCCCCGATCTTCACGATCGTCTCGATCTCCCTCCGTCTCAGCCGGAGCGACAGCATGAACACCAGACCCGCCGTCGCGAGCGTTGCGAAGGCGACGGTTCCCATCGCCGCAACGACATAGCTCCTCACGGTGAGGACGGTGTCGAGCAGCTCGTCCATCACGTCGATCGGCTGAACGATCTGCATGCGCTCCTCGCCGCCCTCGTAGCGCCCCCGGAGGATGACGCCGGATCTCGCGTCGCGCGGAACGGCGATGAAAGCCGTGAGAGGGTAGCTCGCCGGATCGTCGTGGAAGTGGAAGGACGCGACGTTCTCCGGTGTGATCTCGTTGTATTGGACGACCGAAGCATTGGCGGTGATGCGATTCCCGTCCCGGGCCAGGACCGCGCGATCCGCGCCCGGCGCCGCCAGGTCCCGGTGGCCGTGACCGAGACCCTCGATGACCCAGGCCGTCTTGACGTCGACGAAGACGGCCTCGTCGTCGGGACCGTAGGAGGGAGCCAGCACCCCCGCCACGCGCATCTTCAGGGGGTAGACACCGGCCAGGTCGAACACGCTCTCGGGGGAGGAGATCACCGTATCGCCCGGGCCGACGTCGAGACGCTCCGCGGCGCGCGATCCGACCACGCACTCGCCGAGGAGCGCCATGGCCCGACCCGCCGCGAGGCGCAGCCCGCGGAAGTCGAAGTACTCGAGGCTGGTGCCGACGATGGGCTGCGTTCGCGCGCGGAACCGCACGTAGAGCGGGATCGCCTCGGCGAGGCCCGACTCGGAGACGCGGATCGCCTCGGCCCAGCTCGAGGTCTCCGGCGTCTCGGCGCCGAAGTAGAGCGAGCTCAGCACGAGCTCGAGGGGGCTCCCGCGCGCGCCCGCCAGGAGCGGCGTGGCTTCGGCCCTCGACGTCAGCTGCGCCGCGCTCTCCCCGATCAGCACGTTCAGGCCCGCGGGCAGGAAGGCGATCAGCGTGATCGACGCCACCAGGATCGCCGTCTTGACCCGGAAGTGGACCATGTAGCGCCAGGCCAGGTGGAGCGGCCCCCTCACGGCGCTGATCCGCTCACAGGGGATCCGCCCCGGGCGGCGAAGGACTTCGAGTCGACGACCCGATCGAAGCGCCCGAGCACCTCGTGATCGTGGGTCACGGCTAGCAGGGTCGTGCCGCTCTCTGCGGCACAGTCGAAGAGGCTGTCGAGCACCCGACCCTTGTTCGCCGGATCGAGGTTGCCCGTGGGCTCGTCGGCGAGCAGGAGCGCCGGAGCGGTAACCAGCGCTCGACACACGGCCGCGCGCTGGCGCTCGCCCTGGGAGAGCTGCCGCGGAAGCCGCCGCAGCTTGTCGCCGATGCCGAGCCGCTCCGCGAGGCTCCGGGCCCGCTCGCGCGCCGCTTCGTCCAGGCGTAGCGATGCGTTGATCCGGTAGGGGAGCAGGATGTTGTCGAGTACGTCGAGGTACTCGAGCAGCTCGAACTCCTGGAAGACGAGCCCGATGTGGCGAAGCCGGAAGTCGCGCCGACCGGCGTCGTCGAGCCCCCCCACATCGACACCCTGGGTGAGCACCCGGCCCTCCCGCGCCCGCACGATTCCCGCGATGAGGTGGAGCAACGTGGTCTTCCCGGAGCCGCTGGGTCCGATCACGGCGACCGCCTCGCGGGTCCGGACCTCGAAGGCGGAGATGCCGAGAGAGAAGTCGCCCTCGGGGTAGCCGAAGCGCAGACCCTCGACCTGGACGATCCGGTCGGTGGACGCCACGGCCGGCCCACCGGCAATCTCCCCGCAACTCATCGCGCTCTGGCCCATCACCCCTCCGGATCCCTCGGGCGGCGACGAGGATATCCAATCGCAGCCGACAGCCTCGGGGTGATCCGGATCACAGGCCGACGGACCTGCGGCGGCGATGGATCCGATGTGGACCCGTGTCGCCCGCAGCGCCCTCTTCGCGGGCGAGTCGCCCATCGCGATTGCGATCGAGCGGCGCGATGCCGGGCGCGGGGCAGCGGCCCGGCTCTCGTCCTTGCCCTGCTGGCCGCAGCGACGCTGGCCTGCGGCGGCGGCGGCGGCTCGGGGGACGCCGAGGCCGACGAGCTCGATCCCCTGGCCCCCCGGACCTTCTCCGTCGCCGGCGAGATCGGCATCGCATTCGCCGCGGCGGTCGACGGCGACGTCAACGATCCGTCGGCGCCCTACACGGCGAACGATGACCTCGCGACGGCCCAGCCCCTCTCGAACCCGGTGACGCTCGGGGGGTACGTGAACGTGCCGGCGGGTGGCGCGCCGGGGCGTTCCTTCGTCGCGGGCGATCCGGTGGACGTGTATCGCATCTCCCTCGCCGCCGGTCAGGCGGTCCGGCTCTTTCGCGCCAGCGACGACCCACGCGACGATCTCGATCTCTCCCTCGTCGACGCGAACGACGAGGAGGTCGCGGTCTCGGACGGCGACACGGCGTCGGAGGTCGTAGTCGCGGCGGACGCCGGCGAGTATCGCATCCGGGTCACCGCCTTCAGCGGCGCATCCAACTACGTTCTCGTCGTCTCCCATGCACCCGCGGCGGTCGCCATGGGCGAGACCGCGGAGAGCGTGCCCGGCGAGCTCCTGATCCGCTTCCGGGGCGCCGGGAGCGCGGACGAAGCGCGGACCCGCCGTCGGATCCGGGGGCTCGGCCTCAGAACCCTCGCGTCGATGGGAAGCGGCTGGGCGCTCGTCAGCCCCGGCGATCCGGGTCGAATGGACGAGGTGCTGCGGAACGCGGGCATCGGTCATCTCTCCGAACGCGACCTCCGGGGCCGGGGGAGGATGCGACGGGCGACGCGCCTGCTGGCGAAGGCGCTGCGGCGCCGCGAGGACGTGATCTTCGCGGAGCCGAACTACCTGCGGCGGGCCCACGCGGTGCCCACCGACGAGTTCTTCCCCCTCCAGTGGAACCTTCCGATGGTCGGGCTCCCGAACGCCTGGGATCAGATCGATCCAGCGGGCGGAGCGATCGTCGCCGTCGTCGACACCGGCGTGGTGGGGAGCCATCCCGATCTCCGGGGGCAGCTCGTGGAGGGCTACGACTTCATCTCGGATCCCGAGAGCGCCGCCGACGGAGACGGCTGCGACCCGGACCCGGAGGATCCCGGCGACGCCCAGGCCGCCGGGCAGAGCTCCTATCACGGCACGCACATCGCTGGGATCGTGGCGGCGCGCAGCTCCCTCCAGGACGGCGACGACGAGAACGGCATCGCCGGGGCCGCCTGGAGCGGCCGGGTCATGCCGCTGCGGGTGCTCGGCCGGCGCGGCGGAACGGACTTCGATCTGATCCAGGCCGTGCGCTACGCGGCGGGTCTCGACAACGCCTGCGGCGTGCTGCCCGACGTGCCGGCTCGGGTGCTCAATCTGAGCCTCGGCGGACCGAGCCCTTCGGCGGCCCTCGATGCAGCGCTCGCCGAGGCCCGCGCCGCCGGACTCGTCATCGTGGCCTCGGCCGGTAACCAGGCGTCGGCCGCCGCCATCTACCCCGCCGCGTCGCCGGGCGTGATCTCCGTCTCCTCAGTGGACACCCAGGAGATGCTCGCCCCCTACTCGAGCTACGGCGCCAGCATCGACGTGGCCGCTCCGGGGGGCGACCTCGCCGCCGACGCCAACGACGACGGCTATCCCGACGGCGTCCTGAGCACGCTCCTCGACGATCGGACCGACGAGTTCGTCTACGCCTTCTATCAGGGAACCTCCATGGCGGCGCCCCACGTCTCTGGCGTGGTCGCCCTGATGCTCGGCGCGAACCCGGATCTCATGCCGCCGGACGTCGACGCGCTCCTGGCGGCCGGCGCCATGACCCGCGACCTCGGCAACCGCCTGCTCTACGGAAACGGACTGATCGACGCGCAGGCGGCCGTGAGTGCAGCGATCGCCTTCGAGGGTGGAACGCCGCCGGCGATTCCGCCGCGCCTCGAGGCGGCACCGGGGCTCCTCAACCTCGGCGCCCGAGACGAGGTCGCGGTCCTGATCCTCGCGAACGCCGGCGGTGAGGACCCTCCCCTCGCCGTTGCTTCCACCCACGTCACCACGGACGACGGCGGCGACTGGCTCCGACTGGAGCCCCAGGCCGTGGACGGGAGCGGGCTCGGTCGCTACGAGGTTCGCGTCGAGCGCGACGACCTCGGCGTGGGGATCTACACCGGATCGATCGACTTCACGTCCAATGCGGGCAGCCTGCAGGTGCCGGTGCTCGTTCAGGTGGGAGCCGAGATCGGAGCCGCGGCCGATGCCGGGCTCCACTTCGTCCTCCTCCTCGACGCGAGCAGCGGGGCCACGGTGCAGAGCGCCATGGTGGAGGCGGAAGCGGGCGTCTACCGCTACGCCTTTTCGGGCGTCGAGGCCGGCGAGTACCTGGTCTTCGCCGGAACCGACTCGGACAACGACGCCATCGTGTGCGACCCCGGCGAGGCATGCGGCGGCTACCCGACCCTCGAAGAGCCCCGGCCGGTTCGGATCGAGGGCAACGAGACGGCCCTCGACTTCGTCACGGGCTTTGCACTGCGGCTCTCGGGATCCGCCGTCCCCGACGGACGCCGGGTGCTCCTCCGAGACGCCGCCCACCCTCGCTGACTTCGCCCCCCGATCCCTCCAGCGCCGGATCACCGGAGCTTCAGACGGCGAGCAGCACCAGGGGGATCGCCACCAGGCTCACCAGGGTGCCGAGCACGATGGAGGAGGCCACGAGGGAGGGATCCGTTCCGTATCGCTCGGCGATGACCGCGTTGATGACGGCGGCGGGCATCACGCCCATCAGCAACAGGACGCCCCGATCGACGCCGGTCACGCCGGCCATCTCGACGAACACCCAGGCACAGGCGAAGCCGCCACCCATGCGAACGGCCACGGCGACTCCGGAGTGGGCGATGTCGCTCACGACGAGCGTGCGCAGCTGCACGCCGAGGTTGAGGAGCATGAGCGGAACGGCCATGGCGCCGAGCATGCGGATCGGCTCCATCACCATGGCGGGCAGCTCGATGTCCGCGAGCGCCAGCAACAGACCGCCCGCAGCGCCGTAGAGGAGGGGAAGGCGCAGGGCCTCGGCCAGCCCGTTCTCTCCCTTGGCGATCCAGATGCCGAAGAACGAGGAGAAGAGCGCGATCGTCACGAAGGGAATCGCCGCGGCCTCGAGTCCCTCCGGGCCGAAGGCGAGGCGCGAGCAGGCGAGCCCCATGTTGCCGCCATTGAAGAAGATCGCCGGCAGCAGGAATCCGCGACCGACGCGACTCGCACGGACGTAGACGAGGGCCAGCACGGCAGTGCCCACCACGACGGCGACCGTGCCGAGACCCAGGGTGGTGAAGCGCGCCGCATCGAGAGTCGTGCCCGAGAGCAGCGAGAAGAGCAGCGCTGGCGACGTGACCCACAGGGCCAGGTCCGCCAGGGTCCGCGGCTGGATCGAGGGCACGGCCCCGAGCCAGAAGCCGACGGCGATCACGGCGTAAACGGGCACGATCGTGCCGAGGATCACCTCCACATCGGCAGCATAGGCCGAACCCTTCGGATTTCATGAGATTTTCTGAGAGGTTGACGGATCGGCCCAATCATTGAACACTATATCCGCATAAACAAATGGATACGGCCTGCCGATGATTCCGTCACGGCGACGCCGCGCTTCGGGATCGCCCGCAACCCGCCCACACTGGAGACACCATGTCCACGCAAGCCCGTCCCCCCTACAAGGTGAAGGATCTCGACCTCGCCGAGCTCGGCCGCAAGGAGATCCGCCTGGCGGAGCAGGAGATGCCGGGCCTGATGGCGCTGCGCGAACGCTACGGAAAGAGCAAGCCCCTCGCGGGCTCGAAGGTGATGGGGAGTCTGCACATGACGGTGCAGACCGCGGTGCTGATCGAGACGCTGACCGACCTCGGCGCCGACGTGCGCTGGGTCTCGTGCAACATCTTCTCCACCCAGGACTCCGCGGCGGCTGCGGTGGTGGTCGGCCCCAACGGCACTTCCGACGATCCTCAGGGTACGCCGGTGTTCGCCTGGAAGGGCGAGACGCTCGAGGAGTACTGGTGGTGCACGATCGAGTCGCTCCAGTGGCCCGACGGCTCTGGGCCCGACCTGATCGTGGACGACGGCGGAGACGCCACCCTCGTCGTGCACAAGGGGCTCGAGTTCGAGAAGGCCGGGAAGGTGCCGGACTTCGACGCCGACTCGGAGCCCGAGGAGTGGGGCATCATCCTCGAGACGCTGCGGCGCGAGCAGAAGCGCAATCCGAAGCTGTGGAGCCAGGTGGCCGGAAGCCTCCGAGGCGTCTCCGAAGAGACGACGACCGGCGTCCACCGCCTCTACCAGATGGAGAAGGACGGCTCGCTGCTCTTCCCCGCGATCAACGTGAACGACTCGGTCACGAAGAGCAAGTTCGACAACATCTACGGCTGCCGCCACTCCCTCCCGGACGGCCTGATGCGCGCCACCGACGTGATGCTCGGCGGGAAGGTCGCCGTAGTCTGCGGCTTCGGCGAGGTCGGCAAGGGGTGCGCCCAGGCGCTGCGTGGCCAGGGATGCCGCGTGATCGTGACGGAGATCGATCCGATCTGCGCTCTCCAGGCCGCAATGGAGGGCTACGAGGTGAAGACCCTCGAGGACGTGGTCGAGACGGCGGACTTCTTCGTGACCACGACGGGGAACTTCGACATCGTCACGGCGAGCCACATGGCCCGCATGAAGGACAAGGCCATCGTCGGCAACATCGGCCACTTCGACAACGAGATCGACATGGCCGGCCTGAAGAAGGTCGGCGGGATCCGCTGCGAGAACATCAAGCCTCAGTACGACGAGTGGATCTTCCCCGACGGCCACTCGGTGCTGATCCTCGCAGAGGGCCGCCTCCTCAACCTGGGCTGCGCCACGGGCCACCCGAGCTTCGTGATGAGCGCCTCCTTCACCAATCAGGTGCTGGCCCAGCTCGAGCTCTGGGAGAACCCGGAGAAGTACGAGAACAAGGTCTACGTCCTGCCGAAGACCCTCGATGAAGAGGTCGCGCGCCTGCACCTCGACCAGCTCGGCGTGAAGCTCACCCGGCTCACCCCGGAGCAGGCCGAGTACCTCGGGGTTCCCATCGACGGGCCGTACAAGCCCGACAACTACCGCTACTAGCCCCCAGGGGGCGATGCTCCCGGGTTCCGCCGGCTCCCGCCCCGGAGCGCCTCCGGGGCCCGGAGCCCCGGCATGCACTATTCTCTGCGCCGGCACGGTGCTCGGGAGCCACGGCCGGACGTGTCCCAAGGGTTGGATCTCGCGGAGGAATCCGGGCACTCGGCAACACCCCCGTGGCGCGGGCCAGACCGGCGCGCGAATCAGCGCGCTAGGGTACGAGCCGGCGTAAGGGGTAAAGAAATGGGGCGGCGGACACCGATATTCCTGAGATGACACGCCTCTTCTCGCTCAGGCCCCTGCTCGTCGCCACCCTGCTCGCGATCCTCGGGGCCGCCTCCCCGGCCGGCGCCCAGCTGCGCTGCCAGACCGTGCCCCAGCTCGCCTCCGAGTACCTGAAGGGTCACGTCGAGGTCAACGAGCTGACCGACGAGCTCGAGGCCCGGGCGATCGACACCTACGTGCGCCGGGTCGATTCCTCACGAACGGTCCTCACCGAGGCGGAGGCCGCGGAAGCCCGGAACGCCCTGAGTGGCGTGCTGAAGCGCATGCGGGAGGGGGACTGCGACTCCCTCCTGGCGCTGCACCGGTCGATGGTGAAGCACAACGAGGCGCTCGAAACGTTCGTGCGCAACACCGTGAGCGATCCGAAGTTCGAGCTCGACGAGAGCGTCTCCCTCCAGCTCGACCCGGAGGAGCGCGGCTATCCGAAGGACGCGAAGGCGCGCGATGCGCTCAACACCGCCCTCCTCCAGTTCCAGCTGTCGAACTACCTCTCGGCCGGCGAATCCGTCGAGG
>CALDCK010000314.1 GCA_937937315.1 uncultured bacterium
CCGAGATCGACGACCGTGAACCCCGCACCCTCGAGCATCATTCCGACCAGGTTCTTGCCGATGTCGTGCAGGTCGCCCTTGACGGTGCCGACGACGACCGTGCCTCGGGGCGTGATGTCGGCCTCCACGAGCAGCGGCCGGATCACTTCGAGGCCGTTCTTCATGGTCTGGGCGGCCTGCAGCATCTCGGGGACGAAGAGCTGCCCCGCGCTGAACTGGTCGCCCACCTCGCCCATGGCACCGATCAGTCCCTCTTCCAGGATGACGGAGACGTCCGTGCCGGCATCGATCTCCGCCTGAACGAGATCGGCGATCTCGCCGCGCTTGAACTGGAGGATGGATTGGAAGATGTCCTCTATCGCCATGGCTTCTCCTTGGATCTGCTTCGACTCAGTTGAGTTCTTCGTCCGCTCTCCGCGCAATATCGTCGAGCTTTCCGATGACATCGTCGGGCAACGGGTTCTTCTGCGGCGCGGCGAGGATCTCCTCCACCCGCTCCCTGGCCTTGGAATACATATCCGACCGCCCCAGCTCGACCCAACGCTCGGCGGTGTGGCGATCGGACAGCGACGGGGCGTAGAACTCGTCGCTCCGGCACGCCGCCAACGTGCTGTCCTGCATCATGAAGTGACCACCCGGCCCCACCTCCGCGATATCGTCGAAGTAGTTCTTCGCCTCATTCACATCGACGCCGTCACGCATGCGCTTGCAGAGGCCGGCGATCTCCTCGTCGACGACGATCTGCTCCAGACAGAGCATCCCGCTCGTCTCGAGCGCGCCGGGTCCCTGGATCAGGTCCGCGCCGCCGAGGACCAACGGCAGCGTGGTGAGCAGCTTCTCCAGAACGGCCTGGGGACCGGGCTCCTTGGCGTCGGTCGTGCAACCCTGCTGCGTGGTGGGCAGTCCGTAGAAGCGGGCCATCTCAGCGCGCGCGGCCGTTTGGAGCACCATTTCCGGCGAGCCCTCGAGAAAGCCGCCGCTCGCGAAGTCGGTGCTGCCGGCGGCATCGCCGAAGATGAGGGGCGTGCCCGGGTGGGCCATCTGGAAGAGCACCAACGCCGACAGCGCCTCGGCATTGCCCATGGCGATGTTCGAGTACAGGCCGCACGGACCGGTCGATCCGGCGCACGGCATCGGGTAGATCAGGATGGGCGCCTCGAATTCGATCATGTCCAGGTAGGCGTCACACATCCCCCCCTCGTGCACGAGCGGCGCCAGCGTGCAGTAGGTCACCGAATAGAGCTTTCTCTCCTTGACGGCGTCTTCGCTGCCCAGGATCGCCGCCATCGCCTCGAAGATGTAGGGCACCTCTTCCGGCTCGCCGAATTCGTCCTGAACGTGCAGAGAGCTGTGCTTGAACGTGGAGAGGATCAAACGGATGGCGCTCGAGTTCGGCGTGTCGCCCTCCGCCATCGAGTGGGGCCACACCACGGAACTCAACGCCATCTCGTCGAAGACCCGCATGGCGTCGTCGTTGTCCTGTAAGATGGCGTACCTTCTCTCGCCGGTGCGGAAATCGCGCGTGAACACGCCGCCCAGGTCCAGCACGTATCCGGCGGTCTCACGCGGCAGGGCCACGTCCCGCGAGGGATCCCTGGCGCCCAGCACGAACGATTTCGGGGCGGTCTTCAGCGCCTGCTCGACCATCTCGGCCGGGATCTTCGCGATGCCCGTGTCGCCGTCGACCTTGGCGCCGTTGTCGCCCATGATCTTCAGCGCCCGCTTGCTCAGAAACTTCACGCCCACCTGTTGCAGGATCTTGAGGCTCTCATCGTGAATTCTCTGCCGCTCGTCCTCGGACAGAATCTGACACTGTGCGCGCATGATCACTTCTCCCTTCGCCCCGATAGCCAGCTGCAATTGTGGTGCCAGCACACCGAAAAGGCGCAATCCGGTGATCGCTCAATTCCGTCCGGGGGCACGGTGTAAGGCGGTATCGTCGCGCGCGCAGCCTAGTTCCGCTGAAGCCGCCCCGTCAACTGGTCATAGATGTACACTGGCTGAGTCATTCTGCCTCAGTGCGGCTTGCCAACACCCCGCTCGAATTTCCTCCCGATTGGGGTCAAATTTCGCCGGCCGTTCCGATCGAAAACGCCCAGATCAGCTCCTTGCCGAGATTGCTCTCCCCCTCGGCGCGCGGCCGTTGGGGAGCATTTACCCACCCCCGCAGATGCGGTGTGGTCTCCGGGCGCGCGTCGATCGAAGCCTGGGTGGAGATGCCGGGAGTGGCCTTCACAGGGGCTGTGGGTGACGATTGCGTCGGTGCGCTCCTCGATGCACTTCTCGACGCGGATTCATTTCCAGATCGACCGGAGTGTCGAAAAACGGTTTTCGCAGCGGAATGGTTCCAAATAGAATGTTTCCCAATCGGGATGAATGTGTTCCAATCACAAGGAATGTGCTCCAATCAGGATAGGTGGAAGGATCATGACCGATTCCCAACGCAAGCGGATCTCCCGGCGCGCCTTTCTCGCCGGTGCTGCGACAGGTGGCGCGGGTGTCTGGGCCGTGGGGGTGATGCCGCGATGGATGTTCGCGAAAGACCCGCACCAGCCTCCGAAGCTCTATGAATACTTCGTGGACAA
>CALDCK010000315.1 GCA_937937315.1 uncultured bacterium
GGCGTTTCCCGACGACCTGCGAGGGCGCCTGACTGCCGCGGTGGAGAGCCGGCCGAAGGGCTGGGAGGCGAGGACGCGACACCGGCGTCCCGACGGCTCGCCGCTCTACACCAATCGGTTGGCGCTCGAGACGAGTCCGTACCTCCGACAGCACGCCCACAATCCGGTGAACTGGTACCCCTGGGGCGACGAGGCCTTCGCGGCGGCGAAGAAGCTCGGGCGCCCCGTCTTCGTGAGCATCGGCTACTCGACCTGTCACTGGTGCCACGTGATGGAGGAGGAGTCCTTCGACGACCTGGAGACGGCGAAGCTCATGAACGCCCACTTCGTCGCGATCAAGGTGGACCGCGAGGCGCGTCCCGACGTCGACGCGATCTACATGCGGGCCGTCCACACCCTGGGTCAGCAGGGAGGCTGGCCCCTGAACGTATGGCTCACGCCGGATCGCAAGCCCTTCTACGGCGGGACCTACTTCCCGCCCGAGGACAGTCGGGGCCGCCCGGGCTTCAAACGCCTGCTCACCTCCCTGAGCCAGGTCTGGAACGACGACCGGGAACGGATCACCCGTCAGGCGGATGCCCTCGCCACGGCGGTGAACGAAGCGCTCACGGTGGCGCCGGCCACGAGCACGCGACTTCCTCCGGCATCACTGCTCCGCGAGGCGTTGGAGGCCTATCGGGCGGGGTTCGACCCGGAGTCGGGCGGGCTGCGGGGCCGGGTGAAGTTTCCGGCGACCTTCCCGGTGCGACTCCTGTTGCGGGCCCATCGACGCACCGGCGACGAGGGCGCGCTGCAGATGTCGCTCTTTACGCTCGAGAAGATGGCTGCCGGGGGGATCCATGATCAGATCGGCGGCGGCTTCCACCGCTACTCGACGGATCCGACCTGGCTCGTTCCCCACTTCGAGAAGATGCTCTACGACAATGCGTTGCTGGCCATGGCCTATCTCGAGGCCTGGCAGGTCACCGGGCGGGAGGACCTCGCGGCCGTCGTCCGCGACATCCTGAACTACGTGGCTCGGGACATGACGGATCCGAGGGGAGGCTTCTACTCGGCGACGGATGCGGACAGCGAAGGGCCGGATGGGGAGGTCGAGGAAGGGCGATTCTTCACCTGGACCTCCGACGAGATCGACGCGGCCCTGGGAGCCGGGGAGGGCGCCCTCGTCCGGGACTGGTTCGGCGTGGGGGCTCCCGGTCAGCTCGAAGGGCGCAGCATCCTCCATCGGGCGCATACCGCGGCAGAGGTGGCCCAGCGCCACGGCATCGAGGAGTCCGTCCTCGCCGAACGCATCGAGCGTGCGCGGGTCCGGCTGCGAGCGGCGCGCGCGGAGCGCCCTGCGCCCCATCGGGACGAGAAGATCCTGGCGGCCTGGAACGGGCTCATGATCAGCGCCTTCGCCCGAGCCGGCTTCGCTTTCGACGATCCCTCCCTGACCCGGCGAGCCGAGGCGGCGGCCGGCTTCGTGTTGGAGACGATGCGTGGAGAGGGGCGGCTGCACCGCGTGTCGAAGGACGGCGTTGCCGGAGGCCCGGCCTTCCTCGAGGACTACGCCTTCGTGATCGCCGGCCTGCTCGACCTCTACGAGGCGGCGTCGGATCCGCGCTGGATCGCCGAGGCGGTGGCGCTCCAGGGCGTGCTCGATGCCCACTTCCTCGACGCCGAGAACGGCGGCTACTTCCGAACGGCGAAGGACCAGGACGTCTTGATCGCCCGGGAGAAGCCGGCCATCGACGGCGCGCTCCCATCGGGCAACGCAGTGGCCGCGATGAACCTGATCCGTCTCTCCGCCTTCACCGGAGACGAGGCCTACAGCGAGCGGGCCTTCGCGATCTTCTCCGCCTTCTACGACGCCATCGTCGGCGAGGTGACCCAGGTGTCCGAGATGCTGATGGCCTTGGACTTCGCCCTGGAGCCCGGCAAGGAGGTGCTGGTGGTGGGGCCCGAGGGCGCAGCGGACCTGGGGCCAATGCTCGCGCTGCTGCGCGAGACCTACGTTCCGAACCGGATCCTCGCCGCGGTGCGCCAGGGCGCCGAGCTCCAGGCGCACGCGAAGGAGATCCCGCTGCTGAAGCACAAGAAGGCGCGGCGCGGCGAGGTGACCGCCTACGTGTGCGTGAACCGCGTGTGCCAGTTTCCGACCGCAGATCCCCAGGTCTTCCGCGAGCAGATCACCCAGGTGCCCGAGCTTCCGACGTCGGATTGAGGGCGAGCCCGCCGAGGCTCGGGGGGCTCAGAAGACGAAGCGGCTGACGGTGTCGGCGACGCAGGCCGGCTTGGCGCCGTTCTCGATCTCGACCGTGACCCGCACCACGACCTGGACGCCGCCGGGGATCTCTTCCACG
The DNA here is from genome assembly GCA_937937315.1 of uncultured bacterium. Taxonomy (GTDB): domain Bacteria; phylum Myxococcota_A; class UBA9160; order UBA9160; family SMWR01; genus CALDCK01. The sequence goes on from CALDCK010000315.1 coordinate 2,346, forward strand.
CCGACGACCTCGCCGCGCCCGCGAATGCGCGACCCCACCGGAACGGGCGCGGGGAACCGCACCTTGTTGCAGCCGTAGTTGACGCCCATCTTCGCGGTCGGCACCGCGAGGAGCTGGGGCAGGAAGTGATTGACCAGGGAGAGGGTGAGGTAGCCGTGGGCGATCGGCGTCCCGAAGGGCCCCTCCTTGGCGCGCTCCACGTCGACGTGGATCCACTGGTGGTCGTCCGTGGCGTCGGCGAAGAGATCGACGCGGTCCTGCTCCACGGTCAGCCAGTCGCTCGGGCCGAGGCTGCGGCCCACTGCTGCCTTGAGGGCGTCGGCACTCTCGAAGGTCTCGGCCATCGGGGTCCTCCCATTCGGTTGCGGCGACGAAGGTAGTGGGAGAAGGGGCAGGCGCCAGGGGGTTGCGTCTCACCCCTAAAGTTCGGGCGTCACCGGACGAT
>CALDCK010000316.1 GCA_937937315.1 uncultured bacterium
CGGCGCTCGTCCTCGAGCTCGGACAACCGTTCGCCGGCGGTGCGGCGCCAGTCGTCGAGGTCGTCGCCGGCCGCCACCAGGAACGCCCGCAGGTGCGTCTCGGCCGACTCGTAGCGCCCCCGATGTCTCGCGAGCTGGGCGAGGTACCAATGGGGCTCGGGTCGGCTGGGATGGTCCCGCAGGATCGCCTCCAGGGCGACGGATGCACGCGCGGTCTCGCCGCGCTGGAGGTCTTCCACCGCCCCCCGGATCAGGCGCTGGGTGCGTGCCAGGGCCGAATCGGTCGCCGCTCGGGAGGGGACCGGTGTCTCGCCCAGGGGACCGTCCCACAGACCGTTGGCGCGCGACGCGGTGTGGACGTCGCCGTTCCGGACCGTCAGGGGCACGCGTTCCGGATCGTCGGTCATGTGGGTGATGCCGGCCTCGTCCACCCACACGAAGGTCTCGGAGTGCACCATGCCGGCAGCAGCTCCGAGAGCGATCATCGCGACGGTGGTCGGGAGGAGGCGCACGCTTCCTCTTCGGAGTTCTGGAGCGCTCTCTTGATGCCCGAGGGGCCTCAGCGGCCCTTCACCGCCTCGGCGGCGAGATGCCCGAGCTCTGGGAGAATGAGCCGCTCCATCGCGAGCGAGACGGCGCCGCGTGACCCGGGCAGGACGAAGACGACCACGCCGCGGGCCAGCCCGGCGATCGCCCGGGAGAGCAGAGCCGCCGAGCCGATCTCCTCGAAGGACAGCATGCGGAAGAGCTCGCCGAAGCCGGGGATCTCGCGCTCGAGCAGGGGCGCGACCGCCTCGGGCGTGACGTCCCGGGGGGCGATGCCGGTGCCGCCGGTCAGGACCACCGCACCCACGTCGGCCCGCTCGAGGGCGCGCTCGAGGGCGGCGGCGATCTCGTCGGGTGCGTCCTTCACGATCTCCCGGCTCGCGATCGCGTGCCCGGCGCCCTCGAGCAGGTCCGCGACCCGCTGGCCGCCGGTGTCGGTCTCGAGAGTCCTCGTGTCACTCACGGTGATCACGGCCGTGGGCACGCTGCGCGGTGCGGCGCGGCGATGCGCGTGGGCGGCCGACGCGGGAGGCGGGTCGCTCACGGGCGATCGTCCACCCAGTACTCGCCGTCGGTCGCGACCTCCTTCTTCCAGATCGGCACCGTCTCCTTGAGCGTGTCGATCGCGAAGCGGCAGGCGGCAAAGGCCTCGCCGCGGTGCGGCGCGCCTGCGGCGACCACGACGGCTACCTCGCCGATCTCCAGCAGGCCCGCGCGGTGGCCGATCGAGACCACAGCGCCCGGCCAGCGCCGAGCCGCCTCGTCGGCGATCTTCTCCATCTCGCGCACCGCCATCTCGGGATACGCCTCGTACTCGAGATGGCGGATCTCCCGCCCGCGCGCGTGATCACGCACAGCGCCGACGAAGGTCACGATGCCGCCCATTCCCGGGCCCGTCACACGGGAGACGGCCTCCCCCACATCGAGGGGCCGCTCGCTGAGCCAGCAGCTCCCGCCTCCCCCAGAGACCGGGGGCAGAAATGCCACCTCGTCCCCCTCACGCAGAGGCGTCTCATCGGGGACGACCTCGTAGCCGACGGAGCCGGCCAGGCGATCACCCAGCTCGTCGAAGATCGGGTACTGGCTCGCGAGGCGTTCCCGCAGGGTGCGTAACGTGGCGCCCTCCGCGATCTCGACCTGGAGCTCCTTCTCTCCGACGGACTCGCGAACGGCTCCGAAGAGCTTCACGACGACTCTCATGATACGAGGCTAGCAGGTCGGGGGGAGGCGCCGGCTCCACCTGCCAGGAGCTGGCACCGACGAGCGCCGGCTCCTGGGAGAGCAGGCCCGAAGGGGCTCGTTGACCGCGGAATCACAGCGCCAGTAGAATCGGTCCGGCAACCGCTCCGAGGTGAAGCATGACCGCCCGCAAGAAGAAGACCGGCACCCGCCGCAAGACGGCGCGCAAGAAGGCCCCCGCGAAGAAGAAGACGCAGAAGAAGGCTCCCCGGAAGAAGGCACCTCGGAGGAAGACCGCCCGAAAGAAGAAGACGACGGCGAAGAAGGCTCCCGGGCGGCGCAAGTCGACCGCGCGCAAGAAGGCGACCCCGCGGAAGAAGACGACGGCGCGGCGAAAGAGCTCGACGCGCAAGAAGACGCCCACCCGGAGCAAGACCTCGACGCGCAAGAAGACGGCCGCGCGCCGCAAGGCCTCCACCCGGAAGAAGACGACGACGGCAAAGAGCAAGGCCGGCGCGCGCAAGAAGACCACCAGCCGACGCAAGAGCGCGGTGCGCAAGAAGGTCGCGGCGAGGAAGACGAAGACGCTGCGCCGAAAGGCGACGAAGAAACGGGCGCGGAAGCCCGCCGTCCGCAAGACGACCCGGAAGAAGGCCGCCGTCCGCAAGAAGACCGTCGCTCGCAAGGGAACCCCGCGAAAGAAGGCCCCGGCAAAGGCGACCACGCGCAAGAAGGCGATCGATCGCAAGAAGGCGCCCACGCGCAAGAAGGCCGCTACGCGGTCGCGACGGCGTCCGGAGGCGCCGAAGCCGGTGACGCCGACGCCCGAGACCCCGGGAGGCGGTGGGCCCGGCGCGTCGATGGAGACGCGCCGCCCTTTTCTTCGGGGCCGCCCCGAGGCGCCCCGTCGGCGCCCTCGGTGGGGGCCTTCGAGACCGGTGCACCGTCCGCGAAGCGGCCCGCCGCAGCGTCCCCGTCCCCGGAGGCGCTAACGACTCGCGCCGGCGCGCCCCCCGCACCCGGGAGCATCGCCGCCAGCCTGCCCCTGCGGATCGGCGTGGTGACGCACTACTACTCGCGGCCCCACGCGGCTGTCCTCAGACTGGAGGCGGCAGAGCTCTGCAGCGGCGACACGATCCACGTGCGCGGCCACACCACGGACTTCTACCAGCGGGTCGAGCACCTCGAACACAACCACGCACCGGTAGAGCGCGCCGTTCCCGGTGACGACGTCGCCATCCAGGTCTCCCAACGCGTCCGCGAGGGAGACGAGGTCTTCCGCCTCACCGCCGCCGTCGAACGCCCGTAGAGCGCGGCCCTCCGCATCCACCGCGCCGCGAGGCGTCGGCGCGTGCGAGGCTCACCCTCGCGCTCCAAGCCTGTCGGCCAACCGGAAGCGAGCCCAAACATCCCCCGGAACCGCGCATGGGCTCCTGGAGCGAGCCCTACTTTTCCTCGCCGCTCTTCGCGCCGCCCTCGACGGCCTTCAAGGAGCCGGCGGTCTTGCCCATCTTGATCTGACCTTCGATGGTGGCGCCCTCTTCGACGACGAGAGTCTTCGTCGCGACGTTGCCCTGGACGCGACCGGTCTTGTGGACGACGACCTTCGCCTCGGCGTTCACATCACCGATGACGGTGCCGCTGATCGCCACGGTCTTCGAGTGGATCGTCGCCTCGATCTCACCGCTCTCCCCCACGATCAGCGTGTTCTCGCTGGAGATCTCGCCACGGAAGCGGCCGTCGATGCGAACGGTGTCCTTGAAGGACAGCTTGCCCTCGAACTCCGAGCCCTGATCGATGAAGGCGGTGAGCCCACCGGGACTCGAGCTGCTCGGCGGCGGCGCCGACGGCGTGGAGAAGGTCGATTCCGAGCCCGGGGTCTTCGCTCCGAACGGAGTGCGCGCCATGCCTGAGTCCCTCCTGTGCGGCGAGTCAACCCGCCGATCAGACGTATTCAGCCTCAATCGGCCCCGGACTCCCGGGACTTGAGAACGAAGTACGGCGGCCGGTTTGGGGGCCTCAGATGCGCAATCGTGATCGGGTGGGTCGGCGCACCCACATCGAGCGGGCCAGGGCCGCACCCGCCACGAAGCCCCCCACGTGAGCCCACCAGGCAACGGCCTGTTGGGCGTCCCCCAGCCCCGAGACGACCTGGATTGCGATCCAGACCAGGAGGAAGGCGATCGCCGGTACGCTCACACGAGGCCAGAGCAGGCGGAGGCGGCCAGTCGGGTAGGCGACGGCATAGG
>CALDCK010000317.1 GCA_937937315.1 uncultured bacterium
CTCACCCCGCGCGACGCCCGGGGCCACATGCGCCTCGCACGTGCCCTCGCCGCCAACGGACAGACGTCCGAGGCTCTCGGCCGAGCGCGCCACGCCGTTCGCCTCGCCCAGGGCCAGACGCTGGCCGAGGCCCAGCTGATCCTCGGCTCGATCCTCTCTGCGCGCGGCGATCTCCCCAACGCTCTCGTCGCCTTCGACGCCGCCGTCGCCCAGGCGCCGGCGCTGCCCGAGGCCCACGTCGCCCGGGGGCTCGCTCTCCTCGGGCTGGGTCGACTCGAGGAAGCCGACGAGGCCATCTCCCGTGGGGAGCAGCTCGGCGCCCCGGTCGATGCCATCGCCGCCGCCCTCACCGAGCTAGCCCGCAGCGTCGACGCCCGCGACGACCCCGCCCTCGCGACCGCGATCGCGTTGCGCGCCGAAGCCCTCTCGGCGCGGGAGTCCATCCCGAAGCCGTGAATCCCCGGGGCCTTCGGACTGGCGCGGCTCAAGAGTCGCGCGGTGCGGGGCGACCCAGGGAGCCCAGCCAGGCGATCCCGAGGTTCACGACCAGGCCGATCACCCCGATGTGGACGCCGCCCAGGCGTTTCGCGCCGAGGACCACACCGGCCACGGCCACGACACAGCCCACCGCCAGCCCGGCGAAAGCGGCGTCGGCGCGCAGACGACGCCAGTGCAAAGCGAGCAGGAAGGCCGGTGCGCACTGAATCAGGAGCTCCATCTTCAGCTCGATCAGACCCCAGAGCGTCACGTCCCGGGCCAGCAGGGCGAGGATCGCCATCGCGACCATCACGCCGGCCGCGATGCGCTTGCCGAGGGCCGCGTCCGAGTCGGTGCGGTGACGCCTTGCGAAATCCTCGGCGGCGATCGAGCCCAGGCTGAGCAGCACCGAGTCGGCTGTGGACATGATCGCGGCCAGCGCCCCGAAGAACACTACCGCCGCGGCGAAGAGCTCGAGGGAGCCGGCCTCGGCCCAGGCCCCCAGCAGCAGCGGCATCACGCGGTCGGCCTCGACCACGCCCAGGGACTCGAAGCGCGGGATCGCGGCGAGGCCGATCAGCAGGACCACCAGCGTGGTGGTGATGGGCATGAACGTCATCAGCGCAAAGGCGCGACGCAGCGCCACGCCGCTTCGCGCGGCGTAGATGCGTTGGATGGCCTGGGGATAGACGACGCTCGCCACGCCCAGCAGCACGACGGTGCTGGCCCAGTTCATCCGCTCGGTCACGTCGGGCACCCGCACGGCCTCCGGGCGGATCGTGGCCACGTCCCGAGTGAGCGCGGCGAGCCCGCCGGCGTCGCCGAGGAGCCATGCGAGCAACGCCCCGAGGCCGACGACCATCAGGATGCCCTGGGCTGCATCGGTCCAGGCGACGGCCCGCATCCCTCCGATCGTCTCGTAGAAGAGGATCATCGCCGCGAGTACGATCACCCCGGCCTCGTAGGGGATGAGCCCGCCAGTCACCTGGGCCGTCAGCACGCCCATGGCCTTGAGCTGGGCGAAGAGGAAGTTCGCGAGGGCGATCATCATCAACACTGCGACGCCAAGCCGCAGGGGGCCCTCTCCCCGCTCGGATCCGAAGCGGTGCCGCACCCAGTCTCCCGGCGTCACGAAGCCCCGGGCGATCGCCACAGGGCGCAGCTTCGGTGCCAGGAGGTGGAAGCAGACCATGATGGACATCATGAATCCCACGCTCATCACCCAGGAGAAGCCGCGCCGGTAGGCCTCGCCCGGGTAGCCGAGCAGGGAGTTGCCGCTGTAGGCCGTGGCGTAGAGCGTGAGGAAGAGAACGAAGACCCCGAGCTCGCGACTGGCGAGGAAGTGATCGCCGGCGCTGGCATCGCGTCGCGCGAGGCGCGCCGCCACGGCGATGACCACCAGCAGGGCCAGGTAGACGCCGAGCCCCACCACGCCGAGCGCTCCGAGGGTCATGCCCGACTCCTCATTCCTCTCCCTCGGGAGCGTCGGGGATCTCGGTGAGCCACCAGGCCAGGGCGTTCAGGACCGCGACGGCCCCGTAGCAGGCAATCGCGATGGCGACCCACGAAGGAAGTCCCCAGAGCGTGCCAGTGTCGGCGCCTCCCGTGCGGTACCAGGGTACGGACACGCCGTAGAGCACGACGATCGCCGCGAGGAGCGCAGCGCGAAGCCGCCGGCGAAGACGCGCGGTCATCGGGCGGCGAATCCCCTCAGAACAAGGACTCCTGGCGCGGCGCCTCGGGCACAGGCTCGAGGCAGGCCGCGTCGTCGGTCTGTGCGCGATTGACCCGATCACTGACCGGGTGCAGCGAGAACTCTGTCGGCGCCTCCGCCACGAGCCGATCCAACAGGTCCCGTGCCGAAGCGTTCCCCGGATCCAGCCAGGCCTCATAGGACAGGGGCGAGACGATCACCGGCATGCGCCCATGGATCTCGACAAGCGCGGGAGCTGCCGGAGCGGTGACGAGCGTGCAGGACTCGAGCACCTCGCCAGAAGGGTCGCGCCAGCACTCCCACAGACCGGCAAAGCCGAAGGGGCCGCTCTCGGGACGCGCGATGTGGTACGGCTGCTTCGCTCCCCCGAGATCTGCCCACTCGTAGAACCCGTCGGCGGGGACGAGGCAGCGCCGCTTCTTGAACGCCTCGCGAAAGGCGGGGCGCTCGGGCAGCGTCTCGATGCGCGCATTGATCATGCGGAAGCCGATGCTCGGGTCCGGCGCCCAGCCGGGCACGAGCCCCCAGCGCAGCGGCGCAGCGCGCCGTCTCCCGTCCTCGCTGCGCACGGCCAGGACAGACTGACCCGGCGCCACGTTATAGCGGGGCGAGAGCTCGATCGGCTCATCGAGCTCGAAGCGTCGCGCCAGGTCTTCCGGCGTCGACGTGAGTGTGAACCGGCCGCACACGTAACCCGAGCCCCTTTCGCGCCTGCTACAGTACCGCGCTCCCCGGAGTCGGAGAAGTCGCAGCGATGAACCGAGCTTCCGAGCCCGCCGACGGCGGCCACAGTCTGCCCCTCCTCGTCCTCCGCGGCGCGCTCGGCGGCACGCTGATGGGCCTCGCCAACCTCGTCCCGGGAATCAGCGGCGGGACGATGCTCCTGGCCGCCGGGGTCTACCCCGGCTTCATCTCGGCGATCGCCGAGGTCACCACCCTCCGCTTTCGCCTCCGCAGCCTCGTGCTCCTGGCGACGATCGTCGGCGCGGCGGCGCTCGGGATCCTGCTCCTCGCCGGCGGCGTGCGCAGCCTGGTCATCGAGCACCGCTGGATCATGTACAGCCTCTTCATCGGCCTCACCCTGGGAGGGATCCCGCTGATCTGGCGCATGGCGCGACCCGCCACGCCCTCGCTGTGGGCCGGCAGCGCCGTGGCCTTCGCGCTCATGTGCGTGATGGCCCTCGGCGGCGGCGGGGCCGCTGGCGGAGCCGAGAGCGCGGTGCTCATGTTCTTCTCGGGCCTCGCCGCGGCGTCGGCGATGATCCTGCCCGGCGTCAGCGGCGGCTATCTCCTGCTCCTGCTCGGCCAGTACGAGAACATCCTCGGCACCGTGGATCAGCTCAAGCGTGGACTGCTGGGCGATGCCGTGGCAGGGACCGGCTTCGCTCTTCCCCTGGTGATGGACGCCATGGGCATGATGATCCCCCTCGGCCTCGGCATCGTGGCCGGCGTCGTCGGAGTGAGCAACCTGCTCAAGTGGCTGCTCACGCGTTACGAGAAGGCCACCCTCGGCGCGCTGCTCGGCCTGCTCCTCGGTGCCGTGGTGGGGCTCTGGCCCTACCAGCAGCCCACGGAGCCCATGCCTGGAGACGTCGTGAAGGGGCGCACGGTGACCGCCGCCAACCTCTCGAGCATCGAGCCCGACGACTGGCCCCTGCGACGCTTCTCGCCCTCCGGCGGCGAGATCGCCGGCGCCCTCGCCCTCATCGGCACCGGCCTGGCCGCGACCCTCGGAATCGGGCGACTCTCCCGCAACTCCGACTCCGGAGCCGACTGACCTCGATTCTGCCCATCCTGGGCATCGCGCGACCCCATCCTGCCCCCTCCCTGCACGCCCACGCGCAGGCAACCGACGCGCAGAGAGCCGATGCAAGCGCCCTGCCTCGCATCGGAAGCCGCGCTCACGGCCCGGATCGCACGCTTCTTGCAGCCTCATGGGATGTTTCCTGCGGAGGCGGAGCGATTTGCAGTCCAGAGATCGACGAACGGACCGGTTCGGGTTGGCCTTCCTCGCCCTCGGTGCAGCGGCGATGGGCCTGGGTTGTCCCGCGTTCAACCAGCAGAATCGAGACATCGATCGCACGCCGATCACCGACGTGGGAACCGGCGCATCGATCATCTACCCCGGACAGTCGGCCCCGACCTACCAGGGCCCCTACCACCCGCGCCAGAGCGGTCGCCCCGCCTTCGGGAATCAGCCCGCACCGGGAGCCACGAGCACCGTAAACCCGACGGCGCCGCCCCAGCAGCCGCCGCCGGGATCCGCCCGGGTGACGCCGGCCCCGGAGGGCAGCACTCGCGGCAGCGTGAGTGGCGCGCCGCCGCCGGCTCGCGGTAGCAACATC
>CALDCK010000318.1 GCA_937937315.1 uncultured bacterium
CGAGTGCTTCGCCCTGGAGGGGGATGCGACGCGCGAGGCGGATCTGCTCCTCAAGGCGGGCGAGTGCCTGCGCGCCGGCCGGATCGAGTTCGAGGCGGGTCGGCAGGACGAGGCCATCCGGGCCCTGCAGCAGGTGGACCCCGGACACTCCGATTTCGCCGCAGCCTCGGCGCTGCTCGGGGAGATCTTCCGCGAGCGCAAGATGTACCCCGTCGCGATCGCGAAGCTGCAGGACGCCATCGGAACGGCGGACCTCGATCGGGAGAACCTGCGGGCGCATTACTGTCTCGCGACCGTTCTCGAGGTCAGCGGGGAGCCGGCGGAGGCCACTGCGCTCTACGAGAAGATCCTGGCCTTCGACTACCACTACGAGGACGTCGAGCAGCGCCTGTCGGCGACCCGCGATGCCGTCGTCGCCAGCCGCGCCGAACCGGTCGCCGTGCGAAGCCCGGGCGAGAGCGGATCGCCGGCTCGCTACACGATTCGCGGCACCCTCGGCCGCGGCGGCATGGGCATCGTATACAAAGCCTACGACACGGTGCTCGACCGCCCCGTCGCCTTCAAGGTGCTTCCCGACGCGCTTCAGGAGAACCCGCAGGCGCTCCAGAACTTCCTACGAGAGGCGAAGAGCGCGGCGAAGCTGAATCACCCGAACATCGTGACCGTCTACGACGCCGGCGAGCAGGATGGCGTGTTCTACATCGCGATGGAGTACGTGGACGGCAACACGCTGAAGGACATCATCAAGCGCCGCGGCCGCATCGCGCCGCGGGGGATCGTACACGTGCTCTCGCAGATGGCGGAGGCGCTTTCCTACGCCCACGAGAAGAAGATCGTGCACCGTGACATCAAGACGGCGAACACGATGTGGACGGTCGAGCGCAAGGCCAAGATCATGGACTTCGGGCTCGCGAAGGCGATCGAGGAGGTTCGGAACCACACGACCGTCGTCTCCGGAACCCCCTACTACATGAGCCCGGAGCAGACCCTCGGCAAGAACGTGGATCACCGGACGGACATCTACTCCCTGGGCGTGTCCCTGTTCGAGATGGCGACGGGGACGCTTCCGTTCATGGACGGCAACATCCCCTACCACCACGTCCACACGGCGCCCCCGGACCCGCGCAGCATCGCGCCCGACCTGCCGCCGCTGCTCGTGGGGATCATCACCCGCTGCTTGTCGAAGAAGCCGGCGGAGCGCTACCAGTCGGCCCGCGAGATCCTGGCCGAGCTCCGGGCGACGCTCGACGCCTGAGCCCGGCTGGAGCGCCGGACCGTGACGAATTCGTCACGGTCGTGACGCAGTCGTCACGAATCCCGACCGGGCCAGAGGGGGGGCGCACGGGGGCAATTCCTCCGAAGCGCCCGTAACACACCGAAAAAAATAGGGAAAAAGGTATTTATCGAATCGTGCTCACTCCGGCACGCCCCTTGCTCTACTCCCTGCGACGAAGGTCGGGCCTGGATGGGCCCGGCGGGGGGGATTTCGCGGTGTATCAGCAGACGATTGCAGAGAAGGTCTCCTGCACGGGAACCGGTCTCCACAGCGGGGCGCCGACCCAGCTCACGCTGCACCCGGCGCGGGCAGGTGAGGGGATCGTGTTCGTTCGCACCGATCTCCCGACCCCCGTCGAGATTCCGGCCCGCTCGAATCAGGTCTCGTCCACGGCGCTCGCCACTACGCTCGGCCGCGGAGAGGCGACTGTCGCGACGGTCGAGCATCTGATGGCGGCGCTCTACGGCCTGGGCATCGACAACGTCCGGGTCGAGGTGGATGGTCCCGAGCTTCCGGTGATGGACGGCAGCGCGGCGCCCTTCGTGTATCTGGTGCGATCCGCCGGCGTGTTCACCCAGCGCGCGCGCCGCAGCGTGCTGCGCATCCGCAAGTCGATCGAGGTGGTCGACGGCGACCGCTCGATCCGCATCGACCCGGCCCGCGACTTCCGGGTGGACTATGCGGTGGAGTTCGATCATCCGGCGATCCGGCGCCAGGAGCTGTCCTTCGCGCCCCTCGATGCCGAGCGCTTCGAGCGGGAGATCTCGTCAGCGCGTACGTTCGGCTTCCTACGTGAGGTCGAGGCGCTCTGGGAAGCGGGCTTCGCGCGCGGCGGTTGTCTGGATAACACGGTCGTGCTCGACGACGAGAAGGTCGTGAACCCCGAGGGACTTCGCTTCCGCGACGAGTTCGTGCGCCACAAGGTCCTCGACCTCTGCGGCGACCTGGCCCTGCTCGGAACGGCGGTCCAGGGCCACGTCCGGGTGGAGCGCGGTGGACACGCACTGCACCAGATGCTCGTCGAGGCGATTCTCGCGCGTCCCGAGGCCTGGGTCCTGATCGACCCCGAAGTCGGCGGCGGTCGCGCCCTCGACCTCTCGCGCCTCGCCGCCGCCGCGACCCGGGCTTAGGCTCGTCGATTCGGGGTCTTCCCCGAATCGACCGTACGTCGCTCGGGTTCCGCGAGGCTGCACGATTGCGATCCTGTTCCGGTTGCCGGTCGGGCTCGCCTGTCTCCCGCTCGTTTCCGGGGTCTGGACCCGTCGGGACGATCTCGAGGCCTGGAAGACCAGAGCAACCTGCTAGTGCGCCTCTAGCTCCCGGGCGAGGGCACCGCAGGCGGAGGGGTCCTTGAAGGCGATGCCCATGCCGGGGCTGCCCCCTCCGTCGTAGCGCTGGCTCCAGACGACCTTGCCCGGGATCTGGTGACGTTGTGACTGACCCGGCAGGGAGAAGGTCACGATCAGCGATGTGCCCCGGGGCAGCGGGTCGTCGGTAGCGATGAACAGGCCCCCGGCGCCGAGAGTCGTGGCCTCGGCCCTCTGGGTTCCGCTCGGTGTCGCGTACTCGACGGCGATGCGCAGCGTCAGCCGGCGATAGCGCCGTCGGGTGCGGAAGCGATCCGCCATCCGTCCCTCAGATCCGGTCGACCCATTCGGTCACGATCCGCCGCAGCAGGGAGCGTGCGATCGGGCTCGTCGCGACGAGTGGAGCGAGGTCGGCGCTGTCCCGGAGCCGCGAGTCGAGAGCGGCGTCCTCCTCGCGAAGCAGGGCGATGAGTGCCGTGCGCAGGTCGAGGCCTGCCTCGCCGATCGCCGTCGCCGCGGCCAGGGCTCGCACCTCCGTGCGCCACTGCTCGAAGTCGACGTCGCAGAGCTCGTGGGTCGGCGTGTCGCCGACCCAGCGGCGCAGACGTCGGCGCTCGCGCCGTCTCAACGCCTCGGTCAGCGCGTTCACCTGGTGGCCGTCGCCGTGCACCGATTCGGGTTCGACGGTGAGGCGCACCACCAGGGACAGGATTTCCGCGATCTCGCGGGTGGTGAGGGGCACCAGCGATGGGGCGGTGAGACGGCCCTCCGCCCGGAGCATGGCGTCGCGGAACGCTGCCTCAGGGCCCTCGGAGGTCCGGCTGGCAGGGGCTCCGGATGCTTCCAGGGCCTTGGCGATGCCCTCGGAGGCTTCCTGGGCGATGCAGCGCAGCTGTTCGAAGCGCGTATCGTGGAGGATCGGCGTCGGCGGAGGCGGGGGGCCGTGGGGCTCCTCGCTCTCGTGGATCGAGGCGAGACCCAGGCTGCGCAGCACTGCGATGCCCGTCTCGATTCCAGCGCCTTCGGCGTTGGCGCGGGCGATACGAATCGCAACCCGCAGGCAGGCGGCGTCGGTCGGGTTGGCGTCGAGGAGCAGGCGCAGCTGCTCGATCGCCTCCTCTCGATCGCCCGGGCGGTGGCTCAGCAGCTCCGCCAGGGCGGAGCGGGAGGGGAGGCGGGTCGGATCGAGGTCGATCGCGCGCCGATAGGCCAGCGTCGCAGCGTTCACGTCCTCGAGCGGCCCGGCCAGCAATCGTCCCAGCTGTTCGTGTACGTCGGCGAGAGACGGGTCGTCCGGGGCATCGTGGCCCTCGAGGAAGGCCTCGAGCGCGCGCGCGGCGCCGCCCCACTCCCCGGCGCCTCGCAGGAGTCGAGCCTGGGTCAGGGCGGCCTGGACGCAGTGCGGATCCGCCTGGGCTGCCATGCCGAAGGACTCGGCAGCCTCGAGACGTTCTCCTCGCTGCTCGTAGGCGCGGCCCTGGAGCAGGGCGAGCGCTGCCAGGTCCTGGTCTTCGTTCGCGTGGGTGGCCGCCCGGTCGGTGCACTCGATGGCCCCTTCGAGGCGACCCGAGGCGACCAGGAGCTCTCCGAGAGCGATCCAGGCCCGGATCTCCGAGGTGTCGGCGGCGAGGGCCTCGCGCAGGTGCGCCTCGGCCGAGGCCTCGCGCCCTTCGTGGCGCAGCTCGCACTCGGCGGCGCGAAGGAGCCGGGCGGACCGATCGGCGGGCAGGGTCGCGTTCTTCGCCCAGGTCTCCAGGGCCCCGACCGCCTCGTCGGTCCGTCCGAGGGCCTCCCGAAGTCGGGCGCTCATCGCCAGCGC
>CALDCK010000319.1 GCA_937937315.1 uncultured bacterium
CCAGCGGCTGCTGGCGCGCTCCCCGGAGCTGGAGCTCGTGCTGCTGGAGCTGACCGGGCCCGAGGGCGTGCTTCGTGCCCGGGGTCGGCTGCGGGTGGACGGCGGACACCCCCACCTCGAGCTGGGGCCGATGTTCGTGACGTCGGCGCTCGAGGGAACGGGCGACGTCTTCGTTCCGGCCGGGCTGCTGCACCGCGCGCTCGACGGCTACGCCCGCGAGCAGCTCGAAGGGGAGGGCGCGGCGAACGCTGCCATGCGCGTGGCCTCCCGCCGCCAGCAGTGGGTGGGGGCTCTGATTGCGGCCGGTCTCCTCGAGTCCGAGCGCGAGGGCTACCGGCTCCGCGTCGACTACCGGGAGGGGCAGCTGCTGCTCAACGGCGAGCCGCTCGACCCCGAAGCGCTCCGATCGGCCCGGCTCGCGGCGCGCTGAGCCGTCCGCTACGGGTGGTAGCCGAGGGGGTCGCCGAACGTGAACTTGCCAGGTGCGGCCACGAGCGGACCGAGCGGCTTGGCGATGTCCGAGGGGCGGGTCAGCGCCGTGACCGGCGCTACCGGGAAGATGTAGAGCGCCGCGCCACCGAGCGTCATCAGGAACCCCATGGGACGCAGCAGCAGCACGTCGAAGATGATGGGGACGGAGTTCTTGCGGTCGCCGTTGTCGCGGATGAAGGCGCCCGCGGGCGATGCCAGGCTCAGGATCAGTGCGGCGCTCGCGAGAGCGGCTACGGGGCGTCGAAACCGGGTGCGCATTGCGTGTCCTCCCATCACTGGTGTTCATGCCCACCAGCAGACCGGTCGTCCACTCCTATCGGAGATCCGCCGCGGCGCCTGAAGCCTCGACCGCCGCCACGGACGGGCAAGCCCGGCCGGGCGGCCTGGAGGCCGCTCTACTGCGGCCACTCCGGCCAGTCGTTCGCGACGCTCCCCGTCCAGGCGGGGCGGCGCTTCCCCAGAAAGGAGACGACGCCCTCGATGGCGTCGGGAAGGCGCATCAGGTGGTGGTGGAGCGCGGTCTCCTTGCGCTCCACGTCGGCGGCGGTCAGTTCGAAGCTCTCCCACAGCAGCTTCTTGGTGACCGCCGCAGACAGCGGTGCGGTTTCGGTCGCGATCTCGCGGGCGATCTCGAGCGTCGCGGGCAACACCTCGTCTGCGGGGAGCGCCCGGCTCGCGATCCCCATCTCGACTGCGCTGGGGCCGTCGATCGTGCGCCCCGTGAGCAGCAATTCCGCGGCGCGCGCGACGCCGGCGATGCGGGGCAGCGTCCAGTGGGCATAGGCGTCGGGCATGACGCCGCGCTTGACCTGCACGACTGCGTAGCGGGCATCCCGCGCCACGATGCGCACGTCGCATTGGAGCGCCAGCGTGAACCCCAGCCCGATGGCGTGGCCGTTCACCGCCGCCAGGACCGGCTTGCGTAGCGCGAAGGCCGGCGGATCGACGGCGGCGGCGCTGAAGGACGCGGGGTCCCGTGCCTCGAAGGTTGCCCCGCCCCCGCCGAGGTCCGCCCCCGCGCAGAACGCAGGGGCGGCGCCGGTCAGCACCACGGCCCGCACCGCGTCGTCGGCGTCACACTGCCGATACGCCCGGGACAGCTCCTGCCCCATGAGTCCCGTGAACGCGTTGCGCTTCTCGGGACGGTTCAGCGTGATGACGGCGACCCCGTCGTCGATCTCCAGGCGGATGTCCCGGGTGTCCACGTGTCTCCTCCGGTGCGGTGTCTCCTGCGCGAACGTCGTCGCAGGCGACGCTTGCGAGGGACCACGGTTGCAGCCCTAGGCTGCAACCGGCTCAGACCTCGATCTCGAGCACGGCGCGGCCGCCGATCCTTCCCGCGAGCCAGGATCCGAGGTCCGTCAGTCGCATCTGCCAGCCGTACTTGCGCCGGAGCGCCGCATAGGCGCGCGCCTCGATGTCGGGCTCGCTCACCACCCGGGCGCTGCCCTCCACCCACGGGCCGAGGACGCGGCCCCGGACACCGCACGGGGCCAGCCGCACGCGCGGGTCGTTGCGCAGCCGCTTCACCTTGCCGGCCTTCGCCTCGCTGAAGGCGTAGAGCCGCCCGGCCGCCGCGGCGATCCAGACCGGTGTCTCGACGGCCCGACCGTTGCGGCGGAAGGTGGCGAGACTCACGTAGGACGCACGGCCGAGCTCTTCGAGCACACGTTCGTCCATCCCCGGGTCCTCCGGTGGGCCAGCATAGCGATCGCACGGGCGACGACCCGACGCGAAGGGCTCGTGCCGCCCGAGGTGGGGCCGGGCGCCGCGGGCATCGATTGGGGGGGCCGACCCCCTTCACCTGCGCGCTCCGTGCGCACGCCGGATGCGAGGCTGCCCGGCGCTGGGCGATCGATCGTCACCCTGGGGCTGAAATCCCTCACGTACTGGGTGGTAACCTTCCCCCAAGGACGGCTGGCCGCGCTGCGGCCGCCGTTCAGGGCCTGTTCTGCGAGCGGGTCCGGGGGGAGCCGTGGCGGGGGCCGCGGTGGCGAGTGAGAGGACGATGCTGCGTGCACTGGCCGTGGTCGGGCTGGCGGCGCTGACGCCCTGGCTGCTTGGCGGCACCGCCGATCCCGGCGTGCTGCTCGAGCTCGAACGCGAGAGCTTCACGCTGCGCGCCGTCGACCTGGCCGAGGACGTCCACGGTCCCACCCTGAGGGTCGTGCTCGGCTCGCCGGCCCACCCGACTCCGAGCGGCGAGTATCCGCTCCACGTCGTGGTGCGGAATCCGGGCTGGCGTCCGGGATCCTTCGCGCGCTCGCTGGGTGCCCGCTCGGTGCGGCCCTCGCGGCGTGGGCCCATGGGGGCCGCCAAGATCCCCTTCGCCGAGCGGGGCGAGATCGCCGTCCATGGCGGCGCCACGCCGCTGCTCCTCGGCAAGCCGGTCTCGCTCGGCTGCGTGCGCACGGTGGACGCCGAGCTGCTCGGCCTGGTCGAGTGGCTCGAGGCGCGCGGCGCCCTGTCGGACCCGCGGCACCACCCCGACGGCGAGGTCCATCAGGCCTTCCGCCGCCCGGCCCGGGTGATCGTGCGCTGAGGGCTTCTGGCCCCAGATCTGGCGAGTCGTAGGGCTGAAACGCCCCGGGTGTGCGTCCTGACAGCAATGTTCCACTACAGCCCTAACCCCCCGGGTCTGCAAAAAATTTCTTATGTCACGCGGCCCCATCCAGCGGCCACTTGAAGGGCATGACGCGCTCCATCTTCGCACGACGGTTCCGGCAGCGATGGATCCCGCTCCTCGCGATTGCGGCGTTTGGCCTCGCCACGGCGGGCCCGGCCACAGCGACGACGGTCTTCTTCGACGGCCCGGTGAACGCAGACGGACTGACGCTCGGAATCTCCGAGACCCAGGCACTGAGCTCCGGGGTCCCGATCCTGAGCATCCCGGACGGCGACCTGCCGCCCCTGCAGACGATCGAAGAGCTTCAGCTCGGCGTCTCGAGCCTCCTCGATCAG
>CALDCK010000320.1 GCA_937937315.1 uncultured bacterium
GCAGAACCCTTCATACTCGGCCCCGAGAGTGAGAGAGGGGGAGCCGACAGGAATTCTCGGGTTATGGAGCGGCGGTGGATGAGACATTTCTCATCGAAATGTCCAACCTCTCACCCCCCATCATCTATCCACCGCCCTCCCCCTGTACGACGCCCTGCCGGGTAACCCGGCGGGGCGTCGCTTTTTGGGGTCACATGCTTTCGGGGCGAGTGGGGCTCAGAGCACCAGGCGATCGATCATGGCCGACAGCTGTCGCAGATTGCGACACTCCTCGGCCACGTCGGTGTAGGCCAGATACTTGTCCATCACGCTGTCGCCGAAGCCCCAGGCGCTGGGGCTCTCCGGGTTCAGCCACACCACGTTCTTCGCCTTGTTGTGAATGTCTCGCAGGCACCACGCCCGGGGGTCGTTGTAGTTGTTCCGGGCGTCGCCCAGCACCAGGACCGTGGTCTTGTTGTCGATGGCGGACAGGAAGTTCTGCCAGAAGTGGTGGAACGCGTACCCGAAGTTCGAGCGGGTATAGACGTTGATCACGTCGCCGCCCTCGAGGGACTCCTCGATCGCCTTGTTGATCTCGAGCTCCTGAAAGAGCGGGGTCACCTCTCCGAGCTCGGCGACGAACACGAAGGCGCGGATCTTCGTGAACGCCTCCTGGAGCGTGTAGACGAACTGGAGCATGAAGCGGGAGACATTCGCCACGGAGGAGGAGACGTCCGTCAGGATCACCAGCTTCGGCCGGTCCTTCTTGCGCTGCTTGAAGACCAGCTCGAAGGGAATCGCCCCGTGGGACATGTTCCGCCGCAGGGTCTGGTGTAGATCGAGCTTGCCCCGCTTCAGGCGGCGCCGGCGGATCGAGAGCACGTTCTTGATCCGCTGGGCGAGGCGCTCCACGACCTCGCGCATCTTCCGGATCTCTTCCTCGGTGAGGTGATAGAAGCTCTTCTCCAGCAGCGTCTCCCGCCGGAACTTCTCCATGTAGTCGTGGTTCTGCTTCTGGAGCTCGCGCTCGGTGAACGACCGAACGCTGCGGCGCGCCGCCTCCATGAGGCCCTCGATGAGGTTTCGCAGGGCCTGGATCTGTTCCGGCGACATCCCGGCCTGCTCGAGCTGGTCCGCCAGGTTCTGGAGCTCTTCGGTGGCTCCCTCGATGCCCATCTGCTCCAGGGTCCGTCGGCTGAAGAAGCCGACCTGGAGGAAGTTCTCGATCCGGTCGACGCCGGCCTGCTCGGCCGCGGCGCGGATCAGGTTCTCGAGCTGGGAGAGGTCAGCTGTAAGCAGGGCGCGCGCCAGCTCGCCGAGGTCGCCGCCCTCCTGCCCCTCCATGTTCTGGAGCATCTGCATGATCTGCTCGAGGAGCTGATCGAGATCCATGTCCCCGAGGCCGGCCGTGGCCTGGCCGAAGGACTCGCGGAGGTTGTCGTAGAAGCCCGACCAGAACAGATCGAAGAGCTGATCGAAGGTCGGAACCTCCTCGCCGCGCTTCACCATGGTGGCGCGTAGGGCGTCGCGGAAGACCTCCCGATCGTCGAGCGAGAGCTCGTCGAGCGCCTCGAAGGTGTCGATCGCCTCGGCGGTCGACACCCGGATCCCGCTCTTGCGGAGGATGTTCGTGAACTCGAGGATTTTCTTCTGCACGAGACCGTCCTAGTGGAGCGCGCCCTTCTTCGTCGTGGAGGCGGCCGGAGCGGCGGCGGGAGCCTTGGCGGCGGCCTCGCCCGCCTTCTTCTGGAGGAGCTTGTCCAGCTCGGCCTGGGCCTTCCGCACGTCTCCCTCGTACTTGAGGATCACGTTGAAGGTCTGGCTGACCACGTCTTCGTCGAGGTCCGTGGCGTTGAGCGCCAGCAGGGCCCGCGCCCAGTCCAGGGTCTCGCTGATCGAGGGCGTCTTCTTCAGGTCGAGCTCGCGCAGGCGCTGCATCATGGCCACCAGGTCCTCGACCAGCTTGTCGGCGGCGTCCGGCACCTTGGTCTTCAGGATGCGCTGCTCGAGGTCCTCGGTCGGATAGTCGATGTAGAGGTGGAGACAGCGCCGCTTCAGGGCGTCGCTCAGCTCTCGCGCGTTGTTCGAGGTCAGAAAGACCAGCGGCCGATCCTTCGCCTTGATCGTGCCGAGCTCCGGCACCGTGACCTGGAAGTCCGAGAGCACCTCGAGGAGGAAGGCCTCGAACTCCGGGTCCGACTTGTCGACCTCGTCGATCAGCAGCAGGGACGGCTCGTCCGAGGTGATTGCGTTGAGGAGCGGGCGAGGGACGATGAAGTTGTAGGAGAAGAAGACGCTGTCTTCCTTGCCGACGCGCTCGGCGGCCTCGCCGATCGACCCGGCTCCGGACATCGTCTCCGTGAACTTCTCCTTCAGGATCTGGGTGTAGAGGAGCTGCTTCGAGTACTCCCACTCGTAGAGCGCCTTCGCCTCGTCCAGCCCCTCGTAGCACTGGAGCCGGATCAGCGGGCGGCCCGTTGCGGCGGAGACGACCTTCGCGAGCTCGGTCTTCCCCACGCCTGCCGGGCCCTCGATGAGAACGGGCTTCTCGAGCTTGTGGGCGAGGAAGACCACGGTCGCGATCTTCTTGTCCGCGATGTAGCTCTGCTTCCCCAGCTCTTCCAGCACCTGATCCACGGAATCGAACATGGTCGTCGCGCTCCTGTCGTGCCCCCCTGGAATGGGGGTGCCCTCCTGGACTCCGATGCCCGACCGTCTGCCCCTCAGCTCATGAGGTGCAGGACGTGGCCGAGCTTCTCCTTCTTGGTCCGGAGGTATTCGAGGTTCTTCTCGTTGGGTTGGATCTCGAGCGGAACGCGGTCGACGATCGTCAGCCCGTAGCCGTCGATACCCGCCCGCTTTCCCGGATTGTTCGTGATGATGCGCATCTTGCGGACGCCGAGATCGACCAGGATCTGGGCCCCGACGCCGTAGTCCCTCAGGTCGGCAGGGAAGCCCAGCCGCTCGTTGGCCTCGACCGTGTCGAGGCCCTCGCTGTCCTGGAGCCCGTAGGCGAGGATCTTGTTCTTGAGGCCGATGCCCCGGCCCTCCTGGCGCATGTAGAGCAGGATGCCCTGCCCTTCCGCGTCGATCATCCGGAGGGAGGCGTCGAGCTGCTCGCCGCAGTCGCAGCGCATCGAGCCCAGGGCGTCCCCAGTCAGACACTCGCTGTGGACCCTCACGAGCACCGGCGAGTCGGCGTCGATCTCGCCCTTGATCAGCGCCATGTGGTCGATGTGATCGATGTCGTTCTCGTAGACGATGCAGCGGAAGTCGCCCGCGGCGCGGGTGGGCATCGTCGCGTCGGCGGCGCGTCGCACGAGCTTTTCCTTGCGCAGGCGATACTGCACGAGGTCGGCGATGGCGACGATCTTGATTCCGTGCTTTCGGCCGAACTCGACGAGGTCGGGCATGCGCGCCATCGAGCCGTCATCGTTCATGATCTCGCAGATGACCCCGGCCGGCTTCAAGCCGGCCAGCCGAGCCAGGTCGACGGAGCCCTCGGTCTGACCCACCCGCCGCAGTACACCGCCCTGGCGAGCCCGCAGCGGAAAGATGTGCCCCGGGCGAACGAGGTCGGTGGGTCGGGCGTCGTCGGCGATCGCTGTGAGGACCGTGTGGGCCCGATCGGCCGCGGAGATGCCCGTGGTCACGCCCTCCCGGGCCTCGATGGAGATGGTGAAGGCCGTGCCGAAGCCCGAGGTGTTCTCCCAGTCGGGAACCATCATCGAGAGGTGGAGACGCTCGAGCTGGGGCTCGGTCATGGGGAGGCAGATCAGCCCGCGGCCGTACTTCGCCATGAAGTTGATGGCCTCCGGCGTGACCATCTCGGCGGCAATACAGAGGTCGCCCTCGTTCTCCCGGTCCGCGTCGTCGACCAGGATCACCATCCGACCGGCGCGGATGTCCTCGACCGCCGCCTCGACCGAGGCGATGGCGGCCCGGATTTCCTCCGGGCGCTGCTGGAGCTTGAGCTTGGGGGAGTCGGTCATCGAGGCACCCTTCCGTACGGACCGGCGAGCGGTTCCGGCGGGCACGCGCTGGCGGGATGAATGGGGCCCCAACGACCCTATCAGCGGCCGAATCCAGTGTCAATTTGCCTGCCAATACCTGCGCTTTCCGACACGGCCCGGGGGCCCGAGGAGGGGTCAGAAGCGGTACTGGACCCCGAGGCCGACCGAGACGTACTCGACGTCCACGTCGCCGAAGGGCGTCCCGACGTACTCGGCGTCGGCGCTCACGACCACATTCTTCGTGGCGTAGAAATCGACGCCCCCGCCGAGGCGGTACGCGAAGTCGCTGTCCCGGTCCGTGTCCGACCCTCCTTCGACCTGGTCCCGGACGCGCGTCTTCGCCGTGATCCCACCGACCCCGCCCAGCAGGAAGGGCTGGATTCGACCCGGGAGCAGGTAGCCCTTGGCGTTCAGGGTCACGACGATCGGGTCGACCTCGACATCTCCCACGCGCCCCTGTCCCGAGGACGAGATGTCCGCGTCGAAGGTGTCGAGCCATTCCACCTCGACCTCGGCGGCGAAGTTCCGGTGGCAGCGATAGCTCGCTCGCGTCGAGATCCCCCAGCTGTCGTCCAGGGATGCGCTCGTCGAGGCGCCATCGAGGTCTCCGACGTCGTCTTCCACGTCGTCTTCGAAGTTCTCCGCTGCGAAGGTTCCGGCCAGTCCGGCCGCCCATCCCCGACGCGCGTAGCCGCCCTCCTCGGGGTCCTCCCCGGCGCTCAGGACGAGCGCCGAGCACGCGATGCCCGCGAGCAGACTCGCGCCCACGCCGATCGAGACCGCCTCTTCGCTGTCGGCATGGGCCGACAGCGGGCCGAGCGCGAGGGCGGTGACGGCCATCCCCAGGACGGTGTTGCGCGCCCTCTCCACTCCAAGACGAGCGATTCGCACGGTGCGCCTCCGGAGCCGGGCACGAGCCGCCCGGTCGAGGCATCTTACACGACACTCGGGCCGCGATCTCCCGTCGGGAGGGCGTATCAGTCGAAGTTCGAGAGGACGCCCTTCATGAAGTCCTCTTCGGAGACCCCGAACTTCGTCCCGAAGCTGTGGCGCTCGTCCATCCCCCGGTAGAGCAGCCGCAGCAGCTCCCGGAAGGTCTCGAGCACTCCTTCGCCCCGGATGGCCACGGCCGGGAAGGTGGAAACCTCGCCCCACGCCTGTTTGATCTCCTGGAGCGGCTTCACGTCGGTCAGATCGCGCTTGTTGAACTGCACGACCTTCGGGATCTCCGCGAAGTCGATCCCGTTCGACTTCAGGTTCGCCTCCATGTCCCGCCACGAATACGCGTTCGCGCTCGCGCTCGATCGCTGGGAGTCGGCGATGAAGGCGACCGCATCGGCGCCCGCCAGCACGACCTTCCGTGTGGACTTGTGCATCACCTGCCCGGGGACGGTGAAGAGCTTCACCTTCACGGCGAAGCCGTTGGCCGTCCCGAACTCGATGGGCAGGAAGTCGAAGTAGAGGGTCCGGTCACCCTTCGTGTCGAGGGTCATCATCTGCCCGCGGCGGCCGCGACTCATCAGCTCGTGGAGCTGCTGGAGGTTCGTCGTCTTGCCGGAGAGCGCGGGTCCGTAATAGACCACCTTTACGGTGATCTCGCGCGCCGCCATGTTGATCTGCACCATGGATTCCGCTTCCCCGCCGGCTCCAGCTCCGGGTATAGGCAGGTCCTGCTCATCGGCGAGTACGCGCAGGAGATGAAGGGCCGGGCTCACGCCCTGTCGGATTTCAGCCCGAGCGGAACGCGTCCAGCAGGATGCGAGCGGCCTTCGCCGGGGGGACCTCGAGGGCCGCCACCTGGGCCTCGAGCTTCTCGATCCGGGCCGCCACCGCAGAATCGTCCCGGAAGGCCCTGCGCAGGCCCTCTTCCAGCAGCGTCCACATCCACGCCCGCGCCTGCTCACGCCGCCGGGCCTGGGCCTCGCCGCTGGTCCGCAGCACCTCGTGCTGCTCCACCACCATCTCCCAGCTCTCGGCGATGCCCGTCCCGATGAGGGCGCTCGCCGTGAGCACGCGTGGGCTCCAGTGGGGCGACAGCGGACGCAGTAGGTGGAGGGCCTGCTCATACATGCCCCGAGCGCGTTCGGCGGCTGCGGCCAGCTCACCGTCGGCCTTGTTCACGACGAGCCCATCGGCGAGCTCGAGCACGCCCTTCTTCAGCCCCTGGAGATCGTCGCCGGATCCGGGCTGCAGGAGGACGAGGAAGAAGTCCACCATCCCTGCCACGCTCACCTCGGACTGGCCGATCCCCACGGTCTCGACGATCACGACGTCGTAGCCCGCGGCCTCGCAGAGCAGCATGCACTCCCGGGTCCGCTGGGCCACGCCGCCGAGGGATCCGCCCGACGGCGAGGGGCGGATGAAGGCCTCTTCTCGCTGGGCCAGACGCTCCATCCGCGTCTTGTCTCCGAGGATGCTGCCTCCGGTGACCGGGCTGCTGGGATCGACGGCGAGCACCCCCACCCGCAGGCGACGATCGATCAGGTGGAGGCCGAGGGCCTCGATGAAGGTGCTCTTCCCGACCCCGGGCGGACCGGTGATGCCCAGGCGGGTGGCGCCCTCCGTGAACGGAAGAAGGGCCTCGAGAATCGCCTGTCCGCGCTCGGCCTGGTCGGCGCGCGTGCTCTCGAGCAGCGTGATGGTGCGGGCGAGGGCGCCCCGGTCTCCGCCCCGGATGGCGTCGCAGACCTCCGCGATCGCCCCCGCGTCGACCGTCATCCCCGACGCGCTCGGACCACGTCGAGCACCTCGCGAGCAGCCTTCGGAACCGGCGTGCCCGGACCGAAGACGGCCGCAACACCCGCCTCCCGCAGGAACGGGTAGTCGCGCGGAGGGATGATCCCCCCCACGACGACGGCCACGTGCCCCGCCCCCTGCTCGGCCAGGGCCCGCACCAGGTCGGGCACGAGCGTCTTGTGTCCGGCGGCCTGGCTCGAGACGCCGACGGCGTGGACGTCGTTCTCCACGGCCTGGCGCGCGGCCTCGTCGGGTGTCTGGAAGAGCGGGCCCACATCCACGTCGAAGCCCAGATCCGCAAAGGCTGTGGCGATCACCTTCATGCCGCGGTCGTGGCCGTCCTGCCCGAGCTTCACCACCAGCATGCGCGGCCGGCGGCCCTCGTCAGCGGCGAAGCGCTCGACCTCGGCCGCGACCTCCCGGAAGTCGTCGTCGCCGCGGTAGCTCGCGCCGTAGACCCCGGACACGGCGCGCACGTCTGCGCGGTACCGGGTGTAGACCTTCTCCAGAGCGTCGGAGATCTCGCCCACCGTGGCCCGGACCCTCGCCGCGTCGACGGCGGCCTCGAGCAGGTTCCCCTCCCCCGACGCCGCCATCTGGGTCAGCGTCTCGAGCCGGCGCGTCACCTCGGACTCGTCTCGATTCGACCGGATCTGCTCGAGGCGCGCGATCTGGGAGCGACGCACGGCGGAGTTGTCGATGTCCCGGACCTCGAGCTCGTCTTCCTCCGGAAGCCGGTACTTGTTCACGCCGACGATCACGTCCTCGCCGCCATCGATCCGCGCCTGTCGGCGCGTCGCGGACTCCTCGATCCGCAGCTTCGGCATGCCGGCGACGACGGCTTTCGTCATCCCGCCGAGCTCTTCGACCTCGTCGATGAGGGTATTCGCGGCGTGGTAGACCGAGGCCGTGAGGGACTCCATGAAGTAGGAGCCGCCCCAGGGATCGATCACCGCCGGAATCCCGCTCTCCTCCTGGAGGATGAGCTGGGTGTTGCGGGCGACCCTCGCGGCGGTGTCCGTGGGCAGACTCACCGCCTCGTCGTAGCCGTTGGTGTGGAGAGACTGCGTTCCCCCGAAGACGGCCGCCATCGCCTCCACCGTGGTGCGGATGACGTTGTTCATGGGGTCCTGCTCGGTCAGGCTCGCCCCCGACGTCTGGCAGTGGGTGCGCAGCATGAGCGAGCGATCACTGCGAGGGGAGAACTCGGCCTTCATGCGCTCGGCCCAGATGCGGCGGGCGGCGCGCATCTTGGCGATCTCCAGGTAGAAGTTCATGCCGATGCACCAGAAGAAGGACAGCCGACCGGCGAAGGCGTCGACGTCGAGGCCCTTCGAGAGCGCGGCCCGGACGTAGTCGAGCCCGTCCGCGATGGTGAAGGCCAGCTCCTGGACCGTCGTCGCCCCGGCCTCCTGCATGTGGTAGCCGCTGATCGAGATCGAGTTGAACTTCGGCATGTTCTTCGCCGAGTACTCGATGATGTCGGCCACGATCCGCATGCTGGGCTCGGGCGGGTAGATGTAGGTGTTGCGGACCAGGAACTCCTTGAGGATGTCGTTCTGGATGGTCCCGGCGAGCTTCTCCTGGGGGACGTCCTGCTCCTCTCCCGCCACGATGAAGCAGGCCATCACCGGCAGCACAGCGCCGTTCATCGTCATCGACACCGTGACCTGGTCGAGGGGGATGCCGTCGAAGAGGATTTTCGCGTCCTCGACGGAGTCGATCGCCACGCCCGCCTTGCCCACGTCGCCCGTTACGCGCGGATGATCCGAGTCGTAGC
>CALDCK010000321.1 GCA_937937315.1 uncultured bacterium
ACCGAAACTGATTAGAGGAGCTGGCCTCCTTCTATTGCATGAACTTCTTTAAAAATCATCGATATTTCGTAGGATCGGCGTGCACAATCGAGAGTTCGTGGACCAGATCGACGTATTCGTTGGACGACTCGGCGAGACCGAATCGAAGATGGGCACTTAAAGGGGGAAAATTGCTCGAAACCGACGGTCCAGAAGCGCACTCCCCTCGGGGACAAGAGTTTCAGGAGCCAAAGAGGCCTGCGCTCCGACGTTCGGCGATCTCCGGCGCCGTGAATCCGGCCTCGTCGAGCACCTCGTCCGTGTGCTCGCCGAGCCGCGGGGGGTGGCGGCGCAGGGAAGCGGGCGAGTCTTCGTAGCGAGCCGGGTGACGCAGGTAGCGGATCGCGCCGCAGTCGGGCGTCTCGAAGTCCGCCCAGGTCTCGTTGTGGCGCACCTGGGGGTCTTCCAGGAAGGCATCGAGGTCGTTAACCGGCGCGAAGGGCGCCCCGAACTCTCGCGCCCGGCTCACGAACTCCGCGGTCCGCCACTTGCGCAGCTCGGACTCGAAGAGCGCGAACAGCTCCTCGGCGTTCTGGATGCGGCCCATGAAGGTCGCGTAGCGCTCGTCCTCGATGAGATCGAGGCGGTCGAGGGCACGACAGACCCCCTGGAACTGGGCATCCTCGATGACGATCCCCACGACGTGACCGTCGGCGGTCTCCCAGGTGCGATGGATGTCGAGGCGCGGTCCGCTCTCCGGGTCCTTGGGCTGGAAGGACTCCTGGATCATCAGGTCCGGCAGGAGGTAGGCGGCGAAGGAGTCGAGCATGGGCACCTCCACGTGCTGTCCTCGTCCCCCGTTGCGCTCGCGGGCCAGGAGTGCGGAGACCGCCGCCGAGGCCGCGGTCATGGCCGTGCACTTGTCGGCGACCAGGCTCTTCATCATCACCGGGGGCCCTTCGCCGCCCTGGATCGGCATGGCGCCGACGAGGCCCTGGATGACCAGGTCGTAGGCGGGATAGGCCGCGTAGGGGCCCTCCCCCCCGAAGCCACTGATCGACACGTACACCAGACCTGCGTTGTTCGCGCGCAGCGCCGAGTTACCGATCCCCAGCCGGTCCGCGACGCCAGGACGGAAGTTCTGCACCACGACGTCGCAGGTCCGGGCCAGGCGCTCGGCAACCTCGGCGGCGCCGTCGCGTTGCAGGTCGAGCACGACGCTCCGCTTGTTGCGATTGACCTGGACGAAGAAGCCGCTGAGTCCACCGTCACGGAAGGGCGGACCCATGAAGCGCGAGACGTCTCCGCGGGGCGCCTCCACCTTGATCACCTCGGCGCCGAGATCGCCCAGGATCTGGGTGCAGAGGGGTCCCGACACGACGGTCGAGAAGTCGAGCACGCGAAATCCCGAGCAGGGCCCCCGGGCGCCCTCCGGTGTAGTTCGTTCCATGGCTTCCTCCGGACCTTTCTAGAGCAGTGCTTCGGCCAGGAGTCTCATGGCCTCGGGAGATGCGCCCGCGGCGAGGATCGAGCCCACCTGGCCCTTCGCGCCGGCATCCTTCCAGGCCTCGAGTCGGTCGAGGATCCGGTCCTTCGGCCCCACCAGCGACACGTCGTCCACCAGCTCGTCGGGCACCGCCGCCATCGCCTCGGCCTTCTTCCCGTCGAGGAAGAGGTCCTGGATCTTCCCGGCGGCTTCCTCGTAGCCGAGGCGCACCGCGTAGTCGTTGTAGAAGTTCTTGCCGCGCGCCCCCATGCCCCCGATGTAGAGCGAGAGCATTCCCTTCACCGGCATCCTGCAGCGGTCGAGGTCGTCGCCGAGCACGACGGTGGTGAAGGGCGCGATGTCGAAATCGGCGAGGCTCTTGCCTCCCCCTGCGGCGTCGAAGCCCTCCTGGAGGGATTTCTCGAACAGGTCGAAGCGCTCCGGGTTCATCCACACGGGGATCACGCCGTCGGCGACCTCGCCGGCGCAGCGCATGCCGGCCGAAGAGATCGATGCGGTGTAGATCTGCAGGTCCGGGTCCGGATACACGATGCTCTTCAGCGGCTTCCCCAGGCCGGTGGCGTCGGGGCCGCGATAGGGGAGCTGATAGTGATATCCGTCGTGCTCCACGGGCGCCTCGCGGGCGAGGATCTTGCGGATGATCTCGATGTACTCGCGGGTGCGGGTGAGCGGGCGTCCGTAGGCGACGCCGTGCCAGCCCTCGACGACCTGGGGGCCCGAGGGCCCGAGGCCGAGCAGGAAGCGCCCCCCGGAGAGCTGGGAGAGGGTGATCGCCGTACCGGCGGCGCAGGCGGGAGTCCGGGCCGGCATCTGCATGATGGCCGTGCCCACCTGGATGCGCTCGGTCCGCGACAGCACCCAGGCGGCGGTGCTCACCGCGTCCGAGCCGTAGGCCTCGGCGGTCCAGACCGAGCTGAATCCGAGGCGCTCGGCCTCGAGGATGGGAGCCATGTCGAGCTGCACGCGCTTGCCGGCGTATCCGAGTACGAGGCCGAGTTTCATGGGGTCACTCCTTGCTTGCGTTGGGTCGGTTGGGAGCGCGCCCGTCAGGGGAAGCGCGCGCGGATCCATTCGCTGACGATCTCCATCGCCTCCGGGCGATGACCTTCGAGGTAGTGGGGGGCGCCGCGCAGCTCGTGGTAGCTGACATCGTCGGCCCCCGCCTGATCCCGGATCTCCAGGGCCTGACGCACGCGGATCTCCGTGTCGGCCGTGGGGTGCAGGATCAGGGTCGGGACCTTCACGTGGGGCATGGTGTCCGCCAGGCGCGCCGGCGACGAGAGGCCCGACCAGGTGGACAGCCAGCCCCGCGCGGTCATCGTCCGGGCCAGGCCGCCTCGGCCGTAGTTCGCGTCGAAGGGATCCGGGAAGGCGAAGAGGGAGCCCATCGGGCGGTCGTCGGGATCGATCGTAAGGTCGAGGTAGGCCGGGTCGGCGAGGGTTCGGTAGATCGTCAGGTACTCGGCATGGACCGCTCGCTGGCGCCAGTAGCGCCACTCGGCGGTGGCCTCGGCCCGGTCGACCCCCTTCAGGGCCCGGCGGGCCCGATCGGCTCCTTCGAGGGAGGCGCGGGCGATGGCGTCGATGCGCGCGATTCGCTCGCGCTGGGCTGCTCGATAGCGCTCCAGCCAGGAGCGGTCGTAGCAGCAGGGCTCGGGCCAGGGGCGCCAACCGTTGTCCGGATCGTACATATCGAGCTCTGGCACGACGGAGACCGGATCTCCCTCGTCGGCGACCGCCGGGTCGATCACCTGGAGCATGAAGACGCCCTCTCCGGGGTGGGCGGCGACCCCGACCCAGCCGTCACCACAGGAGCGCTCCTTCTGGGCCAGTGCCATCAGGGAGCCGCCACCGCTGTTGCCCAGGAGGACGACGGCCTCGGCACCCCGGCGCCTCATCTCGGAGACGGCGGTGTCCACATCGATGACACAGGATTCGTGGAGGCAGTCCGTGTCGTTGTTGAGGTACCGGGTGCTGAAGCCGAGGACTGCGAAGCCCGCCGCGGCTAGCAGGGGGCAGGCGTAGTGCACGGAGAAATCCCCGCGCGGGTGGGAGAGCACGACCGCCGTCTTCCAGGGGGTCCCGGCGGGTGGCGTCCAGAGCATGCCGCGGACGAGGGCGCCGTCCGGAGCGACGAGGCGGAGGGGCTCCCGCTGGATCGCCACACGGGGATCGTCTTCCGGCAGGGGCCAGAAACCGAGGCCGAAGGGTCGCTTTACGCCGAGGGAGTGGGGCATCGGGGGGATCCGCCGCGGCGCGAGTATAGCCGGCGACGGTCACCCGATGGGGTGCTTCGGAGGACCTTCAGCGCCCTCGTGTGTGGGCGCCCCGGGGTGCCGTGTCGCGTGGCCCGAGATGGCCGCCGTAGCGGCGCAGGTAGGCGTCGTGGACCCACTTGTAGGTCCGCTCCATCCCGTCGCGCAGGGAGATGGACGGCTCCCAGTCGAGGCGCTCGCGAATTCGGGCGTTGTCGCTGTTGCGGCCGGCGACGCCGAGGGGCGCGTCCGGGGCGTAGTAGCGCTCCAGCTCGATCCCAGCGATCTCCTCCACGAGTCCGACGAGCTGGTTGATCGAGACGAGCTCGCTGGAGCCGAGGTTGAGCGGCTCCTCGACGTCGCTCTCCATGATCCGCAGCGTGCCCTCGATGCAGTCGTCGATGTACATGAAGGAGCGCGTCTGCTCGCCGGAGCCCCAGATCTCGATCCGGGGCTCTCCGGAGAGGATCGCCTCCACGACCTTGCGGCAGATGGCGGCCGGCGCCTTCTCGCGTCCGCCTTCCCAGGTGCCGAGGGGGCCGTACACGTTGTGATAGCGGGCCACGCGCGTGGCCAGGGAGAAGTCCTCGGAGAAGTGGCGGCACATGCGCTCGGAGAAGAGCTTCTCCCAGCCGTAGCCGTCCTCGGGGAGGGCGGGGTAGGCGTCGCTCTCGCGCAGTGCCGTCACGCGTGGATCGGTCTGACGCTCCGCGTTGTAGACGCAGGCGGACGACGCGTAGAAGTAGCGCTCGATTCCGGCTTCCTGAGCGGCGGCGAGCATGTGGGTGTTGATCAGCACCGACAGCATGCACCGGGCCTTGTGGGTCTCGATGAAGCCCATGCCGCCCATGTCCGCGGCCAGCTGATAGACCTGGCTGGCGTCGCGGCAGGCCGCTTCGCAGGACTCGCGTCGGCTGAGGTCGGCGACGACGTTCTCGACCCCGTCGTAGACCTGGTACCACTCGTCGAGGGGCTTGCGATCCACCGCGCGGATACGGGTCCGCCCACGGCGGACGAGCTCGGCTACGAGGTGCCCACCGATGAAGCCGCCGGCTCCGGTGATGACGATCCGATCTTCGGTCAAGTTCGTACTCCGCTGCGGTACTCAGACCGTGCTGGCGAGGATCTCCGACACGATCATCCCGGCGCCGGAATCGCGCCGACTCGGCTCGATCACGGGCAGCTCGTCGAGCACCTCGTCGAGGAGCTTCGACGCGACCGGGTCGAGCTGGTGGAAGCGCAGCACCACGCCCCGGTCGCCCTCGTCTCGGTGGACCTTGGCGGTCACGACGAGGGGCTGCTCCTGGGATCCTGCGTGGATGGCCAGGCGCACATCGTCGCCCAGACCGAGCAGAGGACTGGGATCGACGCGCATTCCCGAGATCGAGATCTCCCGACCCATCAGGACCCGCTCGGCTTCCTCGGCCAGCGCGCTCTCGGCGCGTTCGGCCTCGAAGGCCTCCTCGCTCTCGGGGGGCGAGGCCGCGGTGTTGCCAGGGACGGGCAGCTCGGGCTTGGCTTCTACCTCTGCAGGCGCGATCGGAGTCGGCTCGGGCTGGCTC
>CALDCK010000322.1 GCA_937937315.1 uncultured bacterium
GCAATCGCCGCCGTCGTGATGTGCATGCTGTTCGTGACCGTCGACGTGGGAAGACCCCAGATGCTCTGGCACCTGCTTCCCGTCTCCGGAAACCCGAACTTCCCCTACTCGCTCCTGATCTGGGACATCCTGGTTCTGAACAGCTACTTCGCCGTCAACTACTTCATCGTCACCTACCTGCTCTACAAGAGCTACACGGGGCAGCCGTACAACTCCGGCTTCATCATGCCGGTGATCTTCCTCTCGATCCCGCTCGCGGTCCTGATCCACACGGTGACCGCCTTCCTGTTCATGGGACTGGTGGCGCGGCCGTTCTGGCACACGGCGATCCTGGCTCCGAGGTTCCTGGCGAGCGCGTTCTGCTCGGGTCCCGCGCTGCTGCTCCTGATCTTCCAGATCCTCCGGCGCATCGGCAGGTTCTCGATCTCGGACGCGGCGCTCCGGAAGATCGGAGAGCTGTTGGCGTACGCCATGGCGGTGAACCTGTTCTTCCTCGGCTGCGAGGTCTTCGCGGAGTTCTACTTCCCGACCGCCCACACCATCCACGGGGAGTTCCAGTGGTTCGGGGTCGGGGGCCGCTTCGACGTGGCGATCTACACCTGGCTCGCACTGGCCTGCAACACCGCCGCCTTCGCGATCTTCGTGGTCCCCAACTTCCGCAACGACCTCAGGCTGCTGAGCCTCGGCTGCGTCCTCGCGGTGGGCGGCATCTTCGTCGAGAAGGGTCTCGGGCTCCTGATTCCCGGAATGACACCCGACGCGCTCGGCGAGGTCTACGCCTACAACCCGAGCCTGAACGAGGTGCTCGTCGGAGCCGGCGTCTGGGGCGTCGGCGCGCTGACGTTCACGTTGATGGTGAAGGTGGCGATGGCGATCAACATCGGCGAGCTCCGGGACGTTCCGCCCGGAACCTCCCCTGCATACGACACCGGGGTGCTAAGCTTGAAGCCATCCGACGGGCAGGGGGGGAGCGGCCGGTGAACATCTCGGGGATCGTCGTGGCCTGCCGCCCCGAGGACCTCTCGGGAACGACCGAGGCGCTGGACGCGCTTCCCTGGGCCGAGGTCCACTACAGCGATCCCCGCGGCCGACTGGTGGCGACAATCGAGGCGGCCGACACCGACGAGAGCATGACGCGCCTCGGCGAGGTCCAGGCGCTGCCCCGGGTGCTCATGGCCGAGCTGGCCGGGTACTACCTCGACGAGGACGGGCAGCAGGATTCGGCTGCGGCGGAAGCTGCACCCAGCGAGACAAACAGGAACCGCTTGCGGCAGCTCTCTACGCGCCGCGAGAAGGGGGAATCGTGAGCCAGACTCGACGAGCCTTTCTGAAGACCGCCGTCGCCGCTTCGGTGGCAGGCAGCATCGGGATCCCCGTTCCGAGGGCCGCCCGCGCCGAGGCCGAGAAGCTCGGAGACGGCTGGAAGTGGGACAAGGCGGTCTGCCGCTTCTGCGGCGTCGGCTGCGGGATCATGATGGCGACCAAGCAGGGCCGCATCGTCGCGGTCAAGGGGGACCCGGAGTCTCCGGTCAACCGCGGGCTGACCTGCGTCAAGGGGTACTTCAACGCCAAGATCATGTACGGCGAGGATCGGCTGACCCGTCCGCTCCTGCGCATGAAGGACGGCAAGCACCACAAGCAGGGAAAGTTCACGCCGGTGAGCTGGGACCAGGCTCTCGACGTGATGGCGGAGAAGTTCAAGGGCTACTACGCCAAGGAGGGCCCTGCGAGCGTCGCGATCTTCGGGTCCGGGCAGTACACGATCGACGAGGGCTACGCCGCCGCCAAGTTCATGAAAGCGGGCGTCCGCTCCAACAACATCGACCCCAACGCCCGGCACTGCATGGCCTCGGCGGTCGCCGGCTTCATCCAGACCTTCGGGGTCGACGAGCCAGCCGGCTGCTACGACGACATCGAGCTCACCGACACGATCGTCCTGTGGGGCGCCAACATGTCGGAGTGCCACCCGATCCTGTGGTCGAGGATCACGGATCGAAGGCTCACGCACGCGAACATGAAGATCGTCAACCTCTCCACCTTCGGAAACCGCTGCAGCGACCTCGCGGACCTGGAGCTGATCTTCGCGCCGCAGACCGACCTCGCGATCATGAACTACATCGCCCGCTACCTGATCGACAAGGGAGCCATCAACGGGGAGTTCGTCAAGAAGCACTGTGTCTTCGCCACGGGTGCCACCGACATCGGCTACGGCCTGCCGGACGACGACCCACTCGAGCAGGGTCAGGCGATGCGCAACAAGGCCGGCGCCCACTGGACCATCTCCTTCGAAGAGTTCCAGAAGCACCTCGATCCCTACACGCTCGAGTACACGAGCAAGCTCTCGGGCGTCCCGAAGGAGAAGCTGGGCGAGCTGGCCGAGCTCTATGCGGATCCGGACCGGAAGGTCGTCTCCTACTGGACGATGGGCTTCAACCAGCACACGCGCGGCACCTGGGTGAACGAGCAGATCTACATGATCCATCTGCTGGCCGGAAAGCAGTCGGTCCCGGGCTCGGGGGCCTTCTCGCTGACGGGGCAGCCCTCCGCCTGCGGAACGGCGCGCGAGGTGGGGACCTTTGCCCACCGTCTGCCGGCCGACATGGTCGTGGCCAACCCGGCGCACCGCGAGAAGAGCGAGAAGCTCTGGAAGCTGCCGCCGAAGACCCTCAACCCGAAGGTGGGCACGCACGCGGTGAAGATGGTGCGCGGCCTGCGGAGCGGGCAGGTGAGGTTCTTCTGGGCGATGGTCACCAACCCCTTCCAGGACTTCGCCAATGCC
>CALDCK010000323.1 GCA_937937315.1 uncultured bacterium
AGTAGCTCCGCATTGCGAGCGCGGGACTCGCCGCCGCTTGCCGCTAGGTCCATGAAGAGCAGCTCCCGGGTTCGAGTGAGGAGGTCGACGATGCTTCTGTGCTCTCCGGCGGCGTGGTGGCTGGCGACCGATTCCGAGAACGCCGTGATTGCCGCGAGCACATCGGGGGATTCGGGCGATTGCCCTGGAGGTAGCGAGACGTCGATCTCCAGCGTCGACGACGGCCGTAGGTTGGCCTCGAAGAATCCCACCCACTGAAGAATGCGGCTGTTCTCTCCAAAGAGCTCCTGCCGCGAGGTGTCCACCCGCAGGTAGAGCGCCCAGCCCATGGCCGAGCAGAGCAGAAGGATGGTGGACCCGACGAGGATGGGTCGTGCGCGCCGCTCGCTGCTGTCGGCGACGGCGGTGAGGATCGCGTCCCAGGTCGCCGAGGCCTTCTCCGACCGGGGCGGATCCGGGGGCAGCTTCGAGGCGAGCAGCGGCAGCAGGGTGAACGTCAGGACGAGGCAGGCCACGACGCCGAAGGCCGACATGACGCCGAAGCGAATGAAGGTGTCGAGGTCGCTGGTCGCGAAGGAGATGAACGCCGCGGAGGTCGTCAGCGTCGTGATGGTGCAGGGAGCGGATACCTCCCGTGCCGCTCGGAGCAGCGCGTCGTCTTGGGCATCAGCTCCGGAGGCGGAACCCCTCACGGCCCGGGCCCTCTCGGACAGGAAGTGGATCGAGTCGCACACCCCGATGATGAGGATCAGGGGGGCGAGGATCTCGAGGACGCTGTCGCGAGGCCAGCCGACCCACCCCAGCAGTCCGAAGGTCCAGACGAGGGCCACGCCGAGGGTCAGCAGCGTGACGAAGACGCTCTGCAGGGAGAGGGTCTGCGCATAGATGACGAGGGCGATCAGGAGCACCATGATCGGCACCAGAGTGGTGGTGCTGTCGGCGAGCTCCTGTCCGCCCAGGATGTTTCCGAATGCCTCACCGATCAGCTTGAAGTCGAAGGTCTCGTAGGGAGCGAGGGCCTCGAGGATCGCTGCGACGATGCGTTCGTCGGTTGCGCTGTCCGTTCCCGAGGGTTGGACGACGAGGGCTCCGACCCGCTGGTCCGAGGAGACCAGATTGCCCACCCAGGTGGGGTCTTCCAGGGCGAGGCGCGCGAGCTCGTCGCGCCCGGGGGAGATCTCGCCGCCTTCGACGAAGCGGCGGATCGCAAAGCCGTCGGCGTCGGCGACGAGGACCGGAGCATTCGAAGGGCTATAGACCTGCCGCACTGCATCGAGGGGGGTCAGCGCCGTGGTGACCCGGTCCGCCATCTCCAGGGAGGCGTCGTCGAAGACCGAGCCGCAGGGCCGCCCCGGTCCGCACTCCCAGGCGATGTAGTGGGGGACGCCGCCGCCGTAGCGGGCGATGAAGGCGTCGAGCTTCAGAATCGCCGGGTGGTCGCCGCCGATGAGCACGCGGGAGCCGAACTCGGTGCGGACGTGGGGGAGGCCGGCGCCGAGGGCGACCGTGACGAGGGCGAGGCCCAGGGCGGCGAATCCCGGGTGTGCCAGAACGAGCCGCGTGAGCCGGTACATCGCGAGCACGGCCGGCTCTCAGCGTGTCCGCCGCAGCGCTCGCCGCGGCTGCGGGCGAGCCGTCCCCGCTCGGATCGCGCAGCTCGATTGGGCGATGCGGGAGCTCGGTTTCGGCGGCGATTCGCGGCGCGGTCGCATCACTTCGCGCAGGCTATCACGGAGGGCCGGACCGGTGGCGCCGAGGCGTGTCGTGGAGTGTGCGGGACCGTTCGGAGGTGTCCGCAGTCGTGCGTGGCGTGGATCGCACCGCGGCCCACGCGAGCCGGCTCAGCCCAGTCGTCGGGTCTGAGCCGCGGCGAAGCCGCGGGCGAGCTCCCAGTAGTCGGGCAGAGCGCCGGCCAGGGCGAGGGCCCGGGAGGGGAGGTGCTTCAGGCCGTGGGGTGCGGTGCCCGTCGCGATGGCCCGGGCCTGGAGCAGGGCCCAGCGCTCGGCTGCGGCGCGGCTGAACTCGGGTTCCGGGTAGCGGTGGGTGCGGGCGTTGGTCTCGAGCAGGCGGGCCAGCCAGTCCTCGGCCCAGGCCAGGAACTCCCCGCTCGGCGCGAAGCCCGACAGGTTTCGCAGTGCCACGTGGTTCTCCACGTCTCGCTCGTCGAAGGCGACGCCGAGGGCGGTCAGCATGTCCTGCGCCACGAGCTTGCGCATCTCGGTGCGGGGGGCGCTCGTCTGATGGCTGGTTCCGCCGGCCCGGTAGCGCACGAGAAACTCGGGCAGGTTGGCCAGAGCGTACTTCTCGGACACCCGCGACCACAGGTCGATGTCCGACGAGATCACGAAGGGCTCGCGGAAGCCGAACTCCCGCAGCACCGCGGTGCGTCCCATCATCGTCGGGTTCTTGAAGCAGCTGGCGAAGAGGATGCGACCGCGGATCACCCGGGGATCGGTGGGGCGCAGCAGTGGGCCTCGGAAGCGCCTGCCCGACTCGTCGGTCCGCAGCACCCAGCTTCCGACCGCGGCGATCTCGGGATGGGCGTCGAGAAAGGCGACCTGCTTCCCGAGACGCTCGGGGAAGGAGAAGTCGTCGCTGTCGACGTTCGCGAGGAGCTCACCCCGGGCGTGCTCCAGGCCGCGGTTGCGGGTGCGCGGGATGCCCTCGTTCTGCTCGTTCGAGACCAGACGGATGCGCGGATCGCGCTCGCCATAGGCTCGGACGACGTCGGCGCTCTCGTCCTTCGAGCCGTCGTCCACGACGAGCAGCTCGAAGTCCTCGAAGTCCTGGGCGAGGACGCTCTCGATCGCCGTCGGGAGCACCTTGGCCCGGTCGAAGACCGGCACGAATACGGTGACGCGCGGTCTGCGGGCGTCGTTCATGGCCCTCCCCACCCCACCATCCGGTCGCAGGCTAGCACCCCCCGTGCGGGTGGGGCAGGCTGCGACGTTGAGGTCGAGAGCAGGCTGCCGTAGCTTCCGAAGATGGGGGACGCACTGCTCACCCACGTGCTCGAGCGGATCGCTGCAGCGCCGCTGCGCACCGAGCCCTTCGCGCATCTCTATTTCGAGCGGGTCTTCCCCGAGGGCTTCTACGAGAACCTCCTCGCCCACCTCCCGGATGCGTCGCTCTACGAGCCGCTCTTCCACAAGGACGCGATCCAGGCCGACGGCAGCACCACGCGCTCGACCTTTACTCTGGACGCCGCCGGAATCGCCCGCGTGCCCGAGGCGAGCCGCGAGACGCTGCGCCGCTGCGCCGACGTGTTCGGCTCCGACGATCTACGGGACGCGATCTTCGCGCGCTACGGCGCCGTGATGCGCGAGCGCTTCGGCGAGCAGGGCGTGCCGCCGCTCGAGGTCACGGTCAAGATCCAGCGGGACCTGCCGGGCTACCACATCGGAATCCACCCGGACACGACGGACAAGGTGGTGTTGATCCAGCTCTACCTCGCGAAGAACGACGCCCATCGGCAGATGGGCACCTCGCTCTACGTCCCCGCCGCCGAGGGCTTCGAGCGGGTCGCGACGCTCCCCTTCGCCCGGAACACCGGCTACTCCTTCGCCCGGACCGCCGACAGCTGGCACGGCGTCGAGCCGAACGTGGATGCCGAGCGGCTCAGCCTCACCATCAATTACCGCCTCCGGGACCAGAGGTTCGGTCGCCTTCTGCGCAAGCGGGTCCTGCGCCCGCTGCGCCGCTGGTCCCGACGCGCCCGCGGCTGACCGGGGCGAGTCCGCCACAGCGCGCGCCTTCCCACCACTCCTAGGAGTGAGGGGAAGGGGACCTTGCCCCCAGGGGGACGCTTGGTGACGCATGTCACAAGGCGTGTCGGCCCGCAGGTCGAGGCAAGGAGAGGGCGGGGGAGAGGCTCCCGGGTCCGTCGACGGCCCACGGCCCGACCCCAAGGAGAGAAGATGCAGGCGAGACTCCCCGATCCGGAGCGTCAGCGTGTTCAGTTCGTTCAGCGAGAGGGACGTCCGGTGACGCTCCGACCGCTGCCGCGACCGAAGCTCGGCAGTCGCTATCGAATCCGCAAGGTGGGTGGAGTGCGACACCTCATGTGCGTCGAGGCGCCGACGATCCAGGTGCGCGTCGAGCTCGGGGTCACCACGACGGCCCCGGAGGCACGCAGCGCGCCGGCGGGCACGATCTTCCTCGACGGCGCGGCCGAGTGCGAGCCCTTCGCCGATCCGGTCCGTCGCATCTACAACCTCGACCATCACGAGGGCTGCGTCCGCGCCTTCACCCTGTCGGCCTGCGAGCAGGCGATGGTGCTGGTGCGCAAGGGTTTGGAGCTGCGCAGCCGGGAATGGACGGTGCGCGCCAACGACGCGGACCTGGATGCGGTGCTCGCGATCTGGGTGCTGCTCAATCACCTGCGCCTGAGTGACGCCAGCGATCCGGTGCGCACCGAGATCATGCCGCTGCTGCGCCTCGAGGGAGCGATCGACGCCCAGGGCCTCGATCTCCAGGATCTCAGCGCCCTGCCGCCGACGCTGCTCGACGAGACCCAGCGTCGCATGGATCGCCTCCGCGACCACGAGCGCAGCCTCAAGGCCCGGAACCGCTGGCACAAGATCGACATGCTCGAGTACGTGAGCGAGCGCCTCGCCCAGATCGACAACCTCGTCTACCCGCCTTCCACCTTCGACGAGATCGTGGACATCGAGGAGCTGGGTCGGACCGAGATCGGGGAGGGCTCCGTGGCCCTGGCCTGTCGCGCCCGGGTCGGGATCTACGAGGTGGAGCGCCAGCTGCGGCGGCTGCACGGTCCGCGTCTCGGACTGATCGTGCTGAAGCAGCGCTCGGGGGTCTACACGCTCCGTCAGGTCAATCCTTCGTTGTGTGCGGGGCTCGATGC
Source organism: uncultured bacterium (assembly GCA_937937315.1). Classification (GTDB taxonomy): domain Bacteria; phylum Myxococcota_A; class UBA9160; order UBA9160; family SMWR01; genus CALDCK01. Next base: position 4,865 of record CALDCK010000323.1, read on the forward strand.
GGTGTACGCCCATCTGAACCTGGTGGATGCCGGCGCCGGATCGCCCCGCAGCGGAAATCGCTGGGGAGGGTCGGAGGAGATCGGCGGATCGCCGCGCCGCACCGGGTCGAAGCTGTCGGTGGCGCAAGTGCTCGACGGCTGTCGCCACGCCTTCGCACCGCCGTCGGTCGGTCGGCGCGTAGCCGGTGTGCTGAGAGCCGTGTCGACGACGATCGCCGTGCTGACGGCTGCGGTACTCGGCGCCGCCGGGGCGGGCGACCTGTTCGGAATGGCTCCCCACGCAGGCTTCGGCTGCGCGCTGGGTCTGGTGGCCGTGCTCGCCTTCCTGGTCGGAGCCGTCCGCTCGCGCTGTGTGTTCGGCCTCCGCCTGCCGCGGGGAACGGGCTGGATTCCGGCGGTTCCCTTCGCGGTGGTGGGCGCCCTGGTGGGTGGCACCGGTCTCGTCGATCGCGCCATCGGCGACGCGAGCCCACTGCTCGGCCTCCAGGCCGCGCTGCCATGGCTCGGGGCCATCGTGGGCAGCGAGCTGCTCTTCCGCGGTCTCGTCCACGGCCAGCTGGTCTGGGCCTTCGGCTCCTCGCCGGCGCCAGGTCGGGGTCGCGAGGCGTGGATGCGACCCGCTGTGGTGGCGGCCTTCCTCAGCACAGCGGCGGGTCTGGCACTCGCCGGCCTGGGCAATCCCATCATCCCGCTACCGGACAACCTGGCGCAGCTGCCCCTGGTCCTCGCCGGCGCCCTGACCGTGGGCCTCTCGGCAGGCCTCGCTCGCGAGCGATCCGAGAGCGTTCTGGGCGCCATCGTCGTCGTCGTCGTGGCGGCCGCCGTCGTTGCGCTGCCTTCGCTGATGGGTCTCAGATGAGTCGGGCGCGTACCGCCATCACCGGGACCCGCTGGGGAGGGGACGATCTCGGTGGACTGCGCGAAGGCCTCCAGGCCGCGTTGGAACGCGGACGCGGCGCGGTCGCGAAGCGCGGCTCGCCCTGGAAGCAGCGACTGGCCGGTCTCGCGGCCGAGGTCCAGCGGCGGCCCCTGCTCCGACAGGGACTGGCCGCGGCGGAGCGCGGCAACGCCGACGCGGCCTTCGCCCTGCTGCGCGAGGCCACGGCGCTTCGCCCCGAGCACACGCCCACGGCGCTGGCCTACTGGGAGGTGGCGGTGGAGTGCGAGCGGGCCGAGGCCGCTGCGGAGCCGATGGCGAGGCTGGTGCAGAGAGAGGCCTCCACCGGCGAGAAGCGAGCGGCCATCGATCATTGGATGGCGTTGATGACCCAGGCGCCGGCCTCGGTGGTCGACGCGGGGTCCCTCGCTCGCATGCTGCCGGAGCTGAAGGCGCGCCTGGTCGCGGCGCGCGATGCGGATGAGCGGGAGCGGGCACGGGCGTGGCTCGTGAGTGCGCTGCGCCAGTGTCTCGACCCGCGGGCCGGAGGGCTCACCCCGGGGCTAGCGCTGCGGGTGTTCGAGGAGTCCCGTGCGCTGGAGCCCGAGGTCGCCCGTCGCGCTGCGCGGGTCGTGCTCGACTCCCCCGATCTCCACGAGACCAAGCGCTCGCGTGTCGAAGCCCTGCTGGCCGCCCTGGACGATCCGGTCCCGCCGGCGCCGGACCTGCCGGATCCGTCGTTCCTGCCGCCGCTCGTCGTGATCGAGGTCGCCCCGGTCGAGCTGAGCGAGCGCGCTCTACTGCTGCTGGAGACGCACAGCGAGCAGCGCACTCGCGTGGACTTTCGCGCCGTCGAGGCGATCTCCATCGCCCATGTCGGGACGGGGCAGGACGCCGCACTCGTCGTCGACCTGGTCCTACAGCGCTCCCGTCGCCGCGCACCGCGGCGCGTGCTGCGGATGCGTGAAGGCAGCTTCGATGCGACGGCGTTCGATCCGAACAGCGCCGACGCGTGTCAAGCTCTCGGCGTCCTCGCGAGTGAGCTGCTCGAACGTACCCACGCGATTGCGCTGCCCGATGACGACGGAGAGCGCAGTGACCCGGTGCCGCACTTCGACGACCTCGAGGGCTACGAGAGCGAGGTGCTCGACGGACTGAGGCGCTGAGCCCCATTCCTTCTCACGGGTGGCCCTTGTCAGTCGGTCCTTCGTGCTAATCATTCCCGAGTAGCTGGGCCCTTCCTAGCGGCCCGCGCGGGGTGGTATGGCGTCGAATCCGATCGTCCGAACGCGCAACGGTGAGGTCGAAGGTTCGCATCGACGCGGGGTCGAGGTCTACCGGGGCATCCCCTATGCGCAGCCGCCCCGGGGTGTGCTGCGCTTCCAGGCGCCCGTCGCCCCGAAGCCGTGGGCCGGCGTGCTCAGCGGGCGGCGCTTCGGGCCCTCGGCGCCCCAGTTCCCGCCGGCGATGCTTCTGGTGCGCCGCGCGATCGGCGCCGCCGAGAGCCAGCAGAGCCAGGACTGTCTCTACCTCAACGTCTGGACGCCGGAGGCCGACGGTCGTCGCCGACCCGTCATGGTCTGGATCCACGGCGGGGCCTTCATTCTGGGCTCGGGCTCGGCGGGCCTCTACGACGGGGCCCAGCTGGCGCGCAATGGCGACGCCGTGGTGGTGACCCTCAACTACCGCCTTGGCGCTCTCGGCTTCCTGAACCTGAACGAGATCTTCCCCGGCGTGGCCGCGGCGAATCCGGGGATGCTGGACCAGATCGCGGCCCTCGAGTGGGTGCGCGACAACATCGAGGCCTTCGGCGGCGACCCCGAGAACGTGACGATCTTCGGGGAGTCCGCCGGGGGGATGAGCGTCGGCACCCTGCTCGGAATTCCCGCCGCCCGGGGCCTATTCCACCGGGCGATTCTCCAGAGCGGCGCAGCGGCGAACGTCTCGACGCCCACCCAGGCGACGCGGGTCGCTGAGACCTTCCTCGAGATCTTCGGAGGCGCGAACCTCTCCCAGCTGCAACGCGCGCCGGTTTCGGCGCTGCTCGCGGCCCAGCAGAAGACGACAGTCCGGCTCGGGATCGAGCTCGGGACGTTGCCCTGGCAGCCGAGCGTGGACGGGGACCTGATCCCCGAGCAGCCCCTCGCCGCCATCGCCAACGGTCACGCCCGCCGTGTACCGGTCCTGGTCGGATCGAATCGCGACGAGTGGAAGCTCTTCATGCTCGCCGACCGCAGTGCGCGAAGCCTTACCGAGGATTCCCTGCGCCGCCGCCTGGCCCGGGCCCTGCCGGATCGGGAGGAGCGGGGACGCACTCTCGCGCAGCACGCCCTCGAGCACTACAGGGCGGCGCTCCAGGGCGGTCGACGCCCGGTGACGCCGACGGATATCTGGGAGGCGTTCCAGTCGGATCGCATCTTCCACTACCCCGCGTTGCGGGTCGCCGAGGAACACTGCGCCCACGAGCCAAAGACCTGGAGCTACCTCTTCGGCTACTCGCCGCCGGCCATGCGCCAGCGAATGGGCGCGTGCCACGGCATCGACATTCCCTTCATCTTCGGCACCCTGAAAGACCCGGCGCTGCGGCCCCTCACGGCCTTCGCGCCCCAGGCGCGCAAGCTGAGCGAGCAGATGCAGCGGGCGTGGATCGAGTTCTCGCGCTGCGGCGATCCCGGCCACGACGGAATCCCCAGCTGGCCGGCCTTCGACGCCGAGAAGGACACCACGATGCTGTTCACGCGCAATACCCGCGTCGTCGAACTGCCCTTCGCCGAGCGTCTGAGGTTCTGGCGCGAGTTCGAGGCGGCCGAGGCGGGGACCCCGCCGGTGAGCCAGCCCGTGAGTCTGCGTCAGCAGCGCTCCTGAATCGGATCCGGATCAGGCGGCTTTGCGGGCGAGTGCCTGGGGACGGGGGCGCCGCGCGACGAACAGACATTCGCGCGGATTGAGGTCGAAGGACTCGACGGCGCTGGCTTCCGGGCGCCAGGCGTGCACCTCGAAGCCGACGGCGCGCAATCGATCGGGGTAATCGTTCGCATAGAGGCGCACGTGATCCCGCTGACCGTGGACGCGCTCGCGGGCCTCGGGGGTCCGGGCGGCCGGGTCCTCGCGGGTGGTCTTCAGGCCCAGCGCGATGGGGACCTGAAGCAGGGCGAGGCCGCCGGGGCGCAGCGCGCGCAGGATCTCGGACATCGCGGCCCGATCGTCCTCGACGTGCTCGAGCACGTGATTGGCGAGGATGGCGTCGAAGGTCGCCTCGGGGTAGGGCAGGGCGAGGAGGTCGAGCTGCACGAGACCCGGCGCGTGGGCGTAGCGGCCCGGCGCCCGATCGCCGGCGTGGTAGTCGACGAGGGGTGCGCCGTGCAGCCTCTGGCAGAGTCCCGGCTCCGGCGCGACGTGCAGGAGCCGCGAGGGCCGGTCGAGCAGGCCACTCACGCGCTGCAGGTAGAGCCAGACGAGACGCGTGCGGGACCCGGCCCAGCATACGGGACACCGGGCCCCGGCGCGGTGCTCTGCGCCCACTACGTCGAGCTCGCGCAGGATCGGTCGGTCGACGCCCTCGGCCAGGTAGCGGCGCACCCGGCTCTCGCACACCGGGCAGCGCCGCCGGTGTCCGTAGTAGGCGGCGCGCCTCAGGGGCGCCCGGAGCGCCTGGGGCACCACGGCGCGAGCGAGGGTCTGGAGCTGTACGGCCACGGTCCCTGGCGATCCTCTCGGGGGGCCGAGAGCGGAGTCGGGCCCGAAGGCCCCGGTGCGGGTCAGGAGGTGGTGCGTCGCCACCCGGCGAGAGCGAGGAGGCCGAGGGCCAGGAGGGTTCCGGTCTGGGGCTCCGGGACCAGGATCGGCGGCGTGGAGCCGCCCAGAGTCGCCCAGTCCGTCCCCGAGCCAATGTTGCCGTCGGTCCCCGCGATGTCCTGATTCATCGAGGAAGAGGCATTGGTCGAGGTTCCCGCCACGAAGTTGACGACGCTGGTGTCGTCGAAGCCCCCGATGCCGAGATCGCCCATGAGCTGGACGATGGTGGCGAAGTCGACCGAGAAGGAGACGAAGTGGTCGGTGCCGTCGCCGTTCAGGTCCGTGTTGGCCCCTGGGTCGGTGCTGGCATCGACCGCGCTCCAGTTGAAGTTCGACCCGGTGGCGGGTAGGTCGTAGCCGGCGCTCGAGATGTTCGTCGTGGCGGGGCTCACTCCGGTGCCGGAGACCTGGCGGACCTGGATCGAGTCGGCGCCCGGCGGGCTGAAGTCCGCGATCACCAGGGCGTCGATGTCGTTGTCGAGACCGGCGTCGATTCCGATCACGGCCATCGCCTTGAATCCCGTGCCGCCGTTGTCCCGGCCCACGCGCATGCGGAAGTAGAGGGTGCCGTCGGTGGTGGAGGCGTTGCCGTTGTCGTCGAAGTAGTAGTAGACCGCCGAGTGGGTCGCATCGCCGAGGATCTCGGCCTCGGGGTTTCCCGCGTCGACCGGGTCGGCGCTCCCGCCGAATCCGATGGCGAACCAGTCGCTCGTCGGGCCATCCAGCGCGATCGGCGCCGCCTGGACCATCGTGGCCATCAGCAGGGCCGCCAAACCGCTCAGCATCGACGTCGTCGTCTGCGTTCTCACTTCTGCTTACCTTCCAACCAACACAGCGGACACGAGGGCGCACCTCACGCGTCTGCGACCTCCGTCTTCGGCGTGTCGCGCTCCGCCCTTGAAGTGCTGCACATGGCCTGCCGCTGCGCTGCCGGTTCGTTTCCGGCGCCTCCCATGGGAGCGGAGCGAGTCCGCCGGAGGCGGAACCGCGGGGCTCTCTGGGCTCAACCCCGGCTTCGCGAGTGCCGATGACCAGAGACGCGAGGCCTGCGTCTGGCGCCCTGGAGGGACGGGCGTCTACCTGCAGCTCGCGTCGATCGTTCAACCCGGGGGGGCTGGAGCAGCATCCAATAGTATGGAGAACTCACCCTTCACCCGTCGCTCTCTCGCGGCCGTCGCGCTTGCCGCGATCCTCTCCGCGCCCCAGAGCGGGCCGGCGGCTCCGGCGGTCTCACCGCCGCCTCCGCCCGTCGACGCCTTCGGCGACGACCTGTTCCTGATCACGACGTCGGTGGCACCGAACGTCATCCTGATCATGGACAATTCGGAATCGATGAGTCAGATCGAGTGGCATCCGAGCTTCGACCCCGAGGCCGCGGGAGACCCGCTCACTGCCTACGGCTGCGACGAGTACGACAACGACACGCTCTACCAGTTCTCGTCGGCCGGAGTCGAGGACCACTGCGGCTCCGGGAACCGCACGATCTATGCCCCCCAGGATCCCACCTTCTGGAGCGGTCGCTATCTCAACTGGTATTTTGGTCTCGACGCGACCGACGCCGGCGACAAGGCCATTCTCGACGAGATCGCCACCGCCGTGGCCTCCGTCGAGGGTTGCACCAAGGCGGGCGGTGCGGGCCCCTTTGCCGAGAAGTACCGACGTACGCGCTTCGAGGCCCAGAAGCAGGTGCTCCTGGACCTGCTCTGCGTCGCCGAGACGAAGAATGTGCGCTTCGGCGCTGCCGCCTTTCGCGAGGCAGAAGACGTTGCGGACGAGGACCCGAATGGTGGCGTGATCATCGCCGACCTCGGCCGCTCGAACCCGAACCACGCCGCCGAGCTCGAGGCGGCGATCAAGAACCTGGGCGTCGCCGACGAAGGGTCTCCCCTCGCCGAGACCCTCTTCCAGGTCTACTCCTTCTGGATGAGCCGCGATCTCGCGGACATTCCCACCGACGACCAGAACAAGGACCTCGTCGACAGCACCTTCCCGGCCTACTACTACGACAAGTTCGGTGACTGGGAGCCCGCCAACAGCAACCAGTGGCTCGAAGACCCGATGAAGTTCACCTGTGAGAAGGCCTTCGTCATCATCGTGACCGACGGCCTGCCCACCCGGGACGACTTCGACCAGGACCCGGCCGACACCGCCCAGGGCTTCGCCGACTTCCCTGATCTGATCGGCGACTACTACGCCCCCGTCGACCCGGACACCCTGCTGAACATCGATCCGGACTCGCCCGAGGTTCCCGGCGACGCCGAGGAGAGCGCCTACTACCTCGACGATATCTCGAAGTACATGTTCGAGAACGACTTCCGCCCGGATCTGGTCGACGATCAGACGATCGACACCTACGCGGTCGGCTTCGCCGCGGACGCCGCCACCAACGCCTATCTGAAACGCACGGCCGAGCTCGGCAACGGCACGGCCTACGAGGTGCAGGACGGGGACGAGCTGGCCTTCGCCCTGATCGCGGCGCTCAACGACATCATCGAGAAGTCGGCCTCCTTCACCGCGGCCACGGTGCCCTCGGCCCGGACCACGGACGGCGCCGACTTCTATCAGAGCTACTTCTTTCCCCGCGGCGGCTCGGCCTTCTGGGAGGGGCACATCCGCTCCTGGCAGATCACCGCGGCGGGCGATATCTACGACGCGAATGATCAATGCGCCCTCGAGGATCCGACCCCTGGTGAGTGCAACAGTGGTTCCTTCAAGGAGACGGCGGAGTTCTACTGGGATGCCGCCGACGAGGTGCCCCCGCCGGGCGTCGACAACACGGCTGGGAACCGGCAGCTCCTCGTCTCGAAGGCTCCGACGAAGGGGGCGGTGCCGCCGGCCTTCGATTTCGGCCTGACCGCGGCGGACCTGAGCATCGACCCCTTTGCGGTCGCGGGCGATCCCGCGCCGAACTCGGCCCTCTATCCGGTGCAGGGCAGCACGGCGATCAACGAGGAGGGTCTCGCGGACGAGATCGTTGCCTACGCCCGGGGTTGTTTCTTCGGCACCGGCGTCCAGAGCGGCGACGTGGGCACGCCGGGCCCGTGTCTGGCCCGCCCGGCGAGGCTGGCCGACATCTTCCACTCGAATCCGGTGATGGTGAGGCGACCCGGCCTGGCCCTCACCGATCAGAGCTACAAGGACTTCAAGAACCACTACTCGGGCCGGGACCGGGTGATGTACGCCGGGACCAATGGCGGATTCCTCGAGGCGATCGACGCCGGGAAGCTCGTGAGTGGCAAGTACGACGCCGGGACCGGCGCAGAGATCTGGGGCTTCATGCCCTGGGAGGCCCGGACCAACATCAAGAACCTGCCGGTGGACTCGGCCACGAGCCGGACCCACTACGTGGACGGCGATACCGCCGCCGCGGACGTGTGGTTCTACGACACCGGGGATCCGACCAGCGACACGCGGGTCGCCAGCCAATGGCACACGGTCCTGGTGGGATCGCTTCGGGAGGGAGGCCATCACTACTACTCCCTGGACGTGACGAACCCGAACGGCATCGCCAACGTGGACGCGTCGAAGGCGGCGATCCCGTATCCCGCCTACCTATGGGAGTTCCCTGACGAGGCGGATGCCGGGGGGGACCTGGCGTTCATGGGCCAGACCTGGTCGAGGCCCATTCTCACGAAGATCCGGGTCCAGGTCGGCGCCGATGACAACGGCGGAAAGGGCTACACCCGCCACGTCGCCATCGTGACCGGCGGCTATGACGAGTTCAGCGATCCGAACCCCGTGGAAGTCACGTCGAAGGGTCTCGCCACCTACGATGCGACCGCCCAACGCGGCCGGGCCCTCTACATCATCGATGTCCAGACCGGGGAGGTCCTGGCGGAGAAGCGCTTCGACGCGACGGCGACCGATGGCACGGAGAAGATGCTCTACACGATCGTGGGGGCGCCCGCAGTCTTCGACCTGGACTACGACGGCCACGCCGACGTGATCTACTTCGTCGACATGGGGGGGCAGGTCTTCAAGTGGGTGATCCACCCGATCGGCGACGACCGGGTCAACGACGGAACCACGCTGCGCACCCAGCCCAACTGGGCCTTTCAGCTCTACTTCACGGCACCTGTGACGCAGATCAAGGACACCGACTACTTCAAGAACCTCTTCTTTCCGCCGGCCGGAGCCTTCGTGGGCGGTCAGCTCTACCTGGCGTTCGGCAGCGGAGAGCGTCGGAACCTGCCCTTCGGGGGCATCGCGGGCGAGGACGAGAACAACCGCTTCTACGTGCTCAAGGACGTGAGCCCGTACACCACCTCGGCGACGGTGCTGGACGAGGTGAACCACCTCGACGACTTCACCGGCGACGAGGACGGCGCCGTCTTCACGAAGCAGGGCTACTACTTCACCGTGGGCGACGGCGAGAAGTTCGTCACGAACGTCGAGATCTTCGCTGGCCACGTGATCGCAGCCACCTTCACGCCCTCGGCACCGGGGACGGACCCGTGCACCACCCGCGGCAACGGCACCCTCTACATCTTCGACATCACCAACGGCGAGGGATTCTTCCAGGACGGGTCGAGCAATCCGACCCGTGGGCTCGACATCGGATCGGGCCTGCCGACGGACCCGAAGGTCTCGGTCGGCGTCGGCGGAAAGAACAACCGGGTGATCATCGAGAAGAGCGGCGCCGATCTCGAGAGTCTCGAGGAGCAGGACATCGACCTGACCGGCGGCCTGCTCTACTGGCGCGAGCGGTAGGGAGGCAGCGCATGCGATCGCACCGGCAGTCGGGTCTCACGCTGATCGAGATCGTCGTGGTCCTCGGGATCGTCGGCGTGCTGATGCTCATGGCGGGCCCGGTGATGACGCGCTGGCAGGACGACCAGCGGGCGAAGGGCGCGGCGCGATCTGCTGCGGACCTGCTGCTGCTCGCGCGCAGCGAGGCGATCCGCACCGGCAATCAGTACGTCGTGTACTTCGGCCCGCCCGGGAACGTCGATCCGGCGGGGACAGACATCGAGAACTCCGAGGGCGGGTACGCACCGATGCTGGCCCTGGCCGACGGTGCGGCCGCGACTGCAAACTGCCGGATCGACGGCGGTGAGGCCTTCGAGACGATCCCCGCCGCCCAGGGGCTGGCCTGGGGCGTCGCCAATGCGACGGTACGGGCGCCGAACGACAATGGGGCGGCGGCCTTCGCACCGCCCCAGAGCAGCGGCCACACGTTCGCGGATCCCGGCGGCACGGCCCGCAGCTGGGTGCTCTTCCGGCCGGATGGGATGCCGGCGGTCTTCGACGGCGCCGGCGTCAACTGCGGGGACGTGGGCATCACCGGGACCGGGGGGGCCGCCCTCTACATCACCAACGGGCGACGCGACTACGCGATCGTCCTGAGCCCGCTCGGCTCGGTGCGGGTTCACGCATGGGACGGCAACGCATGGTCGAGCTGACGCCGGACACCGGCTCCGAGCCGGGAGAAGAAAAGACCAAGGGAAAGCGGGGTTTTACCCTGCTCGAGGTGATGATTTCCCTCACCTTGATGGCGGTGGGTGTGCTGTCCCTGGCGGCACTCCAGCTGCTCGTGATGCAGTACGGAAGCCGCGGTCGGCACATGACCGAGGCCTCGGCGATCGCCCAGACCCAGATGGAGCAGCTCCAGCGCCTGCGCTGGACCGACGCGTCCATGCTGCCCACGGGCGGGGGCTGGGCGGGTCCCACCACGATCAACGTACAGGTGCAGGACACGGGTGGCGTCGTGTACACGCAGGAGTCCTTCGACGTCTACGTCCGGATCGCCGACATGGTCGCCGGCGTGACCCGCTCGGTGGACGTGCGCGTCGACTGGGACGAGCAGAATCGCCCGGGGCGGAGCTACGCCCTCTCGAGCATCCGCTACAACCAGGAGGGGCTGTAGCCATGCAGCGGAGACACGGGTTCACCCTCGTGGAGCTGATGCTCGTGGCCGTCCTGGTCAGCCTCATCGCCGTCTACATCGGTCAGGCCCTGGCCGCCAACGAACGCGCCTACCAGGCGGTGGATCAGACGTCCGAGTCGCAGCAGCACCTGAGGGCGCTGCTCGACCTCGCGGAGCGCGACATCCGCCACGCGGCGCTGCTCCTGCCCGAGAGCGCCTCGGCCTGCGGCGTGGACAGCACCACCGGCCCGGACACGCTCTATCTGGCGGACGGCTCGGCGATCGATCCCGACGACGACACCGCGGAGTACAGCGGCGCCAGCATCACGGCGGGAGGGGTCGGGGCCGGCGCAACCACCCTGACCCTGAGCAGGCTGATCATGGAGCCCTCACCGCCCTCGCGGGGTGCCTACGACCTCGACGGCAACAACACCAACGACAGCGACTTCCGGGTCGACGGCGGCATCATCATCTACGAGCCGGGCAATCCCGATCGCGGCACCACCTGCGGGCACATCACCGCCATCGACGTCGGGACGGGCCAGGTCAAGGCGGTCCTGAAGGGCGGCATCGTCAACGGTACGGGCCCCTACGCGGCCGTCCCCGCGAACGAATATCGCCTGGTCGGCACCGACATCCAGTGGAATGGGATCGTGCTGGCGGGCAACATCGAGGACTTCCAGGTGGCCTGGATCTTCGATACCGACGGCGACAACATCGTCGACGCCGACGAGACCTTCGGAGTCGGAGGCGGGACGGCCTACGCCTCCACCGGGGCCACCCCTGGAACCACCCACGAGAACCACGCCGACCTGCGGGAGCTGCGGATCTCCATCGTGGCGCGGACGCGCCTCGAGGACGACGAGTTCACCCGAGGGCGCCCCCAGGCCTTCGAGAATCGCGATGGGGGGGCCTTCGCCAACGACGGATTCCGCCGCCGGGCGATGGTCACCCGGGTCCGGCTGCGCAACGTCGGAACCCGCTTCGCAGCGACGTGAGGAAGGCCATGGATACGAGACCTCCCGACCGCCGGCACGACCAGGGCGGCTTCGCCCTGCTGATGACGGTCCTGCTGCTGATCATGCTGGCCTCCCTGGCCTTCGCGGGGCTCGACACGGTGCAGCGCGACCAGCAGGTCGCGGGCTTCCTGAACCGGAAGCGAGTGTCGCTTCACGCGGCCGATGCGGCCGTGGCGAAGGCGATGGAGACCTTGAGCGTCACTGGAACGCCCACAGTGGTCAGTACGGACCTGGCCGACACCACGCTCTACCCCCACGGGCGCCCGTCCTACGGCGTGGACAACACCGCGGCCTCCACGGTCGACGGACTGGGCGTCGGCGGGGTGCCGGGCATGAACCTGCAGCCGACCCAGAACGGGGTGCCCGCGTATCAGATGCAGTTCTGGCGGGTTCGCGTCCAGGGGAACGCGCCGGGGGGGACTATCTCGCGCGTCGAGTTCGGCACCGGATCGATCATCGCGAACTGAGTGCGCGGCGCGCACTCGTGGGGGGGAGAGAGCATGCACCGGGAACTCGCTGGATGGATCCAGGTCCGCGCGAAGCTCGGCCTCTCGGCGGCCGTTGCGGCGCTGATGCTGCCGGGCTGCGGCTCCGAGGAGACCCGGCTCGACCAGCTCGCTCCCCTCGCGGTCGAGCGTGAAGAGGGGGCCCTCAACGAGGCGCCCGTGATTCGCGCCATCCGCCTGGAGCCCCACGAGCCCGTCCAGGGCGACCGCATTCGCGCAGTGGTGAGCGTCCACGATCCCGAGGGCGACGAGGTCGAGCTCGTCTACCGCTGGCGGGTGGATGGCGACCCCGTCGTCGCCGAGGGGGCAGTCCTCGAGCTCGTCGGCGTCGACAAGGGCGCGCGGATCGAGGTCGTCGTAGTGGCCAGCGACGGCCGCGCCGAGAGCGACGAGGTCGTCGAGATGGTTACCGTGATCGACCGCGCTCCCGTGCTCAACGGGATCGCGATCCAGCCCACGGATACGGTCTACCCCGGAGACAGCGTCGTGGTCACTCCGACGGGCTCCGATCCGGACGGCGACCGGGTCGACTTCGAGTTCGAGTGGCTCGTCAACGGAGAGCGCGTCGACGGTGACAGTCGGTCCTTCTCGACCGCCGGGCTCTCGGCCGGGGATCGAATCCGCGTCCGTGTCGTCGCGACCGACGGCAGCAGCAAGAGCGTCGCCCAGGAGAGCGTCGATGTGACGGTCGGGAGCGCGCACCCGGAGATCGTCTCCTCGCCGCCGGGGATCACCGATGACGGCGTCTTCCGCTACGCCGTCGAGGCGCGCGATCCCGATGGGGATCGGAACCTCCGCTACCGGCTCGCCCAGGGGCCGGAGGGGATGTCGATCGACGAGGTGCTGGGACAGATCGAGTGGCGCCCCGCCGGCAATCAGACGGGAGTCCACCAGGTCTCGGTGGTCGTGCGCGACTCCTCGCGCCTCGAGACCACCCAGTCCTTCCAGGTCACGGTGAGCGCATCGGGTGGAGAGGCGCCCGCGGCGCCCTCGGAGTAGGGCGAGCGGGCCTGCAGGGGCCTCGTGGGCCGCACCGGGGTGTCCTGCCCGGCGCCGGCAGGTAAGCTCACGATCGCTCGAGCCGCCCCCCGCGTAGGCTCGACTGCCGGAAGGAGCGCGCCCGTCGCGTGGTCTTCACGAGTCTCGACTACGCGCTGCTGCTCCTCCTCACCTTCACTGCGTACTGGGGACTGCCGAACCGCTGGAGCAGCGGCGTGCTGGTCGCTGCGTCGCTCCTCTTCTACGCCTTCTGGAGCGTGCCCTTCCTGGGACTGCTCCTCGGTTGCATCGCCCTCGGCTACGCGGCAGGTCGCTTCCTGGAGGAGGGCCGCGGCCGTCGGGTCCGCGCTCGCGCCGGGGGCGTTGCAGTCGTCGGCGCGCTGCTGGGTGTCCTCGGCGTTTTCAAGTACTCGGGGCTGATCGGCCAGGCCTGGCAGGCCCTCGGCGGCGCGGCCCTCGATCCCGCACCGGCCGTCCTGCCCCTCGCGATCTCGTTCTACGTCTTCCAGATCCTCGGCTACGTGATCGACGTCTGGCGCGGCCGCGCCGCCGAGCGCTCGCCGCTTCGCTTCACCCTGTTCGTGAGCTTCTTCCCGCAGCTGATCGCCGGACCGATCGCGCGCGGCCACCAGCTCCTTCCCCAGCTCCGCCGTCGCGGGGTCTTCGATGCGACGCGGACGCTGCGCGGCGTGGAACTCATCGCCTACGGCGTGGTCAAGAAGACGGTCTTTGCCGACAACCTCGCAGTCTACGTGGATCGCATCTACGCGAGCCCCCAGCTCGCGGGCGGCGTGGACGTGGTCGTCGCGACCCTCGCCTTCGGCGCCCAGATCTACTGTGACTTCTCCGGCTACACCGACATCGCGCGAGGCTCGGGGCGCATCCTGGGCATCGAGCTGCCCGAGAACTTCCGCTCGCCCTACGCGGCCACCAGTCTGAGGGACTTCTGGCGGCGCTGGCACATCACCCTCTCGACCTGGCTGCGCGACTACCTCTTCATCCCGCTGGGGGGGAGCCGCGGCGCCGCAGCGCGGACCGCAGCGAATCTGCTGATCACGATGATCCTGGGCGGGCTCTGGCATGGGGCGGGCGTGACCTTCGTGCTCTGGGGTGCATATCACGGCCTGCTCCTGGTGGCGGAGCGGGCGCTGGGTGCCGGCGCGCGGTCGGCGCCGGGGGCGTCG
>CALDCK010000324.1 GCA_937937315.1 uncultured bacterium
CCGACGATCCCGAGCTCGGCGAGTCGACTCCAGAGCTCGGGCCGATGGCCGACCGCATCGTCCTCGAGGGCGCGAACCACGTCGATCGAGCAGTGCTCGGCCAGCAGACCGCGCACCATCTCGCGCAGCACCTGCTGCTCCTCGCTCAGGTCCAGGTCCACGGCTTCGACTCAGTGGGCGTCGCGGCTCACGGGCGCCAGCGATCGCCCTTGCGCTGCCAGGGGTTGTCGTCGCCCGAGACCGGCAGCGCCACGCGGGCCGTGCACTCGGTCGTGGTCTTCTCTCCCACGGTGAGCTCGAGCGTCAGGTCTACCCAGCCGCAGCCGGTCTCGTCCTTCGCGACGTCCTTCACCTGTCCGTGGAAGACCATGCGATCGCCGGGAAAGACCGAATCCTTCATCCGGAAGCGGATGCGGCCCAGGCGGCCGCGGGGCCCGGTCCAGTCGGTGATGTAACGCTCGAAGTATGCGGCGTTGTGGGGCGTATTCACGAAGATATGACGGGTTCCGTTCCTCTCCACGGCGAAGTCCTTGTCGTGGTGCATCGGGCGCCAGTCGCGGCTCGCCATCGCGCCCAGCACCACGGCGGTCACGTCCACGTCCACGGCGAGCTCCGGGAGCGCATCGCCCACGGTCACCTGGTCAAGGGTCAGGGATTGCTGCGTCATCACGCCTTCCTCCGATAGCCGAAGCCGGTGTAGCTCTCGGTGCCCACGGACTCGCCTCGCTGGTTCTCGTACTCGACGTCGATCACCCAGAAACGCCCGGTCCCGAGCTTCGTGGTCTTCTCCTCGGAGACGGAGCGAAGCACCTGGTGGGTCCGCAGTCGATCACCCGGACGGACCGGCTCGCGAAAGACGATCGTATTGTCGGTCATCACGGCCTCGGGGAGACCGAGCCGGTCCTTCAGGTCGAAGTGGACCTGCAGCGGCTGCGCCTGCTCGACCCGATCCGGCGCCCAGTAGTGCGGCCGGAACCAGACCGAGATCATGCTCGGAGGCGCGATGAATCCGTCGGTGAGGTCGTTCGCGACCTTCTCGTCCCAGAAGAGCGGATTGCCGTTCTCAACCGAGGCACAGGTGGTGAAGACGTAGCCGCGCTCGACGTCGAACTCGCCTTCCAGCTCGTAACGCTTCTCTCCGATCCAGGATCGGACCTCTTCGGGTAGCTCGGACAACTCGTCCTCCTCCTAGGCGATGACGCCGTCGGCGCGCATCGCATCGATCTCCGCATCGGGCACGCCGGCATCCCGGAGCAGCGCCTCGGTGTCGCTCGCGCTCGCCGCGCGCACCACCACCGGCTCTGCGGAACGGTTCATACCGGCCAGGGCGGGCGCCACCTGCTCGAAGACGCCCTCCTCCGGATGACGCGCCTCGGAGAACGCTCCGCGGGAGCGCAGCTGCGGATCGCGGGTCAGCTCGGGAATCTCGTACACCGGCGCCACGCAGGTATTCGCCGGAGCGAGCTCCGAGACCCACGCGTCGCGGTCCCGTGTGGCGAAGGCGGCGGCGAAGTCCTCGCGGATGCGATCCTGGGCATCGTCGTCGAGCTGGCTCGAAAGCCATTGCTCGCAGCCGAGGGCCTTGCACAGGTTGGCGTAGAAGTGGGGCTCGATGGCGCCGACCGCGATCCATCCGCCGTCCCGCGCGCGATACGTGTCGTAGCAGGCGTAGCGCCCGGTCAGGATGTCGTGCCCGGGACCGGGCTCGGCTCCGGTGGCCAGGTGCTGATCGATGTAGAGGGACATCAGCGAGAGCACTCCCTCCGCCACCGAGACGTCGAGGTACTCGCCCACGCCGGTGCGCTCGCGACGGAGGAGCGCCGCGAAGACCGCGAGGGCCGCGTGCATCCCCCCGGCTGCGCTGTCGGCGACGGTCGCGCCGGGGAGAGGCGGCCCGCCATCGGCCCGCCGACCCGCCGTGTGCAGGTAGCCTCCCACCGCCAGGTAATTGATGTCGTGCCCGGCCCACTGGGAGGCGGGGCCGGTCTGCCCGTAGCCGCTGGTCGAGCAGTAGACGATCCGGGGGTTGCGCTCACGCACTCCCTCGTATCCGACGCCGAGCCGATCGGCCACGCCGGGCCGGTAGCTCTCGATGATCACATCGGCGCCAACGGACAGGGCCAGGAAGGCGTCACGCCCGGTGGGAGCCTTGAGGTCGATGCGCACCTGCTGCATGCCCCGTCCGGCGGAGTAGGCCCAGAAGGCCGGCTGCACCTGGACACCCTGCTTGCGCGGCGGAGCGCCGACCTTCACCACGCGCGCTCCGTAGTCCGCAAGAATGCGCGAGCAGCGCGCGGCGGGGCCAACGGTGGAGAAGTCGAGCACGGTGACGCCGTCGAGCGCCGGGGGAGGCTGGGTCATCTCGCTGGATCTCGCTCCGGGCCAGGGGGCCGCGCCGCTCCAAGTCGTTGGATCATATACGGAACGGAGCGTATTGTAAATCTCTGACGCCGT
Organism: uncultured bacterium; assembly: GCA_937937315.1. Classification (GTDB taxonomy): domain Bacteria; phylum Myxococcota_A; class UBA9160; order UBA9160; family SMWR01; genus CALDCK01. The sequence continues at coordinate 2,455 of CALDCK010000324.1, forward strand.
CAGAAGCTCGCGGGCAGCCCGAGGCCCCGGCGCGCGATGATGTTCTTCTGGATCTCCGACGTCCCACCGCCGATCGTGTCGACCACGGTGTAGCGATAGGAGCGCTCGAAGCGGCCTCCCACCGGCGCGTCCTCTTCGCCGGGCTTCAGCTGCGCCGCGGGGCCCATCAGATCGAGGGCCCAGTTCGCCACCCGCTGCCCCAGCTCGTTCATGTAGAGCTTGTACTGGGAGGATTCCACGGTCGGAACCCGGTCCTTCAGGGCCTCACTGATCACTCGCCTCTGGAGCATGCGCGCCACCTCGAGCTGGGTGAGGGCCCGGGCGACGGTGCGCCGCACCTGGTCGTCGCCTCGGACCGGCTCCCCGTCGAGCTCCGACTCGTCGGCCCAGGCGCGCAGCGCCTCCACCTTCATCTCCAGGGGTCCCACGGGCATCATGGCGAAGCGTTCGAGATCGAGGGCCTCGCAGATGTAGATCCAGCCCCGGTCGACCTCCCCCACCACGTAGTCGTCCTCGACGAAGACGTCGTCGAAGAAGACCTCGTTCGTGCGCTCGTCACCGATCGTGTACGTGGGATGGATCGTCAGCCCGGGATGATCCATCGGCACGAGGAAGAGCGTGATGCCCCGGTGCTTCGAGGCCGGATCCGTCCGGGCGCCGACCCAGTACCAGTCGGCGAAGTGCGCCGAGGTGGTCCAGATCTTCTTGCCCTCGAGCTTCCAGCCCCCCGACACCTTCGTCGCCCGGAGCCTCATCGCCGCGGCGTCCGAGCCCGCCTGGGGCTCGCTGTAGCCGATCGCGAACTCGATCTCGCCGCGAATGATCCGCGGCAGGAAATAGGACTTCAGCCTCTCGTTGCCGTGACGGATCAGGGTCTTCCCCACGATCCCGACGGACTTCCCGGGCTGGGGGGCCCCCCAACGCGACAGCGCCTCGGTGAGGAGGAAGTCGTAGGTGCCGCTGCGCTCCAGGCCGCCGTAGGCCTTCGGCCAGGACATCCCCAGCCAGCCCCGCTCGGCGAGCTCCCGCATGAAGGCGCGCTTCTCCGGCGTGTCGACGGTCTGGGAGAGCTGCTCCGGGTTGGCGTCCATGACCTCGGGACGCGCACGCTCCGCCAGGAAGCGCTCCACCTCGCTAGCGAAGCGGCGCTCGTCTTCCGAGAATTCGAAGTCCATTCCGCTGCCTCCGGCGCTGCCCCACGGTCTCCGGAACACGATACGGCGCTCTACCCATGGCGACCAGCACGCCACCGCCGCGATTCCGGTTCCGATCGCGTCTCGCCTTCGGGCTATCCTGCGAGCCCATGCTGAAGGACGCCGCGGCCATCGTCGGAATCGGACAGACCCGGTTCGCGAAGCGCCTCGAGCCCTCGGAGAAGGCCCTCGCCGCCGAGGCGATCCTGCTCGCCCTGGACGACGCCGGGATCGCGCCCTCCGAGGTGGACGGCCTCGCGTCCTACACCATGGAGACGAACGACGAGGTCGAGATCGCCAAGAACATCGGAGCTGGCGACATCACCTATTTCGGTCAGGTGGGCTACGGCGGCGGCGCCGGTCCGGCCTGCGTGGGACAGCTCGCCATGGCCGTCGCAACGGGCCAGTGCCGCGTCGGGGTGGCTTGGCGCTCGCGCAAGCGAGGCTCGGGAACGCGCCCCTGGGCCGGAGATCGTCAGGCCTCGGCGCCCGCAACCTGGACCCGGCCCTACGGGCTGCTGCGACCGGTGGACGAGATCGCCATGCTGACCCGGCGCTACATGCACGAGTTCGGCGCGACGCGGGATCACCTGGCAAACGTCGCGATCGCCGTGCGCCGTATGGCGAACCGCAATCCCGGCGCGATGATGTTCGAGCGCGAGCTCACGCGCGAGCAGTACATGGCGGCGCGCTGGATCTCCGAGCCTCTCTGCCTCTTCGACAACTGCCTCGAATCCGACGGCGCCCTGGCCTGTGTCGTCGTCTCCGCCGAGCGCGCCCGCGACGGGCGGCAGGTTCCGGTCGCCATCCACGCCTTCGGTCAGGGGCTGCCGTCCCAGAGCCACACCATGGTGAACTACTGGTGCGACGACCCGCTCACCGGGCCCTCCTGGACCTGTGCCTCCCAGCTCTACCGCCACTCGGATGTCCGACCCGAGGACCTCGACGTGGCCCAGCTCTACGACGCGTTCACGCCCCTCATTCCCCTCTCCCTCGAAGGCTACGGGCTGTGCGGCAAGGGGGAGGGAGCGGCCTTCACCGAGGACGGCGCCCTCGAGCTCGGCGGACGACTGCCCATCAACACCTCGGGCGGCGGGCTGTCCGAGGCCTACGTCCACGGCTTCAACCTCATCACCGAGGGCGTGCGCCAGATGCGCGGCGTCTCCGTCAATCAGGTGCCCGACGCGCAGACATGTCTCGTCACCGCCGGCGAAGGCGTACCGACGAGCGCGCTGATCCTGCGGAGGGGGTCGTGAACGAGGTCTTGCTCCCCCCGATCGACGAGGACTGCGCCCCCTTCTTCGAGGGCTGCCGCCAGGGAGAGCTGCGCATGCAGCAGTGCGCCGAGACCAGGCGGCTGATCTTTCCGCCGCGCCCGATGAGCCCCTGGGCGCCTCGGGTGAAGCCCGTCTGGATCCGCGTCTCGGGGCGCGGAACCGTCTGGTCCTTCGTCGTTCCGCACCCGCCCCTGCTGCCGCCCTTCTCCGAGCTCGCCCCCTACAACGTGATCCTCGTGGCGCTGGAAGAAGATCCGAGAGTCCGGCTCACGGGCAACCTGCTCCCCCGCGAAGGCGCCACGATCGGCGAGCTCGATCCGGCCGCGATCGAGATAGGAGCTCCGGTGCGGGCCGTCTTCGAACGGGTGAGCGACGAGATCACGCTGCCGCGCTGGGTGCGCGGCCCGGGCTGAAGCCACTCACGCGGGGCTCGTCCCTCCCCGAAGTGCGCCGCGCCGCTCGTCGCGCACGAAGAGCAGCAGGAGGAAGGACAGCAGGATCAGACCGGCGAGGACCATGAACGCCTGCTCGTAGCTCCCGGTGCGATCGTGGACCCAGCCGGTGAAAGCCGGTCCGAGGGTTCCTCCCGGAAGCAGGGTCAGCATCAGGACCCCGTAGACCTGGGCCAGATTCCGCACACCGAAGCAGTGGGACACGATGAGGGGCGTCACCACGTCTCGAGCGGCGACGGAGAAGCCGAAGGTGACGACGAACGCCCAGAGCAGAACCGGATGCGGCAGCAGCGTGAGCAGGAGAGCACTTCCCGCCAGCAGCCCGAAGTCGAGCAGCAGAGCCGCCCTTGCAGGGATCCGGTCTGCGATCAGCCCGAAGAGGATCTTGCTCACCATCCCCATCGCGATCGCGCGGCCGAAGTGCTGGCGGGCGTCGACGACGCCGGCGTCGGTCAGGAAGAGCACCAGATGATCGAGCATCGCCAGGAAATAGAACCAGAAGGCGAAGAGGGTGAAGGCGAGGATCCAGAAGCTCCGGGTGCGCAGGGCGCCTCGGACGTCGATGTCGTCGTCGCTGCCGATCACGACCCCGGCGACGCCCTCGGGCGGAGCCTCTGCCGGCGCTCCCCGGTCGCGGACCGTCGCGAAGGCGAAGGGCAGCATCGCAAAGAGCCCGAAGCCGGCGATCGCCAGCACCGCCTGACGCCAGGTCCCGCTGGCGAGGACCGCCGTCGCCAGGGTGATCGAGAGCCAGCCGCCGAGGTTCGAGCCGGTGTAGACGAGGCCGAGACCGAGGCCGCGCGCGCGCGTGATCCACTGGGCGACGACGGCGCCCGCAGCGATGTCCCCGATCCCCGCCAGCGCCAGCCCCATGACGAGGGTGATGGCGGTGAGCTGCCAGATCTCATCGATGCCCGACAGCGCCGCGAAGGCGGCCCCGAGCAGAAGGGTGGAGACGAGCAGTACCGCCCGCCCGCCGAAGCGTGCGGTCGCCCCACCCACCAGCGGGCTCGCCAGGGCGATCACCCAGAGCTGAGGCGCCCGAGCCACCGAGAACTGGGCGCGGGACCAGCCGAGCTCCTCGAGCATCTCCGGCGCCAGGGAGCCGACGGCGTAACCGAAGCCGAGCCCCATCTGGCAGACGAGGCAACCCGCCACGACCCAGAGCGCCCGGCCGCGGAGATCACCGAGAGCCTGGAACACGACGCTCCTGGATCCCTGCCGCGACTACCCCTTCTTCTCGATCAGCTCCAGGACGTTTCCGAAGGGATCCCGGCCGTAGACACAGCACTCCCGACCCATGTCGATCGGCGAGCTGTTGAAGCGCACGCCTACCTTCTTCAGGCGCTCGTACTCCTCCTCGATCCCGCTCACCGCCAGGCACAGGTGGATGATTCCGTGATCACAGACCGGCCGGTCGGGATCCTGCGCCTTCCCCTCCGGGTTCTGGTACTGGAAGAGCTCGAGCTTCGTGTCGCCGAGGCGCAGCATCGCGACCTTCGACGCCGAGTCCTCGAGACCGACGAGGTCGTCCAGGGGCTTCGCGCCGCTCGGCCATCCCGCGTTCATCTCCACCTCGAAGCCGAGCACCCCGCTGTAGAACTCGATCGCCTGGTCCATGTCCGGCACCGACAGTGCCGTGTGGTCGATTCCGTGGATCATCCGTGTCTCCCGTTCTGATCGTCGATTGCGCGAAGGGTCAGACCATACCGGCAATGGGCCCGCGCTCGCGAGCGGGCCGCCCCGCCCTCACGCGCCCGGTGCGAGCTTGATGTAGGTGCCCGAGAGGTTGCCCCCGTCCACGAGGAAGTCCGTACCGGTGCACGAGCCCGCATCGTCCGAGGCCAGGAAGACGATCATCCGCGCGATGTCCGAGATCTTCTCGGACAGGCTGCGCTTCGCCTGGGTCTTGAGGATGCGCTGCTGGAAGGACGCCGCGACCTCCGGGTCGAGACCCTCGGGCAGATACGGTCGGAACATCTCCGCGCTTCCGGCCTCGGGGCAGACCGCATTCACGCGGATGCCGTGGCGGCCGAGCTCGATCGCCGCAACCCGGGTCATCCCGCGCACGGCCCACTTGCTCGCCGAGTAGGCCACGAGGCCGTTCTTCGCGGACATGCCGTCGATCGAGGACACATTCACGATCGAGCCCCGCCCGGCGCGCTTCATGGTCGGGGCCACGACTTTCATTCCGAGGAACGGACCCACCTGGTTCACGCGCACGACGCGCTCGTAGTCGGCGAGGGTGGTCTCCTCGAGGGCCGCCATGTGCAACACCCCGGCGTTGTTGACGAGGACGTCGATTCCCCCGCACTCACCGCTCACGCGCTCCGCGAGACCCGACCAGCTCGACTCGTCGGTCACGTCGAGTCGCTCGAAGCGACCTCGCTCGCCGAGATCCTCGGCCACCCGGGCGCCCTCCTCCTCGAGCCGGTCGGCGACGACCACGAAGGCCCCCTCCTCCGCCAGCAGACGCGCAGTCGCCTCTCCGGTGCCTCGAGCCGCCCCGGTCACGATCGCGGTCCTTCCCTCCAGTCGTCCCATCAGGAGCTCCCTCCGGCCACACCCTGGGCCGCGTCGACATCCTCTACCCCGAAGCGCACCCACGCCCGGATCGGCATCGAGCCTTCCGCGTAGCCGGGATCCTCGGGCAACAAGACGCGCCAGCGCTCTCCGTCCGACGCGAGCCGGACCGGTACGTCCGGACCGTGCTGGTGCCGGGCAGCGGCCTCGACCGCCTCTCGGGCCCCCCGGAAACGGGTGAGCAGGCGCAGCATTCCCGCCGTCGGCGGCAGCATCGAAAGCTCCCCGGCTTCGAAGCGTTCCAGGGCCTCCGCCGGTCGGATCCACTCGGAGTGTACGGCCTCGCGATCGTCGTGGAGCGCCTCCTGCCCCGGTGGCTGCGCGGCCACGAAGAAGCGCGTGTCGTAGCGGCGCGGCGGGCCCACGGGAGTGATCCAGCGGGCCGCGTAGTAGATCGCGTCGGTGGAGAGCCGCAACCCCTCCCTGTCCATCGCCTTGGCGAGGTCGAGATGCCCGGCATCGACCTCGGCGCGCAGGGCCGCGAAACGCTCGGCGCGAGCGGGCTTCGAGAGATCCACCTGCCGATCCCGGTGCGTCGCGAGCAGCACGCCCGCCTCCTCGAAGGTCTCGCGGATCGCCGCCACCCAATAGGCGAGCCCACCGCCCTCGACCCCGAGCCGCACACCGGCCTCGCAATCGTCGAGCCCCCGGCACAGGGCGGCGGCCTCGGGAGACCCGTCCGCTTCGTCGAGCGCCCCGCCTGGGAACACGACCATGCCGGGCACGAAGGCAGAGGCCGCGCGCCGCCTCAGGAGCAACACCTGGAGATCCGGCCGATCCGAG
>CALDCK010000325.1 GCA_937937315.1 uncultured bacterium
TCCGTCTCTGGTGCAACCGTCGCGAGATGGCGAGCCCACGCGCCCGTTCCGCCGCGACCCGCGCCGCGTCCACGCGGCCCACGCCGCATCGCGCCTGGGCAAGAAGGGCCAGGAACACGGGCTCGCTGTGTTTGAACCCGACGGCCGCAAACTCCTCGCTCCGCTCGAGGAGGGACACGGCGGCGGCGGCGGCGCCTTCGGAGATCAGGATCGGGGCGAGGTTGAGCGCCGCGGTCGCCTTGGACAGATTGCTGTCGATTCGCTCGGCGATGTCGTAGGACTCCTGGGCCGAGCGAAGCGCGCGCTGGCGTTCACCCAGGAGCCAGCAAGCCTCGGCCTCGACCCCCATCAGCCAGCCCAGCACCTCCTGGGCATCGCGCTCGCGTGCCAGGTCGATCCCGCGCCTCGCGTGCTCGAGCGCCACCTCGAGTCGGCCCGCATAGGTGTGAGGCCAGGCCCGGAATCCCACAGCCGCCGCCAGCGCGTCGTAGCCGACCAGGGGCGAGGCGCGCTCCATCACCTCGCGGGGTCTCCGGTTCGCGGCCTCGATCACCGCCGCGAGCTCGGCGGTCTCGGCGATCGGCTCCGACGCGAAGAACACGCGCAGCTCGAGCGCGAAGGCGAGTGCCTCGTCTCCCGCCTCTTCGGCGAGCCGCAGACCTTCGAGAGCGAGATCTCTGGCGCGCCACACGTCCCCGACCGAGAATGCGTAGGGCATGCTTGCCGCGTTGTAGAGGGCGGCCAGGGCGTGGGGATCGTCATTGCCGCGCGCCCAGGACTCGCCCTCCTCGAGCAGCGCGTCGGCTTCGTCCCGAGAGATGCCGGTACGCCAGCCGTACTCGAGGATCATCAGCCGGGACTGCTCCCCCAGCTCGAGCGCGAGGGCCGAATCCTCGATCTTCATCGCCAGGTCTCGCACCCGGTCCCAGTGACGCCGGGCCTCCGGCGGGTTGCTGCCGGCGATCCGCTCCGCCGCACGCCGATGCCAGTGGGCCGCTGGGGCCACCTGTCCGGCCTCGTCCCAGTGGTGGGCGAGGAGCGCGGCATTCTCGTCGAGGCGATCCGCGTGGAGTGCCTCGATTGCCGAGGCGATCCGTGCGTGATCCCGGGCCCGCTGATCGGCCAGCTGACCCCCCTGGGCGACCTCGTGGGTGAGGGGATGCCGGAAGGCGTACTCGAGATCGGGATAGAGGGACTCCTCGTAGATCAGCTCGGCGCGCCTCAGTGCAGCGAGCGCCTCGTCGAGCTCGCCCTCCCCCAGCTCGCTGACCCGGCGCAAGAGCGCCTCGGAGAACTTGCGTCCGATCGCTGCCGCCGTCTGCAGCACGCTCTTCTCTCGCGCCGGGAGTCGGTCGATGCGAGCCGTCAGAATCGCTTGAACCGAGGAGGGGACGGTCAGGCGATCCAGGGGCGCGGTGAGACGGCGGTCGCCTCGCTCGCCCACGAGGCTTCCGGCCTCGGCCAGGGCCTGAACGAGCTCTTCGATGAAGAACGGATTCCCCGCCGTGCGCTCGCGAATGAGACGGCGCAGGGGATCGAGGGACGGATCGGTGCCCAGCAGGTGATCCAGGAGCTCCGCGATGGCCTCCTCTCCGAGGGGCCGCAGCGGGAGCTGCTGGTAGCTCGAGTGGGCCATCCAGTCGGCGTTGTACTCGGGGCGGAAGTTCAGCAGCAGGAGGGTGCGCGTCCCGGGAACGATCTCTGCGATGCTCGCCAGGAACTCATCGCTCCCCGAGTCGATCCAGTGGACGTCGTCGAGCAGCAGGACCGCGGTCTCCCGCGCGCTTCGCGCGTGGAGCAGACGCCGCACGAAGGTGAGCAGCGCGCGCTGCCGCGTCGCAGGGTCCATCGCCTCGAGTGGGCGATCCGGATCCGGCACGCCGAGGAAGTCGAAGGCCAGAGGTAGCAGCGATTCCAGATCCCGGTCGAGCAGGAGGAGCCGCCCGGCAATCTTCTCGCGAACGTTCTGGTCGGAGTCACTCGCCGTGATCCCGAATACGTCGCGCAGGAGCTCGAGCACGGGAAGGTGGGGGATCAGCCGTCCGTGGGCCGGGCAATGCGCCTGGTAGACCGGAACGCCCGAGGCTCGGCAGCGCTCGACGAACTCGAGACACAGCCGGCTCTTGCCGACCCCCGCATCGGCGACCACGCCCGCCACGACGCCGTCGCCCTCTCGGGCGCGCTGGAGCGCGGCCTCGAGCAGCGCAATCTCATCGGTCCGACCGACGAAGCGCGAGAAGCCGCGCGCACGCGACAGCTCCAGACGCGTCCGAAGCGCTCCCGTGCCCTCGAGCTCGTAGACCGGGAGCGGCTCGTCCACGCCCTTGATCGAGAATCCGCCCAGATCGCGCAGGGAGAAGAAGCCTTCGACGAGGCGCGCCGTATGGGCGGTGAGATAGATGCTGTCCGCCGCGGCGAGCTGCTCCATGCGCTGCGCGAGGCCCACCGTGAGGCCCTGGGCCGTGTAGTCCATCCGGAGGTCGTCGCCGATCGTCCCGACCACCACCTCTCCCGAGTTGATTCCGATGCGGACCGAGAAGCTCACGCCGTGGGTGCGGCGCAGCTCGTCGGCATAGCGGCGCAGCTTGCTCTGGAGATGGAGCGCGGCGTAGCAGGCCCGATGCGCGTGGTCTTCGTGGGAGATGGGCGCGCCGAAGAGAGCCATGATCCCATCGCCCGTGTACTGGTTGATCGTCCCCTCGAAGCGATGGACGCCTTCGCCGAGGATCTGGAAGAAGCCGTCCAGGAGCCGGTGCCACTCTTCGGCACCGAGCTGGTCGGCGAGCTCCATCGATCCCTTCACGTCGGCGAAGAGCACCGTCACGTGCTTGCGCTCGCCCTCGAGGGCCGACTTCGAACGAAGGATCTTGTCGGCGAGGTGCCGTGGCGTGTAGTCCCGGGGCTGGCGCTCGGGGGGCGCGACCTGAGCGACCGACGTCGGCGCTTCGGCCGGATGCGCACAGGCGGGACAGAAGCGCGCCCCCTCCGGAAGCCCGGCGCCGCAAGCGGCGCAGGCACGCGCCAGCGGTGCTGCGCAGTGCATGCAGAATCGGGCGTCGGCGGGACTCTCCTGGCCGCAGGCGCTGCAGTTCACGACTAGAGGTACATCCCCACGCCCGCCCCCGGCTTCACCGGCGGCGGTGACTCCTCGCCGCGACTCTCCAGTACCTCCTGATAGGTGAGGCCACCGAACATCTGCTTCATGCGATCGTCCCACTCGTCGGCGGTGGTGGCGACCATTCCGATCGCGA
>CALDCK010000326.1 GCA_937937315.1 uncultured bacterium
GCCTCTCGTCGAACTCGTCGCCGAGCAGGAAGTAGGCGTGGTCCTCGGTGAGCCAGCCCTGGTGGGCGTAGCCGTTGCCCGCGTAGGAGCTCCGCGAGAGCATGCGCGGCGCGTCCTTCGCCGTGACATCGACGATGGTGAGGGTGTCCTCGTTTGCGTTGAAGCAGATCTCGCGGCCGCCGTACTCGTCGTCGGGACCGAGGTAGGTCACGCACTGGGCGTCGTGGGTGTAGCCGTCGCCGTCGAAGCAGCCGACGAAGCGCGGCTCCAGGGGGCGGCTCACGTCCACCATGTGCAGCCCCCCGGCGCAGGTTCGTGTCCCCGTCGCGTAGGCGGTGCCCGTCTCCTCATCGAGGGCGAGTTGTGGGCGTTTCCGAAGCCCGCGTAGTGGGCCGTGGGCTCGAAGAACACCGGCGGATTCACGACGTCGGCGAGCTGGGCGCGGTCGAAGATCTGGAGGCCGTGGTTGGGCGCCTCGCTCACGATGAAGGCGTGACCGCGGAAGGTCTTGATGTCGCGCCAGGTCGAGGTCCGGCTCGCCGAGGGCAGCAGCCCCAGGTGGACCGGGTGGTGGGGGTCGCTGACGTCGACGAAGGCGGTGCTCCGGCGAAGGCCGAGCAATGCGATCTCCCGGCCGCTCTTCGGATCGGTCCAGCCCCAGATGTCGTTGCCGAGGCCGTAGCCGAAGAAACCGGGGGGGAGCCAGGCCAGAAGGTCCACGTTCCAGCAGGGGAAGCCCCTGGCGAGGCCGTCGTCGCAGTGGGCCTCGGGCTGGGTCGCGGCGCCCCCTTCCTCGCCGCCCTCGAAGACCTTCTCGTGGGCCTGGGCCACTGCCCAGAAGCCCAACGCCGCACACAGGGAGGCCGTAAGAAGGCGCAGGCGCAGCATGTGGGCCCCGTTCCCCGTGCCCCGCAGCTAGGCTATCACGGAGCGAGAGGGGGACTTCTGGGGCATTTCGCCTCGTTCGGAAGGATGCCTGAGGCCGAGACGCTCCCACGCGGAGGAACGGATCTTGCGATGAGTGGGCCCGGGATGGACCCGATCGGGGACCGACGATGTCGCTCGGCCAGGTGAAAAGCGCAGATCCGGCATCGCAGGAGCTCGGCGACCTGCTGGACGAGCACGCCGAGCTCCGCGATGTGGTGGCCCAGCTGCGGGAGGCCGGAGATGCCTGGATCCTGAGCGGGCTGCTCCAGCGGCTTCACGATCTGCTCCAGGGCCACTTCGCCCGGGAGGAGGCGGCGCCGGCCATGCGTGAGGTGCTCGCCGCAGGGCTGGAGCCGCTGATCGCCGAGCACCGCGAGATCCTCGAGTCGCTCCGAGACCGGATCGCCCAGGTGGAGGAGGGCGAGGACGACATCCCGGCGGAGCTGCGCCGCGAGGTCGAGGCGCTCCTCGGCCGCATCCACGCCCACGACGCCCGGGAGACCCGGCTCCTGGGCGGCCGCATCGATCCCGGATCCGCCTCCGTCGACGCGTCGCCGCTCCGCTCGTCGGCCCTCGCAGTGAACCTCCGACGAACGGCCGTGGACGTCGCGATTCCGGCGGAGCACGCGGTGCTGCTCGAGATCACCGAGGATCAGTACGGCGTCCATCGGGAGACGAAGAAGCTCCTGCGCGAGATCAACCACCGCTATGTCGGCTGGGCCCAGACCCTCGACGAGCTGCACCGGCGAGCGACGGGAGACCTGGCCCGCTACCTCGCCCACGAGCGCGCGGGCGAGGCACTCCATGTCTTCTTCGGCCTCTACGCGAAGGTGGTGGAGCAGGCCACGCCGGATTCCGTTCGCGAGACCGCTCTGCGCCGATGGCTCTACGTCCTCGAGAAGGTCGTCGACGAGTCTGGAGAGCGTCTTCCGGAGCTCCTTCAGGCGCTGCAACGGGCCGTATCCCGTCTCGGCGCGATCCTTCGGGAGCAGCCGCATCTTGCAGTGATCGCATCGTCGCGTCTTCGTCACCTCGCGGGCAGGCTCCTCGCCGTGCTGCCCGAGCCGACGGGCCACGCCGTCGAGCACACCCTGGATCTCCTGGCCTGGAGCCTGCGCTGCGTCTACGAGCAGTGGCTGTCCCATCCGGATCCCTCGGACTGGTACCGCGAGCTGGCCGGGAGTGAGGTGGAGGCGGGGCTCCCGGAGGTCGTCACGGCGATCTCCCACGCCCGACAGCGAAGTGGCCTCGACGCGTTGGATCGTGCGGCGGAAGCCGAATCCCTCGCGGTCCGCGCGGACGCGCTCCTCGGTCTGCCCGATGGCGCGCAGATCGAGCGCGGCTTCCTCGAAGCCGCCGCGTCCCTCGGCGGTTCCGACGATGCGTCCGGGGATGGCTCGATCGCGCGAATCCATTGGCTGATCCGGGTGCTGTCGCTCTCGGACCTCGCGGCGGTGCACCGCCAGGCCCTCGCCGAGATCCACCACGCCTACCGCGATGCGCTTCGGGACGCGGATCGCGCATGCTTCGAACAGATCGTCCGCGAGATCCATGCGGGCCTTCGCCGGAGCAGCCTCGCCGGATCGCCGGCGGCCTACAGTCTGATCTCGAAGATCGGCGTCGACGCCATGGCCAGCGAGGATCCCGAACGGATCGACGTCGTCGTCGACGAGATGCTCGACTGGGAGTTCCCCGGTCCCCAATTCTCCGGCTTCACCGACGAGTGGTCGGTGCGGGTGGATCCGGCCCATCTCCGGGCCATCCGCGCCTTCCTGGAGGTGATCGGCGAGAGCCCGGAGCGCGCTCGCCCGCTGATCGCTGCACTGGTGGTGCGGCTCACGCTCGGTGGCGTGTTCATGGCGGACACGGATCTCTTCCAGAAGGACGTGTCGGCCCTGCTGAACCGCCGGATCGGCCCGGTCTACCATCAGGTCCGGCACCTGCTCGCGCTCTTCCCCGTCTACTTCAACGACATCGGAGCCGAGGGCGAGCTGCGCGAGGTCTCGTCGCGCATCGACGAGATCGGTGCTCGCAAGGACCCCCTGTGCCACTTCCTCCGCAAGCAGTGCCACGTCGAGAGCAATCCGCGCCTGCTCGATTTCACCGACGCGATCGGCGGGTTCTTCGCGAGCGGCGACCCGGAACCGCTGCGCACCTACGTTTCACCCTCTCTCTACGAGGCCCTCGACCCGGAACGCCCCGAGTTCCAGGCGATGCACCGGGCGTTGGCGGAGCTCGTGGGCGAAACGGGCTTCGGCGACTGGGCCGACCAGGATGCAGAGGCCCTCGGCAGGGAGCTCTCCCAGGCGGAGATGCCGCCGGTCGTGCGCGAGAAGATCCAGCTGCTCCTGCGGCTCCGGGAGCTGGTGGGGCGGAAGTACGCCCTGCATCACGACGACCTGCTCGAGCGGATGAGTGGCTTCCATGCCATCGACGAGGAGGAGGTCGCGGGGCTCCGCGAGGCTCTCGCCGGCGGGCGTGACGAAGAGGCGCTCTCGATCCTGCTCGCGGTCCTCGAACGCCTGAAGGAGATCATCACCGACGAGAAGCCGACCGAGGGGCACGAGGAGATCTATCGCAAGCGCCATATCGCGGTGGGCATCCCCAGCATGTACGGCCGTTACCGCGAGGAGAAGTTCGAGGCGGTGGGCCTGGGTCTCCGCATCGAGTCCCTGGCCAGCGTGCTCTTCGAGCGCATGATCACGGTGGACGAGCGGGAGTACGTGAGCCTCGGGACGCTGCGCAGGACCGCGACCTGGCTCCGCATGCTGCTGCGCGCGGTGCGCGTCGACGGATGCGAGGCGCGCGGCGTCGCCCTGGGCATCGGAATGCTCGAGCAGGCGCTCGAGACGCCGGGAACGACTCTCGATCAGCACGTCAACATCTTCCAGATCATCTCGCGCAGCATCGAGCAGCTGATCCGGATCCGCTTCGTGGACGTCTACGACGACGTCCTCGATCGGATCCTCGCCCGGCCCCTCGAGGACGGGAGCGAGCCGGAAAGTGCCGACGACTCGAACCGCCCGGAGACCCTCAAGGCCTCCGAGGGCTTTCTGCGCGACCGGATCTCGAAGGCCTTCGGGGTCCAGTCTCTCGATCGGCTCGTGACGGACACGATCCGCGATCTCGCGCACACGCGGGAGACCTTCCATCGCGAGACCCAGGATCTGATGATGGCCTTCGATCTGGACCGGTGCACCGTGCCGATCGGTGCCGGGGAGGAGCCCCGCGGAGGCGTGGTGGCCCTCGGAAACAAGGGGCACCTCGTCACGCGCCTGGCCGGGGCCGGGCTTCCCGTGCCCGCCGGGTTCGTGCTGACGACCGAGGTCTTCCGCTGTCGCCAGGCGATCAGGGCCTGCGCCGGTCTGCGCCGCGATCTCAGGGGGCGCCTCCGCGACGAGATCACACGCCTCGAGGGGCTCACCGGGTCGCGCTTCGGCGAGGCGGAGCGGCCGCTCCTGCTCTCGGTGAGGTCCGCGGCGGCCATCAGCATGCCCGGGGTCCTCGATACCTTCCTGAACGTCGGCATCAACCGGGAGATCGCTCGGGCGCTCGCGAGCCGGTCCGGCAGCTGGGGAGCCTTCGACGCCTATCGGCGCTTCCTGCAGTTCTGGGGGATGGGCCACGGCATCGACCGCTTCCGATTCGACGCCCTGATGCGGAGCATCAAGTCCGAGCTCGGGGTCGCGAAGAAGGCGGAGATCCCGCCGGATGCGATGCTCGACGTGGCGGACCGCTACCGGCGCTTCATCGAGGACGCAGGGGTCGTGATCGTCGACGACCCCCTCGAGCAGGTCGAGCACTGCGTCGACTTCGTGCTGCGATCCTGGGACGCGGAGAAGGCGCGGGTCTACCGCGCCGAGCTTCAGATCGCCGAGGAGTGGGGCACCGCCGTGGTCGTCCAGGCCATGGTCTTCGGCAATCTCGGCGAGCGCTCGGGCACCGGTGTGGTGCTCACCTGCGACGCGCCGAACTCGCCCGGCGACGTGCGGATCCACGGCGATTTCGTGGTCCAGGGGCAGGGCGACGACGTCGTGAGTGGGCTCGTCGAGACCTTCCCGGTGAGCGAAGAGCAGCGGCGCGAGCAGGGGCTCCGCCGAACGCGCTCCCTGGAGCGCGACTTCCCGCGGATTCACGAGGCGCTCCTCGGCCACGCGCGCACCCTGGTCCGGGACGAGGGAATGTTCCATCAGGAGATCGAGTTCACCTTCGAGAGCGACGAGCCCGAGGGGCTCTACATCCTCCAGACCCGGGACAGCGTGATGGCCGAGGTCTCGTCGGTGCTCGCCTTCGTGCCGGGCGAGGCGCTGGAGCGCTCGAAGCTCGCGACGGGCGTCGGAGCCGGCGGCGGGGCGCTCTCGGGCCGTCTCGCCCGCAGCCCCCGGG
>CALDCK010000327.1 GCA_937937315.1 uncultured bacterium
GCGCACGCGCCGCGTGCGCGGGACCGGGTCTTCGGCCACGGCGTCCTGGAGATGCTTGAAATGAGACCAGGCGCCATCGCCGGGGTGTCCGTCGCGCGCGAGAGCCGCCGGGATCACACCGTCCAGATAGACCGGCAGGAACACGCTCGAGCAGGGCGTTCCGAAGGAGACCCAGACGGGCCAGGGCCCGGGACGCTCCGCCGGGAGGGCGGCCACCAGGCTCGCCGTGGTGACGTGCACCGGCGCGCTGTGGGCGCAGACCGTGAAGAAGCACTCCTCCTCGGGCGTGGCATCGACGCGGCTCCAGCCTGGGCTGCCGTCGCCGTGGTCGCGCAGCAGCGCCTGGAGGGATGGGACGTCGAGCTGGCCCCGGCGCTCGTCGATCCAGCCCTGGGCCTGGCGTTGGCGTCCGGAGGTGATGTGCTCCGGGATGTGGTGATTGCGATAGGCCGCTGACACGTCGACGCGGGTGTCCTCGCGCCACCAGCCCTCGCAGCGCGCGTGGTTCTCGAGGTCGCGGGAGGCGATCTCCCAGTCGCTTCCGATCGCCATGTGGTTCGAGCACGCCGTGCGCGAGACGCGTCTCGCCGCCCAGCGCCGGTTCGACGCCTCGAGCACCCAGGCGCTCGTCGGGTCCGCCAGGGCGAAGCTGTTGTGATAGCCCGCGCCGTCCGGAGCGAGAGCCGGCCCGCCCATGCCGTGGGTCTCGATCAGCGTCGCGATCACCTCGAGAGCTTCGCGCGCGTCGCGCCCGCGCTCGAGGCCGAGGCGCACGAGGTCCATGCCGATGAGGCCGGGCTCCTCCTCGATGGGCTCCTTCGAGAAGATGGTGTGGTTGCCGATGGCCACTCCGTGCTCGTTGACACCGTGCTCGAAGCCCCAGACCCAGGCGGGCGAGTGGCCCATGAGGCGGTAGGTCTCGGCCACCTCGGGGATCTCGATGTGGGTGCAGCGCACCCGCGCCCGGGGCGGGTGGTGGGCTGCCGCGTGCTGCACGAAGGGCTGACATTCGAGCGGCTTGCGATCGCTGTTCTTCGCAAAGAGGGTGGCACCGTCGCTCGTCTCCGAGCCCACGGCGACGACGGAGTCGCACATGGTCGCACCCTATCAGCGGGGCGTGGTGGATTGCCAGCGCCAACGCTTCCAGCCCGGCCTCGGGAAGCCTAAGATGGGCTGGTCCGGGCGAGGCCTGGGTCGGGGCTGAGGACGGACGCCCGATCGGCCGATGAAGCGGTGACTGGACCGAGCTGAGGTGGAGATCCGATGTTCCGAGGGCCTCGTAGCGGCGCCTGGCTAGCGCCGATCCTTGCGGGCCTGCTGCTGGCGGGCCCGGCGGGGGGCGTCGTCATCGACACCGGGGACGGCTCGGGCAACACCTCGGAGCCCTCGGATGATCCGGGCTTCGCCAACGTCGGCGCCGCCAGCAACTCGCTCTCGGGCGTCTACGTCGGCGATCGCTGGGTGCTCACCGCGAACCACGTGGGGGTGCCCTCCTCCTTCACCTTCGACGAGATCCCCTACGCGACCGTGCCCGACTCGCGGATCCGACTCGAGACCTCGCCCGGGGTCGGGGCCGATCTCGCCCTGATTCGGCTCGAGGCGGACCCTCCGCTGCCTCCGGTCGTGATCGCGAGCACTGGCCCCGCGGTCGATGACGACGTGGTGATGATCGGGAACGGTCGCTCTCGTGAGGCGAGCCTCACCTGTTGGAACAGCAGCTTCACCGAGGTCTCCTGCGGAATGGGCCCTCCGCCCGCCTACACGGGCTACGTCGCCGCCGGCACGAAGTTCCTTCGCTGGGGTCGCAACGAAGTGACCGTCGTGGGCAACGACGAGACGATCCCGAACAGCGGAACCTCGCGAGTGTTCGAGACCCGCTTCGATGCGAGCGGAGGTGTCACCGACGAGTGCCAGGTCGCCAACGGAGATTCGGGCGGCGGCGCGTTCCTGAAGCGCGGCAACGAGTGGCAGCTCGTCGGGGTCTTGATCGCTCAGGGCCTCGTGAGCGGCTCTCAGCCCACCAACACAGCCGTGTTCGGCAGCGACACCTTCATCGTGGACGTGGCCTTCTACGCCGATCAGATCGACGCGATCGTGAACCCGCCCTTCGTCATCCCCGCCGCACCCGTCGTCGCCCTGGTAGTCGCGGCCGGTGTGATGCTCGCCTTCTCGTACCGCGCGCGGCTGCGCGAGAGGCTCTGACCCGAGACGCTCAGTCCGGCTTGCGGCCCTCGGCGATGACGCTGTCGCGCGCGCGCTCGAGGCACTCGACGTCGCTGACGTCGGGAATCCGGCTCACCAGGGGAGGGCAGGGCTCGGCCACCAGCCCCTGGTTTCGCAGGGCGTCGAGCAGGCTCCGGGCGTCGTACATACAGCGGTGAGGGAAGCGTACCCAGGGTGCGAGCAGGCGCTTCAGCCGACCATCGTGGGGATGGGTCCAGGACACGCCGAGCCGATCGACCAGATCGACGGCGGAGAGGGCGCCCTTCTCGTACTCCGACACGATCGCCGCCAGGTCCGGGACGACGATCCGCACCACGCCGCCAGGGGCCAGCACCCGGGCGCACTCGCGCAGGAAGTGCTCTCCATCCTCCTTCGACAGGTGCTCGAGGGTGTGGGAGCTGTAGACCGCCAGGGCCGAGGCGTCGGGCCAGGGGAAGGGTCGGCGCAGGTCGTGGACGACGATCGCGTCGGACCACTCCAGGCGGAACGCCCCGGTCGCGCGCAGCAGCGGTCGCAGGGGACGGATCTTTGCGAGACGGGCGCCGAGGGCGGCGTCCACGTTCTGCCAGCCCGCGGGCGTGCGGGTGCCGCAGCCGAGGTGGAGCTTCAGGCCCACGGGCATCGGGCCGCTTCGATCCGCCATACCCGCCCATCGGCTGGATTCGGGATCGCCTTGAGGGGCGGGGGATTGGATCTCGGTCCTGCACGTCGGAGAGGTGCCGCTCAGCGTCCGCACACCTGCTCGCAGGGGAGATCGACGTGGATCCGCGCCCCGTTCGGGCACACACAGGCGCCGTTGAGGCGGCGGGGGGCGTCGATGTTGCTGCGGCGCGCGGGAGCCACGGGCCAGGCCTCGGAGGGCGGCGTCCCCTCCTCGGGCGAGCAGCCGATCCCCTGTATGGAGCAGCCGGGTGCGTAGGCCACGCCCGTGTTGGGCACGAACCCGGCATGGCTGCCATCGTGGAAGCGGATGGCGACCGTTCTCCACTGGAGATCCGCCGTGCGTCGCCAGACCATGAAGTGGAGATGGGGGCCGGTGGAGATCCCCGTGTCTCCGGACAGGCCGAGCAGGTCGCCGGTCTCGACGGACTGGCCCGCCTCGACCTTTGCCCCGCGCTGGAGGTGGGCGTAGGTGGCGATCGTCCCGTCGACGTGGAGGATCTCGACGGCGTTCGCCGCGTGGTAGGCGCTGCGCGCCGAGCCCGTCGACCGCTGCCCGTCGCGCACGGCAATCACCCGACCCGCGCGGGCGGCCAGCACAGGCGTTCCCCAGGGCATCGCGAAGTCGAAGGCGTAGTGCCCGGGCCCGCCGTGGCTGGAGGCACCGCCGACGCCCTGACTCAGGGGGCGATGGTCCCTGCCGCCGAAGGGCATGCGGTAGCGCCAGCGGTCGTCGTGGCGGGCGAGCATGCTGCCCGGGGCGGCGCTCCACCCGTAGCGGTAGCCGGTGCTCCGGTCGGGTGCGATGGCCGAGAGCGCGCCCACTACCCGCTCCTCGCCCGGCTCGAGCACGGCCCGGAAGGGCATGGCCGACAGCGGCCGCAGGTTCGACAGGCTGCGGGGTGCGATCCGCAGGGTATAGGGGGCTGTCGTCCGGTTCGAGGCTACGAAACGCACCATGGAGCGGTCCGAGACCGCCTCGATGCAGATCTCGGCCTCGTCGAGGCACTGACGACCGCCCGCCCGGGAGGCGTCAGCACCGGGGGATGCGACGATCAGGCCCACTGCGATCGCTGCCGCGCGCCATCGCGCGTGCGCGCCGTCGTACGCCCCTGCTCGTTTCGATCCGCCCACGCCCACACCTCCGCATCGGTCGGTGGCGCCGGACGCCTGAGCGACTGCGTCGGCAGCCCGGTCGACTCGAGGGTTCCTGACGGCCTTCGATGGGTACCCGCCGCGCAAGAAAGTGGCGAGCTTCAGCCCGGATCAGGTGATGAACGAGCTCCAGGAGGGGTCGAGCCACCGAGCGCGTCGGCTCCAGGGGCCGAAGATTCTCGTAGCGGGCGAGGTCGGGACCCTAGGAGTCGTTCTTCCCGGCGCCCAGGTGACGTCTTCGGATCTCCAGCCAGAGCGGTTCGCGGAGGATCTCGAGCAGGGCCTCGTTCACCGGCTCTCGCAGGGAACTCCCCTGGACGAGGCCAAAGCCGTAGTCGTCACGAACGAGTCGAGCGCTCGACACGGTGAGCGGGTCGTCCGAGTGGGTACGCGCGTGGTGCGACAGGATCGGTGCGTCGTGGAGCGCGACGTCGACCTGTCGGTCTCGAAGGGCTCCGATGATCTCGGGAATCGTCTCGAAGGACTGGGACCGGTAGCCCCGGTCCCGGGCGTACTCGTGGGCGCTCGATTCGGCGATGACGCCGAACGAGAGCTCCGAGAGAGACCGGCCGCGCAGGGGGTCGCTGGCGAGTCGGCCCACCGTCACCGATGCGGCGATCGCGGCCGTGAAGCCCGCGATGATGATCACGCTGGAGAACATCCAGATCAGTCCCACGACGCGACCCCCGACGGTCTTGGGTGCCTTGTCGCCGTAGCCGACCGTGGTCATGGTCACGGCGGACCACCAGAACGCCGCGCCGAGTCCGTGAAGCAATCGTCCTCCTCCGAACTCCTCGGGGTTCTTCCTGCGCTCGAAGAACCACACGGCGACCCCGGCGCCCAGAAGGACGAGGAAGAGGGAGAGCACGGCCTTGAGGAAGCCCATCGTGAAGAAGCCCCGGACCGCGTCGAGCCAGGACGGCTCGCCCCCGCCG
>CALDCK010000328.1 GCA_937937315.1 uncultured bacterium
CAGCTGGGGCATCCAGGGCGTGCGCATCAGCGTCGAGATCTGGAGCTGGACGAGACGCGCCAGGGGGTGCTCGTCCGAGCTCGCGGGCGTCTCCGCGATCTGAACCAGGTTGGTCAGGACCTGCTGATAGACCCGGTCGAGCATCGCCTCGTAGAGGCCCCCCTTGTCGCCGAAGTAGTAGGCGATCATTCCCGGAGTCACGCCGGCTTCGGCGGCGATCTCCCGGATGCCGATCGCATCGAGACCCCGGGCCGTGCCGAGGGCGATCGCCGCATCGATCAGCCGCTCGCGAACCCCGGTGCCGTCGGTGCGTCGGGGGCGTCCCGGGCCGCGGCTCCGCTCCTCGGGCGCTTCCCCCTGCCCTTCCGGAGATCGGCCCGGGGTCGGCACGGAGTCGGGGGAGCGGCGCTTCGGGGGCTGGGGGGGCGGGGGCTTCGAGGTCATTGGGAGTCAATTTAATCGACCGATCGATTAAATCAAGACCTGACCGGAAGAACCGACGCAGCTCGGAATCGGGGCACTAGAATGCCGGGACGCGCTCGGAGGTTCTGCCATGGCCGTGCCCGATGTTGCCCGTGACGCCCTCGACACCCTGGACATCGTGGGGCCCCAGGCCTACGTCGACCGCGGCTACCCCCACGAGGAGTGGGCGCGTCTCCGGCGCGAGTGCCCGGTCTATCGCTACGACCGCGGCGACGAGTGCACCCCCTTCTGGGCGATCACCAAGCACGCGGACATCGTCCAGGTCTCCCGCAAGCCCCAGGTCCTGCACAACGCGCCGCGGCTCGCCGTGTTTCCCGAGGGTCAGCCTCCGGCGGAGCCGATCGCGCGCCACCTG
This sequence comes from uncultured bacterium, assembly GCA_937937315.1. GTDB lineage: Bacteria > Myxococcota_A > UBA9160 > UBA9160 > SMWR01 > CALDCK01. The sequence continues at coordinate 839 of CALDCK010000328.1, forward strand.
CTCAACATGGACCCGCCGGATCACGCCGACTACCGCAAGCTCGTGAGCCAGTACTTCACGCCGCGGGCGATCCGTCGTATGGAGCAGGAGATCGAGCGCATCAACCGGGACCGTCTCGACGCCGTCTCCGGTGACGGCGAGGAGCAGGAGTTCGATTTCGTCGAGAACGTCTCGGCGCCCATCCCTCTCGCCGTGCTCGCCGACCTCCTCGGCGTCCCGCGCGAGGATTGGAAGCTCATGTTCCGCTGGACGAATCAGATCGTCGGGTCCGGCGACCCGGAGTACCAGGCCGAGGGATCGTCCGCGCGGGAGACCGCCGACGGGGCGCGGCGCGCGCTCTTCGAGTACTTCTCGGAGATGGCGAAGGAGCGCCGAGCCCGGCCGCGCGAGGACATGGTGAGCGTCCTGGTACGGGCCCGGGTCGACGGAGCGCCGATCCCCCCCTTCGAACTGCTCTCCTACTACTTCCTGCTGGTCGTCGCCGGCAACGAGACGACTCGCAACGCCATGAGCGGTGGGCTGCTCGCGCTGATCGAGAATCCGGAGCAGCGTCGGAAGCTCTGCGTGGAGCCGGAGCTGGTGGAGCCCGCCGTCGAGGAGATTCTGCGCTGGACCACGCCGGTGATCCAGTTCTGCCGGACCGCCACCGAGGAGGTCGAGGTGCGCGGCCAGCGCATCCCGGCGGGCGACCACCTCTGCCTCTTCTACCCCTCGGCGAACCGCGACGAAGAGGTCTTCGACGCGCCCTTCGCGTTCCGCGTCGACCGCCGGCCCAACCCCCACCTGGCCTTCGGCATCGGCGAGCATTTCTGTCTGGGCGCCAATCTGGCCCGTCTCGAGCTCCGCGTGCTCTTCCGTCAGCTCTCCGAGCGCCTGGTCGACATCGACCTCACCGGCGACCCGGAGAGGCTGCGCTCGAGCTTTCTCGGCGGGGTGAAGCATCTCCCCATCCGCTGTCGGCTGAAGCCGGCCTGACACCGGTGACCGGGGGGATCGGCGACCGGATGGGCCCGCTGCAGCTGCGCGCGATCTACGCCCTGGACCAGCTCCGGTTCCGGCGGTTCCGGGCCCGCTACGGCGACGCCCTTCGGGTCCACCCGAGCGCGTCTCCGAACCTTCGGCTCTCGCGCCTGCGGATCGAGCCCGGCGGCCGGGTCGAGATTCGCGCGCGCTTCGCGACGGAGCGCCAGCCGGGAAACCATCTCTGGATCGGCGCCGGGGGTGCCTTGTGCATCGGCGAAGACGTGTGGCTGCGCACCGAGCACGCGGAGAACCGCCTGACGATCTTCCCCGGCGGCCGGATGACGCTGGGAGACCGGGTGCTGCTCAACGGAGCCATGATCCACGCGAAGGGCTCTGTCGAGATCGGCGCCGACAGCATGCTCGGCTTCGGAAGCCGGGTCTTCGACGCGGACCTCCACCCCCTCGACGTCGACACGCCGGAGCGCGTGGGGACGGTGCGGATCGGTGAGCGGGTGTGGGTGGGCTCCGACGTGACGATCCTGCGGGGAGTCACGATCGGCGACGACGTCGCGATCGGAGCGCGCTCGGTCGTGACCCGGGACCTGCCCTCCCGCGTCCTCGCCGTCGGCGCGCCGGCGAAGCCCCTCCGCGCCATCGGGCGGCGACCGACCCTGCCCGAGGACTAGCGAAGCCGGCGGACGTCAGCGGCGCCGGGTGAAATACCAGCCCAGGCCGACCAGGATCATCGCCAGGGCCGCGATGGCGATCGGAGGCATGACTTCGACCGACGACATCAGCGCGTGAGCAGATCCCGCGCGATCGCGCGGATCTGGATCTCGTCCGTGCCAGCGTAGATCTGGAGCACCTTCGCGTCGCGCGCGAGCTGCTCCACCTGGTACTCGGCCATGTAGCCGTTCCCCCCGAAGACCTGCACCGCCTCCATCGCCACCTCTACCGCAGCCCGCGCCGCGTAGAGCTTCATCGCCGAGGCCTCCGCGAGGCTCATGCCCTTGCCGACGGACGCCAGCTCGATGGTCCGGAAGACGAGATTCTGGAGGTTCATCCGCGCCACCTCCATGCGCGCGAGCTTCTCCTGAATGAGCTGGTCCTCGCCGATCGGCTTCTCCCACTGGACGCGCTCCTTCGCGTAGCCGACCGAGAGCTCGAGACACTGCTGCACGATTCCCAGGGCCATGGCCGCGACACCCGATCGCTCCATCGAGAAGGTGTCCTTCGCGCCCTCGCGCCCGCCCCCGCTCCTGCCCTGAAGGGCCTTCTCGCCCCCCAGCAGGTGGTCCATGCCGGCGCGCACGTCCTTGAGGAAGAGTTCGCCGGTAGGCGAGGAGTGCAGGCCCATCTTGCGCAGGGGCTTGCTCTGCTCGAGGCCGGGCGTGCCGCGCTCGAGCACGAAGTTGAGGATCTTGCGATCGCGCGGATCCACGCCCTCCTCTTCGAGCTTGCAGATGAACACGATCGTGTCCGCGTAGGGACCGTTCGTGATGAAGGTCTTGCTGCCGTTGAGCACGAACTCGTCGCCCTCGCGGCGCGCGGTCGACTTCATGCCCCCGAAGGCGTCGGACCCGGATCCGGGCTCGGTGATCGCCCAGGCGCCGATCTTGTCGAAGGTGAGGATGTCGAGCGCCCAGCGCTCCATCTGCTCGGAGCTCCCCTTCGACATGATGGCCGCGGCGGTGAGGCCGGTCGAGACACCCATCGCGGTCACCA
>CALDCK010000329.1 GCA_937937315.1 uncultured bacterium
TCGTCGAGGAGTTCCTGGTCGTTCCCCAGCTGACCTTGCTGCGCTTCGGACAGTGGGATGCCGTGCTCGGCGAGTCCGCGCCGCCCGCGGATCGCCCCTACCAGACCGGGATCTGGCACTACGCCCGGGGCATCGCCCAGACGCGTCTCGGGCAACGCGACGAGGCAGAGCAGTCCCTGCTCGCCGTGCGAAGGCTCACCGCGACCGAGGCCGCTCAGGAGCTCATCATCGCCGGCGGCACGGCGCCCTCGTCGGCGCTCCTCGCGATCGCCGGCAATCACCTGGAGGGGGAGCTCGCTGCCGCGCGCGGGGACTCCGCCGCCGCCGTCGCGGCCCTGGAGAAGGCCGTCGCCGGGCAGGACGCCCTGCTCTACATGGAGCCCCCGCCCTTCTACTTCCCGGTGCGACAGGCGTTGGGTGCCGTGCTGCTCGAATCCGGGCGGGCGGCCGAAGCGGAGCAGGTCTATCGCAAGGACCTCTCCCAATATCCGAAGAACGGCTGGTCCCTCTACGGGCTGGCGCGCAGCCTCGAGGCCCAGGGAAAGAGCGACGAGGCGAGCTGGGCCGATCAGGGCCATCGCAACGCCTTCGCTCAGGCCGACGTCAGTCTCGAGGCGTCGCGCTTCTGAGCTCGTGCAGGAGGGTCTGCTTCAACAGCGCCAGCTCGGCCGCGCGGGAGTGCGAGACCCCGTCGAGCATCTCCATGGAGGAGAGGCCGCTCAGCAGTGACACCGCGTAGCGCTCGAGGGTCGCGACCCGGCGCGGCGAGAGTGCCGCATCGGCGAACAGGCGCTTCCAGATCCTGTTCAGCGCCTCTCCCATGCTCCCCTGCCAGTCCGATCCTTCTCCCTTCGTCGCGGGCGATAGGTGCAGGAGGATCTCGAGCGTGGAGCGGTAGTGCGGACTCGAGAAATGAACCCATGCGCGATCCACGAAGAGCGCGACGCGCTCCTCGAGGGAGCCCTCCGCCGGGATGTCCTCCAGCAGCCGCGCGAAGCGATCGAAGGAGTCCTCGAGCACCGCCTGGAGGATGCCCTCCTTCGCGCCGAAGTGGTGCTGGACCGCCCCCCAGGTCACACCCGCACGTCGCGCGATCTCGTTCGCCGTCGTGCGACCGAAGCCGACCTCGCCGATGCTCTCGACGACGGCTTCGAGAATGCGCTCGCGGGTCGCGGCCGTGCGCTCGGCCTGGGTGCGACGGCCGCGGGCGGCGTCCGGACTCGGTGCTCGACCGACCTCGCCCACCCGGTTCCTCCTCGTGCTCCCGCGCCCCGAAGCGGGAGCGCGTCGCCCGAGTCCCGAGAGCCCAATGAGGCTATCACGATTTGCATTGCGTATGCAACGTAAGTGACATAGGGTGATCCGAGGATCAGCGCGTGGCGACCCGACCCCACGATTCCGACCCGTCCCGCGACGCTGGCGCCCCGCTGGGCGCCGGCGACCGCGTGGACTACGACCCCTTCTCCTACGAGCAGGACGCGGACCCCTACCCGGTCTACCGCTGGATGCGCGACTTCGCGCCGTCCTACTACAACGAAGAGCTGGACTTCTACGCCTTCACACGCTTCGAGGACAATCTCGACGCCTTCATCGACGCCGCGACCTACAGCTCGACCTGGGGAACGAGCCTCGAGTTCATGGACGGGCCGAAGGACGACACCGGTCTCATGATCTACATGGACCCGCCGCGACACACCCACTACCGCAAGCTCGTCTCGAAGGCCTTCACGCCGCGCAGCATCTCCGCGCTCGAGGCGAGCATCCGGGAGATCGCCGTCTCCCACCTCGACTCCCTGGTGGGAAGGGATCGCTTCGACGTGGTTCGCGACTTCACGGCGCGGCTGCCCATGGACGTGATCAGCGCGATGTTGGGCATTCCCGAGGCCGACCGTCGCCGGGTCCAGGAGAAATCGAACTGGATCCTCCATCGGGAACCGGGGAACCCGCTCCCCGTGCCCGAGGCCTTCCGCGCCCAGGCCGAGCTCATGACCTACCTGACGGAGCACATCGAGGACCGGCGGCGGAGACCCCGGGACGACCTCATGACGCGCCTCACCCAGGTCGAGGTCCCGGACGATGGGGGCGTCTCGCGCCACCTCTCCGACGACGACATCCGCGCGTTCCTGATGCTCCTGGCCACCGCCGGCAACGAGACGGTCACGAAGCTGCTCGCGACCGCATTCCACGAGCTGTGGCGCAACCCGGACGAGCGGCGCACTCTGATCGCGGAGCCGGGTCGGATCCCGAACGCCGTCGAGGAGACGCTGCGGTACGACCCGCCCTCCCAGTACCAGGGCCGGGTCACGACGCGCGAGGTCACCCGACACGGCGTCGTCATCCCGAAGGGAGCCCGCGTGCTGCTCCTGAACGGCGCCTCGGGACGGGACGAACGGCGCTTCGCCGAACCGGATCGCTTCTACGTGCGCCGCGAGATCGACTTCCATCTGGGCTTCGGCTACGGGCGCCACATCTGCCTGGGGGCGTCGCTGGCACGCCTGGAGTCACGCATCTGCATCGAGGAGTTCCTGCGGCGCTGGCCCGAGTACGGGATCCCGGAAGACGGCGTCGAGCGCATGCACTCCAGCAACGTGCGCGGCTTCGCGGGGCTCACGATCGAGGTCGGCTGAGGCGCGCGCCGAGGTAGAATGAGCGCCCCGCCAGTGGAGGAGCCGTGAATCGCCTCGACCTCGACGACCCCCGCAACCGATTGATCGGCCGCTGTCTCCGCCTCCAGGCCGAGGCCATCCCCGATCGCGACTTCCTGATGGCGGACGAAGAGCGCTGGTCCTACGGGCGCGTGAACGAGCTCGCCAACGCCATGGCCAACGGATTCGAGAAGCTCGGCGTCTCGCGGGGCGACACGGTCTGCCTGCTGATGGATACGAACCCGGCCTACGTGTGGACGACGCTCGGCCTCAACAAGCTCGGGGCGATCTGGGTCCCCACCAGCACCGACTACAAGGGGACCTGGCTGCGCGACCGGCTGGTGGACAGCCGGGCGCGGGTGCTGGTGGCCGACGAGGCGATGCTGCCCAAGGTGATCGAGTGCGCCGATGCCCTGCCCTTCGAACGCATCGTGGTCCGGGGCGACCCCGGCGTCGCCGCACCCCTGGGGCTCCCCTCCCTCTCGCTCGCCGAGCTCGAGGGCGCGCCGCCGAAGGAGCCCGATGACGGCGACCTCTTCCTCGGAGACACCGCCGCCATCCTCTTCACCTCCGGCACCACGGGCCGCTCGAAGGGCGTGATGCAGAGCCACAACGTGTGGATCCGCGCCGCCCTCGACGGCGCAGTCAACGCGAAGCTGCGCGAGGGAGAGGTCATCTACTCCTGCCTGCCGATGTATCAATCCGCAGCCTGGGTGACGAGTGTGTACCGGGCCATGGTGTGCGGCGTTCCCTGCGCCATCGACCCGCGCTTCTCGGTGCAGGACTTCTGGGACCGCTGCCGCTACTACGGCGCGACGATGACCTTCACCCTCGGCGCGATGCACATCTTCCTCTGGCAGCAGCCGGAGCGGCCCGATGACGCCGACAACCCCATTCGCTCGGCCGGGATGATTCCCATGCCCCACGCCCTGATGGAGCCCTTCAAGCAGCGCTTCGGCATCGCGGACATCACCCAGGGCTACGGCCAGAGCGAGGTGATGTCCCTGATGACTCAGCGCCCCGACGTTCGCTATGCGCCGAACGCCCTCGGGGAGCCGGCCCCGGGCATCGAGATCCGCCTGCTCGACGAGCGCGACTACGAGGTCGCTTCCGGAGAGGTCGGCGAGTTCTGCGTGCGCCCGAAGGACCCCTACCTGATCTTCAATGGCTACTTCGAGCGCCCCGACCTGACCGTCGAGGCCTGGCGCAACCTCTGGTACCACACGGGCGACCTCGGGCGCCGCGACGAGGACGGTCAGTGGTTCTTCGTCGATCGCAAGGCGGACTTCATCCGCTACAAGGGACGAAACATCGCATCCGTCGAGGTGGAGACCGCTGTCTCCGCCCATCCGGCCGTCGCCCAGGCCGCCGCCCACGGCGTCACCGCCGCAGAGCTCGAGTCGGAGGCCGAGCTGAAGGTGTGCGTGGTGCGCAAGCCGGGAGAGACGGTATCCGCCGAGGAGCTCGCCCGCTTCGTGAACGACACGGCACCCCACTTCTTCGTTCCGCGCTACATCGAGTTCCTGGACGAGCTCCCCACCACGCCCACGGGCCGGGTGCAGAAATTCCGCCTGCGCGAGCGCGGCGTCACCGCCGAGACCTGGGACGGCCGAGCCGAGGGCTTCGAGGTGAGGCGCTGAGGCGCGGCTGTTGGAAGTCGGCTCAGGAGTTCGGGCCGCCGATGGGGAATGCGCCCGGCAAGCGTGCCGATCAAGTCACGCCGGGAGAAGGCCGATTCGAACCCTGGGGACGCCCGGGTGAACTTCTATCTGCTCCTGCCTCTCGCTTCGTGCATCGGCTGCGCCATGCTGGCCGTGGCGGTGCTTGCGCGTGACTCTTCCCGGCGCAGCAGCCGCCTCGGGGTGGCCGTCGCCGTCTGCGGCGCGTGGTGGGCGGGCTGCGAGGTGTTGTGGAGCACGGCGCACGACGCGAACAGCGCCCTCTGGCTGATCCGCGCCTCGGCCTTCGGCTGGATGCTGATCGGGCCCGCAGTCCTCCATCTCTTCCTGGAGCTCACCAGCCACCCGCTGCGTCTGCGCCCCTGGCTCCCGGCCGTCCTCTACACGGTTCCAGCCCTCCTGGCCGTCGCCGACCTGACCACCGACTGGATCCACACGCGCCCCATCCCCACCCCATGGGGCTGGGGATGGGAGGTCGGACCGGCCTTCGCCATCTCCGTCGCAATCAGCGCCGCGACCGTACTCGCGGCCGTCGTCGTGGCCTTTCGACACCTTCAGCACTCCGCCTCCCCCGCGGAGGAGCGCCAGACCCGCTGGCTCTTCGTCGGCCTGCTGATTCCGCTCTTCGTGGCGTGCTTCACCGATGGGCTCCTCCCGATACTCGGCATCCAACAGCCGCGCCTCGGCGCAGCGTCGATCACCCTCCTGGTCGCGAGCACCGCATGGACGTTCCAGCGCTACGGCTACTCCGTGCTCGCCCCCGGAGCCTTCGCGAACGAGATCCTCGCGACCCTGAGCGACGGCGTCGCCCTCGTGCGACTCGATGGGCGCATCCACTCCGCCAACCAGGGGATGGGGCGCCTGCTCGGAACGCACCATCGCGCCCTCGAGGGCCGCGCCCTCGCGGAGCTGGTCGACGCGGAGCTCCCGGAACCCCTGAGGGAGCTCTCGGAGCGGGAGTGCGCCCTCCTCCCGGAGGGCCGCGATCCGGTTCCCACCTCCATTCGCAGCAGCCTCGTCCGGGACAAGCAGCAGAACCCGATCGGCTTCGTCCTGGTCGCGCGCGACCTGAGAGAGATCGCGAGCCTGCGCAGCCGACTCGTCACCTCGGACCGCCTGGCCTGCGTCGGCCAGCTCGCCGCCGGAATCGCCCACGAGATCAACAACCCGGTCACCTACGTGCGTGCGAATCTGGGCGCCCTGCGCTCGGGCCTGGACACGATCGGGTCGAAGCTGCCCGGCCCGGCAGCCAGGGAGCTCGCCGACGAGCTCGACGAAGGCCGCGAGCTGATCGAGGAGTCCCTGGACGGCGTCGATCGCGTGATCGCCATCGTTCGCGACGTGAAGAGCTTCTCCCACGCGGGCGGGAGCGAGATCGAAGTCGTCGAGATCCCACCGCTGATCGAGTCGGTGCTGCGGGTCGCCGCGCCGCAGATGAGCCACGGGGGCAAGGTGATCTGCGAGATCGCCGACGTCCCGCCGGTGCGCGGCGCGGCACATCAGCTCCAGCAGGTCTTCCTCAACCTCGTGATCAACGCCTTCCAGGCGGTCTCGGGAGACGAGTCCATCCGCGTCGTCGTCGCGCACGCCGACGGTCAGGTCGTCGTCGAGATCCACGACGAGGGGTGCGGCATCCCCCCGGATCGGATCGAGCGCATCTTCGACCCCTTCTACACCACCAAGCCCGTCGGCGAAGGCACCGGGCTCGGGCTCTCGATCTCCTACCAGCTCATCCAGAGCCACCACGGAGACCTCACGGTCGACTCCACGCCGGGCCAGGGCAGCTGCTTCCGCGTGATACTGCCCGCGGCGGAGAGCGCCTGACCGGCCATCTCCGCCTGATCGGGAGATCAGTCCGACGACCCTCGAGGGGCCCAGCACAGCCGAAGCGACTCGAGCCCACGCAGGAAGATCAGGGGCTTCCAGCGCGGCGCCGGGTCGCGAAGTGCCAGTCCGGGAAGGCGCCGCAGCAGGGTCTCGAAGGCGAGCCTCGCCTCCAGGCGCGCCAGGGGCGCCCCGAGACAGAAGTGGATGCCGTAGGCGAAGCCGAGATGTCGGTTCGGCGTGCGCAGGATGTCGAGCCGGTCCGGCCCGTCGAAGTGCCGGGGATCGCGGTTCGCGGCGGAGAGAAAGGGCAGGACCAGCTGGCCGCGTCGCAGGGACGCACCCTTCCAGTCCACGTCCTCGAGCACGACCTTCATCGTGGCAGGCACCGGACCGTCGAAGCGCAGGAGTCCTCGACCGCCGACGGGGCGAGCTCGGGGTGGGCGACGAGCGCATCCATCTGATCCGGATGGCGGAGCAGGTGGAAGAGGCCGTTACCGAGCAGGTTCGTCGTGGTCTCGTGTCCGGCGAATAGCAGCAGCACGCAGTTCGACACCACCTCTTCGTGGCTCAGGCGATCCCCATCGTGCTCGGCCCGCAACATCAGACTCATCAGGTCGTCGCCGGGGCTCGAGATCTTCTCTCCCAGGAGCCGCCGGAAGTAGTCGACCAGCGAAGCGACGCCCGCGCTCGCCTCGCCGAAGTTGTCGCGACCGTCCACCGCGCCGCCGAGGTACGCCGCAAGGCGATCGGACCAGAGCTTGATCGGCTCGATGTCTCGCGACGGAACCCCGAGCAGAAGGGCGATCACCAGCGCGGGCAGGGGGAAGGCGAAGTCGCGGACGAAGTCCATCTCGCCGTCCGCCACGACATCCTCGAGGAGGCCCTCGATGATGGCCCGGATGCGTGGGCGAAGATCCTCCAGCCGTCGTGGCGTGAAGGAGCGCTGTAGCAGGGCCCGCAAGCGCGTGTGGTCCGGTGGATCGCGGAACACGAGCCACTCGGAGAGGACGTCGGCCACGACCCGCACCTCGGGACGCCGACTGGCGTGGCGGGGCTCGACCCTGCGGAAGCGATCCGCCGAGAAGAGCTCCGTCCGATCGAAGATCTCGAGGACGTCGTCGTAGCGGGTCACGACCCAACCGTTGAAGCCGTCGCTCCAGTGCACCGGGTCGTGCTCGCGCAGCCAGCGATAGATCGGAAAGGGATCCTGCACGTTGGGCGGCGACTTGAGAGCGAGATCCGGCGCCATCCCCGACACACTACAGCGGCAGGCCCGACGCATCCCGGAAGCATTCTCCAGCCCAGGACGCTCTCGCGCCTCTGCCCTATCCTCGACGGCGTGGACGCCCCCCTCGAGCCGGCCGCCTTCGCGGCGTCGCTTCGCACCCTGGTCGACGCCCGCCGCAGCTTCGGCGGACACCCCCTCTGGCATCGCATCGCCGAGGGCGGTGTCGACGCGGCAGACCTTCGCCGCTTCGCGATCCAGTTCTTCCTCCAGGTTCGGGAGTTCCCGAGAGCCGTTTCCGCCCTCCACGCGAGCTGCCCGGATCCGGAGGAGAGGGTCCTGCTGGCCGAGAGCGTCTACGAGGAGGAGACCGGACGGATCTCCGGCTGCGGGCTCTCGCACCCCGAGCTCTTCATCCGCTTCGGCGAGGCGACGGGCCTCGCGCGCCGCGACCTCGTCGACGGCGAGCCGCTGCCCTCGACCGCGTCCCTGATCCACTGGTTCGAGCTCTCGACGCGGCAGCGTCCATTCGTCGAGGGAGCCGCCGCGATCACCCTGGCCGCCGAGGGACAGGTGCCCGGGGCCTTCGGGCCCTTCGCCCGAGCCCTCGAGAAGCACTACGGCCTCACCAGGGAGCAGGTCGAGTTCTGGGATCTGCACGAGATCGCCGACCGCGAGCACAGCGACGTTGGCGATCACTTCGTGATCGCGCTGGCCAGGACCGCGGAGCTCCAGACGCGCGTCCGAGCCGCCGTCCAGACCTCCCTCGATCACTGGTGGCAGTTCTTCGACGGGATCGAGCGGGCGCTCGGTTCGAGCTGAGCAGGACGCCTACGCCGCGAGCGCCGGATGCGCGTCAGAGGAGGATGCGATGAGTGAGGAGCGAGCCGAGCGGGGGCGCCCGCTGCGCTTCGCGATCATCGGCGCCGGAATGGCCGGGATCCTGAGCGCGATCAGGCTTCGCGAAGCCGGCTTCGACGACTTCACGATCTACGAGAAGGCGGATCAGCCAGGGGGCACATGGCGGGAGAACACCTATCCCGGCATCGCCTGCGACGTCCCCTCCCATCTCTACAGCTACTCCTTCGAGCCGAACCCGGACTGGAGCCACCGCTTCTCGCCCGGCGATGAGATCCAGGCCTACTTCGGGGGCGTCGCGCGCAGGCACGGCGTCACCGATCGCATCCGCTTCGGAGACGAGGTGGAGCGCTGCGAGTTCAGCGAAGGTCTGTGGCGCCTCGTCACGAAGGGCGGCCACCGGGACGAGGTGGACGTCGTGATCGCCGCGACGGGAGTGCTCCACCACCCGAACCTCCCGGACATCGAGGGTCTCGACGCCTTCGAGGGCTCCCTCTTCCACAGCGCGCGCTGGGACCACGGAGTGACCCTCGACGGGCGGCGCATCGGCGTCGTGGGCACCGGGTCGACGGCGGTGCAGATCACCTCCGCCCTGGTGGACCGCGTCGCGAAGCTGTCGCTCTTCCAGCGCACCCCCCAGTGGGTCATGCCCCAGGACAACCCGGCCTACAGCGACGCGGAGAGGGCGGAGTTCCGCAGCGATCCCCAGGTGCTTGGACACCTCCGCGACGATCTTTCGCGGCTCTTCGCCGAGAACTTCTCGAACGCGGTGGTGGATGCGGACTCCCCGCAGATGAAGATGATCGAGGACACCTGTCGCCAGAATCTGGAGAGCCAGGTCCGGGATCCGGAGCTGCGCGAGAAGCTGCGTCCCGACTATCGGGCCGCCTGTAAGCGCCTGATCGTCTCGCCGGACTTCTACGAAGCCATCCAGAATCCGAACGCCGAGCTCGTCACCGAGGGGATCGAGCGGGTCGAGCCCGGAGGGATCCGCACGCGCGACGGGCGACTGCACGAGCTCGACGTGCTGGTTCTCGCCACGGGCTTCCGCGCGGATCGCTTCATGCGCCCCATGGAGGTCATCGGGCGGGGAGGACGCTCCCTCGAGACGGCCTGGGCCGAAAGGCCGGTCGCCTATCTCTCCATCTCGATCCCGCACTTCCCGAACCTCTTCATGCTGAACGGCCCGAACGGACCGGTCGGGAACTTCTCGCTGATCGAGGTCGCGGAGCTCCAGATCGACTACGTGCTGAAGCTGGTCGAGGAGCTCCGCTCCGGGGGCTGCCGCGAGATCAGCCCCCGCGAGGACGTGACCGAGCAGTTCGACGCGGATCGGGTCGAGGCGGCGAAGCACACGGTCTGGACGACCGGCTGCCGCAGCTGGTACCTCGACGACCGGGGCATCCCCGCCACCTGGCCCTGGACCTTCGACCGATTCCGCGAGGAGATGGCCGCGCCGAAGCTCGAGGCCTACGAGCGAGTGGACCTCCCGGAGCCGGGAGGCCCCTGACCGCGACCGCGGTCTCCGTGGACGGCGCCCGATCGCCGGGGCGCCGGAGACACGAGTCGCGGCCCGGCGCCCTCCATCGCCCGCGCAGTTCAGCCGATGGAACCGGAATGGGCATCCTGCGCCGAAGGCACTCCTACGACCGCCGCAAGCTGCTCTCCCAGGCCTCCCAGGCGCGAGGGCGGGGGCGGATCAAGAAGGCGATCCGCCTCTACCGACGCATCCTCGAGGTCGAGCCCGGCGACCCGGACGTGCAC
>CALDCK010000330.1 GCA_937937315.1 uncultured bacterium
CGCAACGACATGGTTGGCGATCCTAGCGCGCCTCCCGCATCAAGTCGGGGATGGTGTCGCCGAAGTCGACGAGCTGGACGGAGCCCTCGGCCTCCATCCTTGGCCAGGCCGTTCATCGGCGATCTGGAGCGCTGACGCCCGCATTCGAGGTATCTTCGTGCCCCCCAGGACCCCAGGAGGAGAGTCCGCATGCTCGGCTACGCCACCATCGGAACCAAGGACATGGATCGCGCGGAGGCCTTCTACGACGCGTTGCTCGCGGAGGTCGGCGCGAAGCAACTCTTCGGCATGGGCCGCATCAAGTTCTACGGAACGTCGACGGACCAGGCCATGATCGCCATCTGCATCCCGTACGACGAGGAGCCTCATGAGGTCGGCAACGGCAACATGCTGGCGATTCCGGGAGGCTCGCGGGAGGGTGTCGACAAGCTCTACGCCAAGGCGATCGAGCTGGGGGCCACGGACGAGGGTCCGCCCGGCGAGCGGCTCCCGATCTTCTACGGCGCCTACGTTCGGGATCTGGACGGCAACAAGCTCTGCTTCTTCGAGATGAAGCTCGGCTGACGGGCGTCGTCTAGCTGGACCACTTGCGGTCGAGGTACGCCCTGAGCTGGCGGTCGTGGCGGCTCGCTGCGCTGACCGACTTGAGGTAGGGCTCCCAGCGCGGCGGGGCGGCGGGCTCCGGGTGGTCCCCCATGACCGTGACGCGTTGGATCACCCGCTCGCCTTCGAAGTCGTTCAGGACGCAGTGCTGGGTACAGCGGTTGTCCCACATCGCGATGGTGCCTTCGCTCCACGGGTAGCGGACCGTGAAGCGCGTGTTGCTGGCCCAACGCGTGAGGAAGCCGAGCAGTGCGTCGCTCTCTTCATGGCTCAGCTCGACGATGCGTCGCGTGAAGTGCTCGTTCACGAAGAGGGACTTGCGTCCCGTTACGGGGTGAACGCGCACCACGGGATGGACGGCCATGGTGTCGGACTTGTTGTGGGGGTGGGCGTCGTGCAGCGCACTCAGACCCTCGCAGAACTCCTGCATGGGCGGCGAGAGCTCGTCGTAGGCCTTGTACATGTTCGCCCACATCGTGTCGCCGCCGAACGGCGGGCACTTCACCATGTGGAGGATCGCCATGACCGACGGCTGCTCCTGGCAGGTGAGGTCGCTGTGCCACTCGTCCGCGATGGCTCCCGCTCCGCCGGACGCGCGCAGCTCGAAGAACTCGGGGCGCTCCGCCGCGAAGGCCAGGTTGGGGTGCGATTCGAGTTCGCCGAAGAGCCGCCCGAACGCGATGTGCCGGTCCGGGGTGAGGTGCTGCTCCGGAAAGAACAGCACGAGGTGCTCCGTCAGCAGCGTGCGGAGCGCGTCCGCTTCCGCCGGCCCCGCGCCCTCGAGGGAGATCCCGCGGACCTCAGCCCCCAGCGAGCCGGAGAGCCGCCGGACCTCGAGAGCCCCGGAGTCGATTGCGGTCGTCATGGCTTCCTCCTGCCGCCCCTCGGACCGCAGTCTATCCCGGCCCCGGGGCTGGCGCGCTATTCACGGGGATGTGGGCCGCTGGGAGGTCTCGGCCTCCGGGCCCGGGGGGTAGACATGCTGGTTCGCGACTACTGCGTCCGAATCCTCGAATCCGGAGCGCTGGACGCCAAGCTCGCGCCGCCGCCCTCTGGATCTCCCCTGGAGGACACGGCGTCGGGACCGGCGCTCCACGTGGATGCGCCTGCCCGCGACGGGGCCTTGGCGCTCGTGGAGGGCGCGGCCCCGCTACCCCGGCCCGGCGCCCTGAGCGAGGCTCCGGGGCGAGCGGCATGCCTGGCGCGTTTCGCACACCACGAGCTCATGGCGGTCGAGCTCTTCGCCTGGGCGTTGCTGCGCTGGCCCGATGCCCCGACCGGGCTGCGTGAGGGCTGGCTTCGCATCCTGCACGACGAGCAACGCCACTGCGCGCTCTACCGCGAGCGGCTGCGCGCGCACGGCTCGGACCTCCACGAGCATCCGAGCTCTGGCTACTTCTGGAAGCAGTCCCGGGCCATCGCCGCCGCGGAAGACGGGCCCAGCGCGTTTCTCGCCGGCATGGGGCTGACACTCGAGCAGGCAAACCTGGACTTCACGATCACCTACCGGGATGGCTTCCGCGCAGCGGGCGACGAAGCGAGCGCCGAGGTCTGCCAGCTCGTTCACGACGACGAGGTGGGCCACGTGCGCTTTGCCCGGGTGTGGTTGCTGCATCTCGCACCCGAAGGCGCAAGCGATGCCGCGGCGTACCGTCGGGCAGTGCCGTTTCCCCTCTCTGCGGCGCGCGCCAAGGGGCGGCGCTTCGATGAGCCCTCGCGTCGTCGGGCCGGGTTCAGCGACGAGCTGATCGAGGAGGTGCGCTGCGCACGCGCGAACCAGGAAGTCGGACGAAGCGGGGAGGGCAGGTGAGCCTGGCCTTGCTGCCGAACCTGGGCGGTGAGGAGGGGCCCGGCTGGCGAGCGTTCGGGGATGCCCCCACGGTCCGGACCGTCGCGACTCTCTGGAGCCTGCTCTTCGCGCCCGGCGCGGAGCTCTTGCACCACGAGCCCTCGCGTCCCGCCTGGCCGGAGGGTCTCGGCCCTGCTCCCGACGGCGCCGCCTTTGCGTGGCTCGAGGCGTGCGAGGGCGTCGTGCCCTGGATCCCGACGCAGGATGCGGCGAAGGACCGCCGGGTGGCAGGCCGGGCGCTGTTCGGCTGCTCGCCGGAGCTCGTCCTGGCCGTGCACGACAAGGGCTTCGCCCACGCGGTGGCCGAGAAGGAGCGCTTGCTCCCGCCGCCCCTGCGAGGACTGATCGAGGTCTTCGATCCCGAAGAGCTCCGCGAGGCCGACTCCGCCATCGCCCGGATGGAGGGCGTCCTTCGCGAATGGCCCGAGTGGGCGCGGCGCGCCTTCGTCCTGAAGCCACGCATCGGTACGAGCGGTCGCGGACGCATTGCCGGAACCGACGGTCGCGCCGACACGCCATCGCTGCGGGGAGCCCTGCCGCGGCTTGCGGGCCGCGGGGGTGCACTGCTCGAGCCCTGGCTCGAGCGCATCAGCGACCTCTCGGTGCAGCTCCACATCGATCGCAGCGCCGGGGTCACCGTGCTGGCGAGCCTCGAGCAGGAGCTCACGACGGCGGGGCGCATCGTGGGGCATCGCGGAGAGATCGATTCGCGCGGTCGCATCTTCTCGGGGCACGCCGTCGAAGAGGAGCTGCGCGAAAGCGCCGCTCAGGTTGCGGTGGCGGCGGCTGCGCGCGGCTTCTTCGGGCCCTGCGGCGTCGACGCATTCGTCTTCCGAGGCCCCGACGGCGAGGCCGTACTGCGGCCCGTGGTGGAACTGAACGCCCGCTTCACCACCGGCACGGTCACGGCGGGCTTGATCCGACGCGCCCTGGGTCGCGTGAAGCGCGAGCTCGGGCTCTCGCCGGGGGAGCGGCTCGCCTTCCGCTTCAGACTGGACGACGATCCGGAGGACCCGGACGGACTCGAGGCCGCGGCACTCCGCCTCGCTGACCAAGCGCTGCTGATTCCCCTCTCGACGGACACCGCAGCGGCCGCCAGGCCACGGCTTCTCTTCAGCCGTACCGGCAGAATGCCCCCGGCCGCCATCAGTTCCTCCGGGAAGGCCGAGCAGAAGTAGCGGCCTCTGCGCGTTACTCGGTCAGGACATAGTTCTCGACGACCTTCCGAACTGCCTCCAGGCTCGGTGCGTCCGCAGGCAGCTCGGTGATCGGCTTCCCGATCAGGTCGTACTCGGCGACGGTCTCGTCGAAGGGAATCAGGCCCGCCAGCTCGAGCCCGAGCTTCTCGGCGCACCCGTACAGCAGCTCTTCGTTTCCGCGCACGCGGTTGAAGATCAGCCCGAGCTTCTCGCAGCGGATGACCTTGTCCACCTCCACCATCTTCTTGATCAGCCCAGCCGTCTCCATCCCGCGCGAGGTGGGATCGCTGATGATGAGCAGCGAGTGCAGCTTGCGCACGACCTGACGGTTGAGCTGCTCGAGACCCGCTTCGCCATCGATCAGGATGGTGTCGAAGTTGTCCGAGAGGGTCTCGATGGCGCCTCGCAGAAGGGTGTTGACGGGGCAGAAGCAGCCCAGGGTCTCGGTGCGGCCCATGGCGAGTACCGAGAAGTCGTCCAGCTCGGTCAGGGCCTCGAACACCATGTAGTCGAGGGTGTCGGCGATCTGCGCCTTCTCCTCGCTCTTGCCGCGCCGGGAAGTGCGGATGATGTCTTCGCGCACCTCACCCATGGTGCGGCGCACCTTCACACCGAGGGCGCTCAGCAGGCCCATGGCCGGGTCGGCGTCGATCAGCAGCAGCCGGCCGGTGCTCGGGTTCTCCACCAGCGCACCGGCCATCATCGCGATGGAAGCGGTCTTCCCGGTACCGCCCTTGCCGCAGACGGCAATCAGCCGCTTCACTCTCTCGTATCGCGCATCGCGTGCCGGTTCGGCCATT
>CALDCK010000331.1 GCA_937937315.1 uncultured bacterium
GCCGACGACAAGGCCCGACTCGAAGCGACGCTCGGCGCCTGAAGGCCGAGACCCGGATCAGGGACGAGAAGCGGCGCTCGCTCGCTTCGCGCGAGGACGCCGAGGGCCGACCAGGGGCTGCTCGAGCTTCACCCCCGCCACATCCGCCAGCTCGGTGAAGGAGTCCACGATCGCCTCGAGGAAGAGCGGCAGGTCCGGAACCAGGTCGTAGTCCGCCGTGAAGCCCCAGTGGATCCGCCCGTCGTAGGAGAGCAGCGCGACTCCGAGCCCGACGTTCTCGAGCAGAACCACCTGCGGCACCAGCGCCAGCAGTCGCGCGCCCAGCATGTAGAGCGGAAACTGCGGTCCGGGCACGTTCGTCACGATCGAGTTGATCGGCCCCGACGCCAGGCTCGCGCCCATGGACACGATGCCCGTTGGCGCCCACTCGGCAGCGCTCATCAGCGTCTCGATTCCGAGGGCACTGCGCGACTCCTTCAATCGACGGGTCTCTGCGTGGATCGCCTCGAGCTGCTTGCGTCGGTCCGCCTCGCCGATGGGGAGCTCGACGATCCAGGTCGAGACCCGGTTGCCCATGTCGCTTCGTTCGCCCTCGCTCCGGACGCTCACCGGCGCCGCGACGCGAAACACCAGATCCTCCGGGCGGACCTGCCGCTCGCTCAGAAAGGCGCGAACCGCTCCCGTCACCGTCGTCAGCACCACGTCGTTGATGGTGCAGCCGAGGGACTTGCGAATCGCCTTCGTATCGGCGAGGGAGACGTCGAGCCAGTCGAAGCGGCGGTGGGGGCCGAGGGGGCCGTTGATCGGGGTCTCCGAGGCGCCGCTCGTACTCAGCCCGACCAGCTCTCCCAGAGCATTCAGCCGTGCGCCGACCTCCGCGCGCACATCGCTGGTCTCGCGCCACACCTCGCTCAGCTGGCCTACCGCGCGCAGCGGTAGAGATCCCCAACGCATCGCCTCGTCGCGCAGCAGGCGCGTCGGGCTCGGAATCGAGCGGGGCACGAACTCGCGAGGCTCCGCAGGGCGTGCGGCCGGATCCGGCGAGAGCAGGATCTGCGCCATCTCGACCCCGGACGAGCCGTCGATCATGCAGTGGTGGGTCTTCGCGATCAGGGCGAAGCGATCGTTCTCGAGCCCCTCCACGATCCAGATCTCCCAGAGCGGCTTCGAGCGGTCGAGGTGGTGGGAGATCACCCGCGAGGTGACCGCCCTGAGCTCCTCGACGCCGCCGGGCTGGGGCAGGCTGACGTGTCGCACGTGGTAGTCGAGATTGAAGTGCGGATCGTCGACCCACACCGCCCGACTCGCAAAGGGGATCCACTCGATCTTCTGCCGATAGCGCGGGATGCGGTGCAGCACGGCCGTGTAGGCCCGACGGATCGCGTCGGCGTCGATGCCGCCGTCGTCCTTGCGGAGAGGGCCGGCCTCGAAGATCTCGAGCGCCGAGACGTGCATGGGCGTCGTCGGCCCCTCGGTCAGGAGGAACATGTTGTCCTCGGCCGAGAGACGGTCGTAGCTTCCGGACACGCGGATCCTCCCTGCGCCGCCCCAGCATAGACCGTGCAAGGTGGGTGCCCGGGGAAATTCACGACCCCGACGCGCCGAAGGGGCGCGTCGCCCCAAGCTCGGGGCAGGCGCGGGGCAGGATCGCCCGCTATTCGTGAAGGGGATGACTCGTCGCTCCGATTGGAGACCCCGCCCTCCGGGGCGACAGTTCGAAGACACGCGCCGCGCGAATCCGAGATGGCCATTGGTCCTGGCCGAGGGCGATTCGTGGTTCGCCCACCCCACCGAGTGGAACATCCTCTACCACCTCTCCGACCAGGGGGGCTATTCGATCCGTCGGTTGGCCTCGATCGGCCACACCCTGCGTGACATGGTGCGCGAAGCGCCGGGGCGGGTTCCCCAGTTCGTGCGCCAGCTCGAGCGCCCGGTTCCCTGGGAGCTGATGCTCTTCAGCGGTGGGGGCAACGATCTCCTCGGAGACCGGCTCCCCGACATGCTGCGCCACCGCCGCGAGGTGTCCCGGGGCTGGCGCGGACTCATCCGAGACGAGGTCGTCGACGCAGAGCTGGCGAGCATCCGTCGCGCCTACGAACGGGTCATCTTCCGTACCGCCGAGCAGCGTCCCGAGTGCGAGATCCTGGCTCATGGCTACGACCACCCCCACCCGCGAGATCGAGGGGCTGCCCTCTTCTGGGGACGTCTCACGGTCACCGGACCGTGGATGCACCCGGTGATGGCGGGCGAGAAGGGAATCCGCGACGGCGAAATCCGCTACAAGCTGGCCCGCGAGCTCATCGACCGACTCAATCGGACCCTCCGGGAGCTCTCGAAGAGCCACGCACGCTTCCACCACGTCGACCTGCGCGGGACCCTTTCCTCGGTCCGCCAGTGGAAGGACGAGATCCACCCGAAGAGCGCAGGATTCCGCAGGATGGCCCGGACGTTCCGGCGGGCGATGGACGCGGTGATCGAGGGACGGTCTGCATGACATGCGCCGTCGTCGGCGCCCCGATCGCTCCGCTTGCCGCGTCAGTCGCGACGCGCCCGGCGCAGAAGCGAGAAGCCGACGAGCCCCGCGATGATCAGCGAGAACGACGCCGGCTCGGGCACCACGTGCGCCCACTCCTCGAATCCGGCCCCCGAGCGCTCGGTGTCGCCGAAGCGCGAGTAGAGGATCACGTAGTCGTCAGGTGAGACCCCGGCGAAGACCGAGGCCGGCAGGGTCAGCAGCATGTCGCTGACGCCGCTTCCGGGCGCGTTGTTGAAGTCCAGAATGACCACGCTGTCGCTGCCGGCATCGAGATCGTAGATCAGCGTTCCGAGATCGCTGAGAACGCTCGTATTCTGGCCACCCGTGTCGGAGATGTAGATCTGGAGAGCATCGAGGGACAGGAGTGACTGACGCTCTCCGGCCGGCTCGTTGATGTCGAGGGCGAAGAGGAAGCTCCCCGCGGTCTGCATGAGATCGCCGAAGCGCAGATCCCGGGTGAAGCCACCCGGCGGCGGGACCTCATCGAAGGCCGGATCGGGGTTGTCCGTGTTGTACCCCTCCTCGTTCCTGCTGGCGCGGATCCGCAGGAACGACTGCACCTTACCGGTGCCGAAGGGCTGCTGATCGTCGAACTCGAAGAGCGCTCCGTTCACCGTGCCCGAAGATCCCTCTCCGGGAGTCAGGTCGACCATAGTGGCCGACGCCGATCTCTCTCCGAGGGAGATCGCAGCGGCTGCCATGCACAGGCAGACCCAGAAGGCCCGGCTCCGGATCGTCTTCCGCAGTCTGCACGCACCCCGGCCATCTCTGCAATCGGTCTCACTCTGCACCACGATGCTCCTGTCGAGCCGCAGTGGGACCGTCGCCACCGGAGGGTCTTCGCCGATCGAAGACACACGGGGAGCCTTGGCCCGCACGCGGGCCCCTTCCCCTCGAACCGGCGCCGGAAGACGCCAACGGAATGCGCGAGAAGCGCAAAAAAAAATGGAAGGAGCCGCCCCAAGGGGGCCCCTTCCGCCCCTCCAGTGTAGCAGGACTCGTGCCAGGAATCGGGAACTAACAATTTCAAGGGGTTAGCGCGGAAGCGGCTCCTCGCGAGAGAAAAGTTTCGCCGCGGATTGGGCAAAGGTTTTCTCGAATCCGTCGATCGCACCCACTCCCTTGCCGGACCGCATGCGATGATGGCGTCGTGCTGAGGGCATTCGGCGAGGATCTCTGGATCGCTGACGGGCCGCCCGTGCGCTTCCTGGGACAGTTCGACTACCCGACGCGCATGGCGGTCGTACGCCTGACGGACGGCGGTGTCTGGATGTGGTCCCCCATCGCGTGGAGCGCCGAGCTCTCGGAGGCAGTCGCGGCGATCGGACCGGTGCGGCACCTGGTGGCGCCGAACAAGATCCACCACCTCAACCTGGGCCCTTGGGCTGCGGAGCATCCCGAGGCGCGACTCTGGGCGGCTCCGGGCCTCGCGCGGAGGCGCCCCGACCTGACCTTCCACGGCGAGCTCGCGGACACGCCGGCCCCGGCATGGTCCCAGGACCTCGATCAGCTCGTCTTCCGCGGCAGCGTCTTCATGGACGAGGTCGTCTTCTTCCACCGGGCGTCCCGCACTGCGCTCGTCTGCGACCTGATCCAACGCTTCGACCCGGCAACCCTCTCGGGCTGGCGCGGTGCCCTCATGCGCCTCGACGGGCTGGTCGGTCCCGAGGGCAGCACGCCCCGCGAGTGGCGCGCCAGCTTTCTGCGACGCAGCGCCGCCCGGATCGCTCTCCAGCGTGCGTTGGACTGGAGTCCAGAGCGCCTGGTAATCGCCCACGGCGATCTCCCCCTCGAGTCCGGTCGCGATGCCCTCGCACGCGGGCTGCGCTGGCTAGGTCCCCCCGGTTGACGCCCCCATCGACAGCGGGGGACACTGCTCACCGACCGCGAGAGGACGCTCCGTCATGCCCGACTTCCGCACGCCCGTTCCCCTCGGTCAGACCGGCCTCGAGGTGTCGCGGCTCGGCATCGGCTCGAGCTTCACCGGTGACCCACGCTTCATCGAGGAGGCCGTCGACCAGGGGGTGAACTACCTCTACTGGGGCTCGATCCGACGGCCGGCCTTCGGCCGTGCCATCCGCCACATCGCGCGACGTAAGCGCGAGAGCGTCGTGCTGACCGTGCAATCCTACTCACGGGTCGCGGCGCTGATGGCGCCCTCCATCGAGCTTGCGCTGCGACGCACAGGCGTGGACTACTTCGACTTTCTGCTCCTCGGCATGTGGAACCAGCGGCCGTGGCCCAAGTTGTTGGACGCGGCGCGAAGCCTGCGCGAGCAGGGCAAGGTGCGCCACCTGATGCTGAGCACCCACAACCGCCCCTCGCTACGAGGCCACTTCGAGGCCTTCGAAGCCGGCGAGAGCCCCTTCGCCGCCTTCATGCTGCGCTACAACGCAGTCCACCGCGGTGCGGAGAAGGATGTATTCCCCTTCCTGCCGGAGACACGACGGCCGGGCATCGTCACCTACACGACCACCCGCTGGGGCCACCTGCTCGACCCGGCGAAGATGCCCCCGGGCGAGACCCCTCCCCGAGCGCGTGACTGCTACCGCTTCGCGCTCTCCCACCCGGACGTCGACATGGCGCTTTGCGGCCCCGCGAATCGCGAGCAGATGCAGGAGGCGCTACGCGCCCTCGACGCAGGCCCCCTCGACCCGGAAGAGACGAAGCGCATGGAACGGATCGGTGCACACATCTATCGGCACAACAAGCCGAAGTTCGCCGAGGGGGGCGACGCGAAGGGCACCGCCGTCTGATCCCCGGTCGGCTTGGCCGCACACCTCGGCAGCCCGCCGGGAGGTCGGCCTTCGGCGTCGTAGAGCGCGGCGATCCGCGAGAATCCGTGGGCGCCTCCCACGAGCCCCACCTTCGGATCGCGTCGTAGGTGTCCGGCGCCCGAGCGGGCGTCATGGGCATCGCCGCCTCGGAGATGACGTCTTCACGCGAGATCGGCGTCGAGGACCACTCGCGGCCGGACCGCGCTCCCCGAGGCCAGGGCCTCGAAGGCGTCGGCGACCCGGTCGAGGGGGAAGTCGGGCCCCGACATCTCCTCGAGTCGCAGCTCACCCGCCATGGCGAACTCGAAGAAGCGGGGAAAATCGCTCTGCGGATCCGCAGAGCCGTGGATGGAGCCACGAAGCGTCTTGTCGAGGAGCAGGGCCACCATCGGGATGCGAACCTCGGCGTCGAAGCCGGTCAGCCCCACGACCACGGCGCGGCCCCCCGGCGCCAGGGCGTCGAAGGCCTCGCGGGCAACCGCTGCGCTGCCGACCGACTCGATCGCAAGGTCCACGCCCCCCTCGGTGAGCTCCCGGATCGCCGCCACCGCTTCGGCGCCGGTGACCGACAGGAGATGCGTCGCACCGAGACCCTCGGCGAGGGCGAGCCGGGCCGGATTCGGGTCGACGGCGATGCGGATCGCCGCTTCCGCAATGCGCGCCCCCTGGATGGCCGACAATCCGACGCCGCCGCAGCCGAACACGGCAACCATCTCTCCTCGGCCAGCCTCACCGGACAGCATCGCGGCGCCAAGGCCGGTCGTCACACCGCAGCCGATCAGACACGCCAGGCGGAGAGGCAGCGCGTCGGGCACGGGGACGACGCTGCTCGCAGCGACGACGACACATTCGGAAAGACCCGAGACGCTCATGTAGCGACCCAGGGCCCGGTCGCCCCGGGAGAGCGACCCGTCGTTCGCGTCGGTTCGACTCGCCGCACCGACGTGGAAGCGCCCCGCGAGGCAGGCCCGACAGCGACCACAGCGCGGCACCCAGGACAGCACCACCCGATCTCCCTCCACGAGGTGCTCCACACCCGGGCCGAGGGCCTCGATCACGCCCGCCGCCTCGTGGCCGAGCACGGCGGGAAACTGGATGCCCTCTCCCGTGCGCCACACATGGAGATCACTGGCGCAGATGCCGCAGGCCGCAACCCTCACCCGCACCTCGCCCTTCCGAGGAGGGCGCACCACGACCTCCTCGATCCGCGGAAGCGCACCCGGCTCGTCGACCACCGCCGCGCGTACCCGGACCGCCTCGTTCACGTCACCCCTCTCTTGCCCCGGTCCGGGGCCTCCGGTCCGGCCCGCTCTCCGTGATCCCCGGCCGTTGGCGGACCGGCGGCCAATCCCGCAGTGAGCCCGCCCCCGGAAGCTCGGCGCGTCGCGACTCCTCTCGAACTTCGCAGCTCGCACCATACCATCTCGAGCGCGGCCGAATCGTCTCGCTCTCCAACAGCACTTCTCGCCGCGAACTCCACCCGCTCCGAGGTCGACGCGGTCTCGCGTGGCGTGGGGCCGGTCAGCCGGACTCACCAGGCGTCGGCGCGGGTTTTCTCGGAAGGATCGGCACGTAGCGCGGGAACCACATCGACTCGCGCACGACTCCCTCCACCTCGGCGTCGGGCACCGGACGGCCGAGCCTGCTCTCGCCGGCGTAGCGGATGACCGCGGCGGCTACCTTCGCACTCGCCTCGCGTAGATCCGATGGGTCCGGGTAGAGCGCTCCCAGCAGCAGGCGCTCGTCGTCGACGCTGTCGGCGAGAGCCCTCGCCGCGGCGTAGAAGACCTCGTCGGGCACCTCCTGCATCTGCGAAAGGATCACACCGAGGCCCACTCCGGGAAAGATGAAGACGTTGTTCCCCTGTCCGATCACGTGCCGGACGCCGTCGTGCACGACGTCCGCGAAGGGGCTCCCGGTCGCGACGATGGCGCGACCGCCGGTCCACTCGATCGCCTCCTTGGGCGAGCACTCGGACTTGCTATTCGGATTCGAGAGCGGCATCACGATCGGCCGTTCCACGTGCCTTGCCATCTCCTCGATCATCGTCCTGTGGAACATTCCCGGCGTCGCCGTGGCGCCGATCAGGACGGTGGGCTTCACCCGAGCGATCACCTGCTCGGGAGTGGGGTCGTCGATCCCATCGAGGCCGTAGTGGCCGAGCACGGCCCGACTCGCCACCAGGCCCTCCTTGTAGGGCTCACGTACGGGAATGCCCTCCCGCAGCAGACCCTTCCGGTCGAACAGGAGGTGCGCGCGGGCGATCACCTCTTCCTCGACCCCCTCGGCCCGCATGGAGGCGCGGGCGAGCTGGCAGATCCCCGTGCACGCCTCGCCGGCGCCCATATAGACGAAGCGCTGGTCTCGGAGCGACTGGCCGGTGATGCGCAGCCCCGCCAGGACGCCAGCCACCGCCACGGCCGCGGTGCCCTGGATGTCGTCGTTGAAGCAGGGAATCCGCCGGCGGTACCGGGCGAGGATCTCGAAGGCGTGGTCCTTGTGGAAGTCCTCCCACTGCACGACGGCCCTCGGGAACACCTCGCGCACCCCCTCCACGAAGGCCTCGATGAAGGCGTCGTACCCCGCACCGCGCAGACGGCGTCCGGGGTGCCCCATGTAGAGCGGATCGTCGAGGAGCTCCGGGTTGTCGGTACCAACGTCGAGGCTGATCGGCAGGACCTTCGAGGGATGGATGCCTGCACCGGCGATGTAGAGCGCCAACTTGCCGATGGGAATGCCCATGCCGCCCGCACCCTGATCGCCCAGACCGAGGATGCGCTCGTTGTCGGTCACGACGATGAGGCGGATGTCCTGAAGGGGATACTCCCGCAGACGCTCTGGAATCCGGTCGATGTCCGCCGGGGTGAGCCAGATGCCGCGTACGCTGCGTTGGATGTGGCTGTACTTCTGGCACGCGAGACCGACGGTGGGCGTGTACACGATCGGCATGAGCTCGGCGAGATGCTCCACCAACACGCGATGGAAGAGGACCTCGTTGCGATCCTGGAGGACCGAGAGCCCGATGTACTTCTCCAGGGCGTCGGGCTTCGCCCGCAGGTGCTCCATCTCGAGCTCTACCTGCTGCTCGATGGAGAGGATCCGCGGGGGCAGGAGGGCGCTCAGTCCGAGGCGATCGCGCTCTTCCTGGGAGTAGGCGAGCCCCTTGTTGGTCGCGGGATTCTTCAGCAGCCAGAAACCCCGCTTGCTCGTTCGAATGACGTCTGGGCCCCGAACCACGCGCGGATCCGTGTCGCCCGGCACCCTAGCGCTCCCAGAGCACCCGGAGGACGCCCCCCTCATCCGTGTAGTGATAGTCGAGCTTCCCGTCGTAGGCGTCGTGGAGCGCCGTGCCGAGATTTCTCGCGAGAGCGGCCTCTGTGGTCTTCACCGTCACCTCTCCCTCGCCCTCGACGACCGACATGATCCGTTTCTGCGGATGACGTCGCGTCTCGCGGTCCTCGACGTTCCGCACCAGACCGATCACCTCCTCGCGATGTCGGAGATTGAACTCGCCCCGGAGCGTCAGGACTCCAGCCGGATAATCGTCCCGCACGCGCTGGCAGGCCGGACAGATCACCCGGGCGGCCTCCGCCGGGGCGGCGGTCCACTCCCAGCGGCCTTTGTGGTACCTGGCCCCGCAGTCGCCGCAGGCGGCAGGCTCGTGGAGCTTCTGCCGGAGCTTGTAGGGATCGTGCTCGCGCTCGCGAATCAGGCGGTCTCGACGGGTCATCGGCGGCCCTCCCTACTCCGAGGAGGGAGCAATCCACGTGCCAGGATGAGGCACCCTGCGAGCGCGTAGCGGCGGCTCGAGGCCCCCCACCTTCTCGACACGAGGCGATTCGCCTCAGTCGAGCCGACTCGGGTGTCCCAGGCACCCCTGGGCCCCGGGTTCCGGGTTCCGGCGCGCCGGGGGGAGCGGGCCCGGCCCGGGGCGGCCCTGCCAGGCGCAGGTGGTTGTTCGATGCCTCAGGGTGGGGAAACCTCCCGCTCGGGCCCACTACGGGCCAGGGAGGTGGTGATGGCCGATCTCGGCGTCGTAAAGAAGAGGCTCGAAGACCGGCTGAGGCAGCTCGCGCCGCGCCTCGCGCGCATCGAGGGACACCTGCGCACTCCCGGAGATCGGGACTGGCCGGAGCAGGCGAGCGAGGCGCAGAACGACGAGGTGCTCGAACGACTCAGCGAGACCGAGCGCAGTGAGGTCGAGGAGATCCAGGGCGCGCTCGGCCGCATCGCATCCGGTCGATACGGTCACTGCATCGGATGCGCCGAACCCATCGCGGAAGGGCGCCTCGAGGCCCTGCCCTACGCGACCCACTGCATCGATTGCGCGGACTGACTCGTGTCACGGCACGCATCCGCGTGGTGCGCCCGATCCACCACTCCAGGGACTCGTCCATGACGGGGCAGCGTTTCGGTGCCTGGACCCGACGTGGGATCCTCGGCCTCGCGATCGCAACCTCCCTGACCGTCGCCGGGACCTCCCGCGGCGACGACACGGCGACGTGGGGCCCCGCGCACTTCGACGGCCACGAGGTCGGCGTCGGCACGAAGGCCCGCCTCTCCTTCGCGACAGAGCGCTCCTTCACCCAGGACTCCCTCGACGTTCCCCTCCTCGTGGTGCGCGGCGACGCTCCCGGTCCGACCCTCTGCCTCACGGCAGCCCTCCACGGGGACGAGGTGAACGGCGTCGAGATCGTTCGCAGTGTCTACGACGCCCTCGATCCCGAGAAAACCTCGGGCACCGTGCTGGCGCTCCCGATCGTCAACCTCTGGGGCTTCCGAAACGGAAGCCGCTACCTGGCCGACCGGCGCGACCTCAACCGCGCCTTTCCGGGGAACGCCGAGGGAAGCACCGGCGCCCGGATCGCCCAGCGCGTGTTCCAGGGCCTGGTGCGCCGGTGCGACGCCCTGATCGACCTGCACACGGGCTCGAATCAACGGGCGAACGTGCCCCAGGTGCGGACGGATCTCGGCCACGGCGGCGCAACGGAGCTCGCCCTTCACTTCGGCGTGGGCATCGTGATCGACGGGCGCGGACCCAAAGGCTCCCTGCGCCGGGAGGCGATGGACGCCGGCATCCCGGCGCTCCTCTACGAGGCCGGCGAATCGCTGCGCTTCCAACGAGACGAGGTGGCCCGGGGCGTCGAAGGGGTTCGCAACGTGATGGAGCAGCTCGAGATGCTGCCCGAAGCGCCGCCCCCGGGCGACCCCCAGCGTGTCTTCCACCACACCCGTTGGGTGCGCGCCACGTGGGGCGGCATCTTCGTCACCGAACGCCAGCTCGGCGAACGCGTCGCAGCCGGCGAGTCGCTGGGACGTGTCACGGATCCGATCTCGGGCGACCAGGTCGAGATCCGCAGCAAGGACGCCGGGACCCTGATCGGCATGGCCGTTCCCCAGGTCGTCCTGCCGGGATTCGCGCTCTTCCATCTCGCCCGGCAGGACATCGATGGGCCGGTCGAGGCCTCCGAGGCGGAGTAGCCGGGCTCAGGGGGCCGACTCGGCCCCCGAGGAGACGGCGCCTGCGACCTCGATTGCCGTCACGGTGTAGACACCATTCTCGTGAGTCACCCGGAAGTCCACCTCGACGCCCGCGCCGATTCCCTCGAGAGACACGCCCGGGGCGACCTCGAAGGTCATCGTCATCGCCTTCATCAGACCGGGAATGTCCTCGTGGTTCAGCGACACCGTGCGGGCCGCGGCATCCACGCCTTCGACGACTCCCCGCCCGGGAAACCCGTCGGCGGTCGAGCCCCCACAAGCGGCCATCGAGACCCCCAGAGCGATCAGCGCCAGGACCATCACCAGAACGCGCCGTCCTTCGAAACCTCTCATGTCGAACCTCCTCATGCTGGACGTCGGATGGTAGACGAGAGCGGGCGCCGAGGGCACTCAGCGGTGCGCCTCGGCTCGCCTGCGAGGCGGAAGCCGACCGGCGAGGGCCCGCCAGAGATCCGGAATCGATTCCACCACGAGGTCGGCCTCGGGCAGAGCCGTCGTGTCGTCGTGCCGCGCGGAGAGACGCGCGGTCTGCATCCCCAGCCCGCGAGCGCCGGCGACGTCCGTGCGGCGCAGGTCACCCACGTGGAGCGCCCGATTCGGCGCGACGCCCAGCGGGTCGAGGGCGGCGCGGAAGGTGCGCGGGTCGGGCTTCGGAACGCCGACCTCGTCCGAGAAGGCCTGCACCTCGAGGAACTCGAGCAGCCCCAGCCGCTCCAGATGTCGTCGCACGACGCGCCCGGGCGTCAGGCCCGTGTCGCAGACGAGCGCGCAGCGAACTCCCGAGGCGCTCAGGTCGCGAAGGGTCTCCTGCGCCCCGGGCAGCGACTGGACGCGACTCGTGTGGGAGGCCTCTTCGAAGGCCTCGACCAGATGTTCGAGCTCGGCGTGGGGGCGGCGCAGGCCGAGGGTTCCGAGGGCATCCCGGGCCACCTCTCGTGACCCGGTCGCGAGCCCCTCGGACCATAGCCGCATGTGGCGCTCCCACGCCCCGGAGAAGGCCGCATCCGCTTCGCCGATCGTGGTGGTCCGGCCCGCTTCGAGGGCGGCCCGGGTGAGAGCCCCGACCCGCCGAGCATGGGCCTCGTCCCAGTCGGGCTCGAAGAGCAGGGTGTTCCAGCAGTCGAAGGTGACGGCCTGGAGCGGCTGGTCGCGCACCGGGACCCGAGCCGCGACCCGGGCGTCGAGCGCCGCGAGGGCGTCGCCCAGGGCGCGGCCCGTGTCGAGCACCAGGCGCTCGTCCGGAGCGAGCGCGTCGCCTTCCTCCCAGCGGGCCGCCAGGCGGTCGGAGATCCAGTGCCAGCCGCTCCCGTCCTCGGCCTCGCGAGCCGCCAGTCGCGCCCGGATGACCTCCGGCTCGGCACGGCACTCGATGAAGAGGAAGGGCGCGCCGTGCTGACGGGCGAGGGAGCGCGCGGCTTCGCGCTGCTCGGTCCGCGCAAAGCACCCATCCAGCACGATGGATCGGCCGGCCTCGAGCTCGGCGCGACCCCGGCGCAGCAGGTCTCCATAGACCCGCGGCTCGAAGCCCGGCCAGAACGCCATCTTCGAGGGCCCGTCGCCGCCGCCCGGGGCCTCGGCGTAGAGCAGATCTTCCCGCAGACGATCGGACTGGAGGCAGCCCGCGCCGAGCCGTTCGGCCAGCGCCCGCGCAACGCTGCTCTTCCCGACGGCGACGCGGCCGCCCACGGCCACGACCCAGGGGACAGCAGAAACAGACATCCGAACACTCCTGCCCCTCGCGGGAACGACGATCCTCCCGAACAGTTCGACACGTCGAGACCGAATGCAAGGGCGTTACACTCCCCCCCGATCGGAGAGGTGGGGCCGGGAGCGGATGGGACTCGAGATCACGAAGGAACACTTCGGCGAGGTGGACTACGAGCGCTTCTCCCAGCGGCTCGA
The DNA here is from genome assembly GCA_937937315.1 of uncultured bacterium. GTDB lineage: Bacteria > Myxococcota_A > UBA9160 > UBA9160 > SMWR01 > CALDCK01. The sequence goes on from CALDCK010000331.1 coordinate 12,718, forward strand.
CGAATCCCTTGCGGTCCTGACCCAGCTCCTCGCGCGGCCGGGCTTCGGCGAGGGTCCGGCCAGCCTCGGGGCCGAGATCGAGGCCAGCCTGGTGGACCGCTCGGGTCGGCCGCTCCCCATCAACACCGAGGTCCTCGCCCGGACCGACGACCCGCGCCTCACCTTCGAGCTCGATCGCTTCAACCTCGAGGGCAACCTGCGTCACGGCCCCCTGGTGGGTCGCCCCTTCGAGTCCCTGCGAAGCGAGTTCGACGGCGCGCTCCATGAGATGCGCCGCGCCGCTGGGCCCCTCGGCGCGCGCATCGCGCTGATCGGGATCCTGCCGACGCTGCGGGCCTCCGACCTCCAGTCTCACGTGATGACCGACAGCCGGCGCTACCGCGCCCTCTCGGCCGGCCTCCGGAGACTGCGGCACGGCCCCTTCCGCCTGAACATCCACGGCGACGACGTCCTCGACGTCGAGTGCGACGATGTCACCTTCGAGGGCGCAGCCACCTCCCTCCAGGTCCACCTCCGGGTGGCGCCGCGGCGCTTCCGCCAGGTCTACAACGCGATCCAGCTCGCCACTCCCGTGGTGCTCGCGGTCAGCGGCAACTCGCCGACCTTCCTCGGGCGGCGCCTGTGGGAGGAGACGCGGGTCGCTCTGTTCAAGCAGGCCGTGGACGGCCGTAGCGAGTTCACCCTCCAGAGCCCGGAGGCGCGAGTCTCTTTCGGACGCGCTTGGCTCGAGGAGGGGCCCCTGGAGCTGTTTCGCGAAAACGTGAAGCTCCACACCCCGCTGCTGCCGGTGCTGGACGAGGAGCGGCCCTCCGAGGCCCTCGCTGCCGGGGCGATTCCCACGCTGCGGGAGCTGCGTCTCCACCAGGGCACGGTCTGGCGCTGGAACCGCGCGATCTACGATCCCGCGGACGAGGGCCACCTGCGCGTGGAGATGCGATTCCTACCCGCCGGCCCGACGATCGAGGACATGCTCGCCAACGTCGCCTTCCTGATCGGGCTCGCCCTGGCGATGGCGCCCGAGGCCGACGAGACCGCCGCTCGCCTGCCCTTCGAGGCCCTCCACCACGGCTTCTACCGCGCAGGGCAGAGCGGGCTCGACGCCGAGCTGCCCTGGCCCTGCGACGGCTCCCGATCGGCGAGGGATCTGGCCCTGCGGCTCCTGCCCAAGGCCCAGGCCGGTCTCGACTCTGCCGGCGTAGATCCCGAAGACAGCGTGCCCCTGCTCGAGATCATCCGGGAGCGCGTCGAGTCCGGCCGCACCGGAGCGCGCTGGCAGCGGCGCACGCTCGAACGCCTCGAGGCCAACGCGTCGCGGGAGGAGGCCCTCACCGCCATGTTCGCGCGCTACCTCGCCCACTCCGAAGAGGCGCTACCGGTCCACCGCTGGCCCTGCGGCGATGAGGCGTGAGCGCGTCCCGATTGCGCACCGTCGACGCGCCGCGGCCCGCCGACCTGCCCAGCACGCCGACCGCCTTTCTGGCCGGACTCGGGCGCCCCACCCTGCTGCGCATTCCGGGGCGAGATCGTTCCCGGGTCCGGGTCGTCACCACACTGCTCCACGGCAACGAGCCCTCGGGGCTGCGCGCGCTGCACGCCTGGCTGCGCAGCGACCCGGCGCCCGCCGTCGACGTGATCGCGATCATCGCCGCCGTAGAGACAGCGCTGCACGGCGACGGCTTCGTCCATCGCGCGCTCCCCGGGCGTCGCGACCTCAACCGCTGCTTCTTCGGCCCCGCCGACGATCCCGAGGGCTCCCTTGCCGCTGCCATCCTCGAGGCCCTGCGCGCCGCCGCGCCCGAGGCGGTGATCGACATCCACAACAACACGGGTCACAACCCCGCCTACGCCGTCGGGCCCCACGCGGGAGAGCGGGAGCTCGCGCTCTGTGCCCACTTCGGCGACCGATTCGTCCACAGCACGCTTCGCCTGGGAGCGCTGGTCGAGGCGACGATCGGGTTCGCGCCCAGCGCCACCATCGAGGTCGGGCGTGCAGGCGATCCGGCTGCCGACCGCACCGCCCTGGCCGGACTCGAAAGCTACGTCGCGGCCGATGACCCGACCGCGGCGCCGGAAGGCGATCGAACGATGCAGGTCTACCAGGACCCGCGGCGCGTGAGCCTCCGGCCCGGGTTCTCCCTGGCCTTCGCCGACGCACCAGTGGAGGGCGCCGACCTGACGATCCGAGCCGACGTCGAGCGGCACAACTTCGTGACCGTGGCCGCCGGCGAGCCGATCGGCTGGGTTCGGGCCGACGTCGAGCGGCCCCTGGAGGTGCGCTGCGCCGACGGGCGCGACCACACCGACGACTCCTTCGCGATCAGCGAAGGCCGCCTCGCCCTCCGGCGTGGCGGCGTCCCCATCATGGTGACGACGAATGCCGACGTCGCGCGCAGCGACTGTCTCTTCTACCTGGTGCAACCCGTCGCGATGGAGACCTCGAAGCGCCGCCCCGAAGACGCCGACTCGTCCCAGGATCCTGCGTCGCAGATCTGAGCACCCAGGGGGCGGCAGCTCCCGGGGGCGGACGACTCAGCCCTCGGATTCCAGCGGAGAGGTGTCGCCCCGCGCCTCGAAGCGATCGAGCTCCTCCTCGAGCAGGCGCCGCGCGTCGACCCGTGCCCGCAGCCGAACGCAGAGCAGGAAGGTGCCGGCCAGCTTGCGCTGGAGGAAGAGGGTCGGAGGCGGCGGCGGCCGCAGGAACCCGTGCTCGAAGACCAGGGCCATGGAGGCCTCACGGGCGCGAGCGGGCAGGTCGGAGCTCCCGAAGTCGTAACCCTCCGCATCGTGGAAGGGCTCCGTCGCCAGGGAGATCAGGTCCAACACGCCCTCGGCCCCCGCGGCGGCGTCCTCGGGTGTGACGAAGCCGATCTCCTCGGCCACGCGGCGCATGGCCACGCGGTCGCCGTCGATCGAAGCGCGAAAGAGTCGGGCGTAAGCGGCGCACAGGCTCTGGCTCGGCTCGTAGCCCGCACCGAGATCGATGAGTCCGATACGGCCGTCGTGGAGCAGGAGGTAGTTCGCGAAATTCGGATCGGACTGAATGAAGTGGAAGTCGAAGAACTCGCGGAGTACGAGCCGCAGGAGCAGAGTCGCCGCGCGATCCCGCTCCCGATCCGGGTGCTCCGGGCCGCATAGGTCTTCCAGCGGAACTCCGTGCAGCCTGTCCATCGCCAACACGTTGGCCGTCGTGAAATCGTCGTGAACCTTCGGCACGACCACCTCGGACTCGGAGGCGAGCAGCTCCCCATAGCGGCGCAGGTGCTCCGCCTCGGTCGCGTAATCCGCCTCGTCGCGCAGCTGACGCTTCGCCTCCTCGATCAGCGGGTCGAAGTCCACGTCGCCCGGGAGGATCTTCGCCAGACGCAGCGCCGCCGCGAGGTTGTTCACGTCACTGTCGATGCTGCGCGCGACGCCCGGATACTGGATCTTCAACGCCAGCTCACGGCCGTCGGTGGTGGTCCCGGCGTGGACCTGACCGATCGAGGCGGCCGCCATCGGCTCGAAATCGAACTCCGCGAAGCGCCCTTCCCAGTCGGGTCCCCAGGACGCGCGAAGCACGCTGCGAAGCTGCGCCTCGGGCATGGCGTCGCCGGCGTCGCGCAGGGTGGCGAGCGCCTCGGCAGCCTCCGGCGGGAGGAGGTCCTCCGCCTCGAGGGACAGGAGCTGGCCGAGCTTCATCGAGGCGCCGCGCATGGAGGACAGGGACCGGGCGAGGCGACGCGCGTTCGCACCACTGAGCAGCGGATTCCCGGCGCTCGGCCCGACCCCGCTCGCCCGCCGCAGGCCCTCGGCAGCACCGCCGATCGCCATCCGTCCCGCGAGCCAGCCGAGATGCACCAGTCGCTCGGCGCGCCCCGAGGGCACGCGTGACTGGCGCAGGTCCTTCCGCTCCGTCATCTCACCCCCCTCGGGAGCCTAGCCTTCTGGAGGGGTGGGCACCCAGACAGACGGGATCCGCTCGTCACGCATGATCGAGGAGCATCAGCTCCCCGGGGTGAGGCTCGAGGAACGGCTGGCCCTCGAGAGCCCCGATTCGATGGATGCGAACGTGATGGCGGATCAGGGAGATCGGCACCACCCGGGGAACGAGACCGCAGAGATCGTCGCGAACGAGCTCGGCCATCTCCCTCCGCGACGCAGGATCCAGCTGCTTCGCGAGTTTCCGGGCCGCGTGCTGGAGAACCTTCGCGCTGCGCCCGCGCGAGGGCATTCGCCCGAGGGCTTGCATGAACTCGCGCTCGTAGGACTCGCGAAACCCGGTCCGGGGAGTGTCCTTCAGCGCCGCGACCGGACGTCCGAGCTCGCGGCAGGCCTCGGGTGAGTGCGCCATCAGCTGTAGCTCGTGGGCCGCGTGAAAGACCTCCACACGGGGCCTCGTCCAGCGCCCGCCGAAGAGCGCCCGGATGCGCCAGTTGCCGAACAGCCGAACGATGAAGTTCTCGCGCACGCCCGGATCCTCGAGCCGCCTCTCGTCCTCGACGGGCAGGTTGGGCCAGGCCTCGATCAGACGCGCGGCGTAGACTCCCGGGCCGTCTCGCCGCAGCGCGCCCATCTCCGTAAACACCTTCACGCGAGTCGATCCGCAGCTCGGCCAGTCCCTCTTCAGGACGTAGCCGCCGAGGTCGAGAGCCCGCAGCGGACGCTCCTCGATCGGCGCCGTCATGGGCGGGCCACGCGAGGTCCGAGCCGATATGATGCGACGACCTCGCCCTGCCCTTCGGCCTCGAGAGAAGTTCGAAGGTCCCATGGCTGCGAATCCGTGGGTGCAAACACGATGGCGAGCATGACGACGGATGGATCGACCCCGGAGCCGTGGGTCCGAATACTGGAATGGGAGCCATGAGACTCTACTTCTTTCCCATCGCACCGAACCCGACGAGGGTGAGACTCCTGCTCGAGGAGAAGCGCAGCGCAGGTGCCGAGATCTCGATCGAAGAGGTTCCGGTGGATCTCTCCCAGGGTGATCAGCGCCGGCCCGAACATCTGGCGCGCAATCCCTTCGGCAGTCTACCGGTACTGGAGCTGGACGATGGAGGGCACCTGATCGAGTCCGAGGCGATCCTCGAGTATCTCGAGGATCGCTACCCCGACCCCCCGCTGCTCGGCCGGGACCCGGAGGACCGGGCGCGCACGCGCCAGCTCGAATTCATCGCCTTGCTGCGGGTCCTGATGCCGATCGCCCGCCTCGTCCACGCCACTCGCTCCCCCCTCGGCCGCCCGCCGAACGAGGAGCTGGCGAAGGACGCAAGGGCGTCGCTTCCCGCCGGCCTGGGCTTCCTCGATGACGCCCTGTCCGATGGGCGGAGCTTCGTCGCCGGAGCCCGCCCCACCGTGGCCGACTGCACACTCGCCGCGGCGCTCCAGGTCGCGCGCTTCGGCGGGGTCGAGATCGATCCGAGCCTGCGACACCTGGATCGCTGGAGCCGGGAGTTTCGCGAGCGGCCCAGCGCGAAGACGGTCCTCGTGCTCTGAGCCGTCGGCGGTCGTTCAGGCCCCGAGGCTCTCCGGATCCGGCGCGACGATCGGAAGCAGCACTTCGAAGCGCGCACCGTGCCCCGGCTTGGACTCCACGCGGATCTCGCCGCCGTGGGCGCGCACGATCTCGTAGGAGATATAGAGGCCGAGGCCAGTACCCTCTCCGACCGCCTTGGTGGTGAAGAAGGGGTCGAAGATCCGCTCGCGGGCCACGGGGTCGATGCCCGGACCGTCGTCCTCGATCCGGATCGCGGCGCGCGATCCGAGGTCCTTCGTCGTCACCCGCAGCGTCCCCGTCTCCCCCATCGCCTGGAAGGCATTCACGACGAGGTTCAGGATGACCTGCCCCAGCTGGCTGGCGATACAGGAGATGGGCTCGATCGGTGCGTAGGCGCGCTCGACGACGATGCCTGCCGGACGCTGAACCTCGGCGACACGCAACGCTCCGTCGATCAGCTCCGAAAGATCGAATCGCTCGAAGCGGGTATCGCTCGCCCGGGAGAACTCGCGCACCTCGCGCACGATCGCGATCGCCCGGTCGACGCCCTCGAGGGAGTCGTCGATGAGCTCCTCGCACTCGCCGAGGTTCGCCGTCAGCGGATCCGGCCACCCCGCCTTCTCGGCGTCCGCCGTGAGGGCGCCCCACTCACGCCGCAAGGCGCCGAGGTTCGAGCGGACGTAGGCCATCGGATTGTTGATCTCGTGGGCGATGCCCGCGGCGAGCTGCCCCACGGACTCGAGCTTCTGCGACTGTCGGATGCGCTCCTCGAGTTCGATTCGCTCCGCGACCCGACCGACCTGAAGGCCCGTGTCGGCGAGGACCCGGATCATCCGCTCGTCGATGGGAGTGGCGTCGCCGCCGAAGAACTCGAGAATCGCGACCACCTCGTCGGCCGAAGGCACCGGGATCGCAACGACCGACCGCAGCCCGAGCTCTGCGGCACAGCGCCCCCGCGGCGAGTCCGAGGTGGCGATGCGGCCCTCGGTAGCCCACACGGGGCGGCCGGATTCGACGACCCTTCTCAACGCGTTGTCGCCGGGCCCCAATCGGGTCTCCAGGGTCAGCCGCCTCAGAGGTGCGTAGTGCACCGAATCGTCGTCGAGCCACACGGGGCCCGAGACGAGATCGCCGGAGCCGTCGACAGCGAGCGACCAGACGTGGGCCACGTGCCAGCCGCTGGTCTCCATCGCCCGCCGCGCAAAGCCCTCGAGCGCACTCTCGAAGGTGCGAGCCTCGTTCGCGGCCACGGCGGCATGCTGCAGCAGCTTGACGCAGGCCGCCTCCCGCGCCAGGTCCCGGTGACTCTCCTCGAGCTCTCGATCGGCGTTCCGCTGGCTCACGACGAAGCTCGTCGAGAGCACCGCCAGACCGGCGATCGCCGTCAGACGATTGAAGAGCGCCTGGGCCTCCATCGATTCCGCCGGCACCAGGTTCGGCACCACGATCCCGTAGGAGGGAAGCAGCCAGAAGACCACGGTGCTCACCATGGCCACGGCCGTCCAGGCCCAGCTGCTGCCGAGCCCGAGCAGGTAGGCGGCGGCCACCGGAATCGTGTAGAGCCAGGCGAAGTTGGGATCGTAGAAGCCGCCGGTGGACGAGAGCGAGAGCAGAAGCAGCGTGCAGTAGAGGCCGATGGCGAGATTTCCGGCGCGGCGCGTGCGCCCTGACCGGCGCAGCCACACGAGGTTCGCTCCGCAGGCCGCCATCGTGATCAGCAGAGCACCGGTGAGGCTCGGGACGCCCAGGGCCCAGTAACGGAAGGCCGTTGGGATGCCGATCGTGAACATCCCAAGGGTGCCCAGCTGAATCGCCCGCGCCCGCCGCTCGTCGTCGGCACGCAGCCGCGTAGACCGGGCGATTCCGGCGCCCGCCGATTCCAAGCGCAGCATCAGACCGATCCCTGCCCCATCGGATCCACCCCTCCTTCTATCGGTCCGCCCGGGGTGCCGATGAAGAAGGTCCCGATTGCAGCCCCAGCGGAGCGCTCCACGCCGCGCCTGGCGCGCATCCGAGACGAACCGCAAGCTGGGGCGGATGCCCCCCCAGGTTGATCCCATTCGCGGCGCCCTCACCGGACTCGATGCGCTGATCATCCTCGCCTTTGCGGCCTACGCCCTCACCGTGGGCTGGCGGGCGCGCAAGAAGGCGTCGAGCGGTCTCGAGTCCTACTTCCTGGCGTCGCGAAGCCTCAGCGGCTGGAAGGCTGGGCTCAGCATGGCGGCGACCCAGTTCGCGGCGGACACGCCGCTGCTGGTCACGGGACTGATCGCCACCGCCGGGATCTTCTCCCTGTGGAGGCTCTGGATCTACGCCCTCGCGTTCCTGCTTCTTGGCTTCCTGCTTGCGCCGAGCTGGCGGCGCGCACGGGTGGTGACCGACGCGGAGCTCGCCGAGATCCGCTACGGCTCGCGAGGCGCCGCATGGCTGCGCGCCGCGAAGGCGCTCTACTTCGGCACGGTCTTCAACTGCGTAGTCCTCGCCATGGTCTTCTGGGCCGCGAAGGAGATCGCGGAGCCCTTCCTGTCCTGGCACGACTGGTTGCCGACCGCGGTCTTCGAGCCAGTCCGGACCGTGGTCGCGTGGGTGGGCGTCCCCTTTGCGAGCGTCGGGAGCGGAGGAGCGGAGACCTGGATCCGCTCTGCCGACAACCTCATCTCCCTCGCGCTGCTGCTCGGCGTGACATTCCTCTACTCCGCAACCGGAGGACTCCGGGGTGTGGTGCAGACCGACGTCGTCCAGCTCGCCCTGATGCTGGGCGCGACCGCGCTCTACGCCGGAATCGTCCTGTTCGAGACGGGAGGCCCCCACGCCCTCGCGACGCAGCTCCGGGAGACCTACGCCGCGGGAGGGCCGGGGGGCATCCGACCCGACGAGATGCTCGCATTCACACCCTCACGCGCGAATGACGCGGGCCTGGCACTGCTCGCGGTGTTCGGACTCCAGTGGCTGGTGCAGATGAACGCGGACGGGACGGGCTACCTCGCACAGCGCACGATGGCCTGCCGCAGCGACGCCGATGCCGTGCGCGCGACCCTCGTCTTCAGCGTCACCCAGATCCTGGTGCGCAGCCTGCTCTGGCTGCCGATCGGCGTGGGTCTGCTCGTTCTCTTCCCCGCGGAGCCTGGTGTGATGGGGGCAACGCTCGTCGCCGAACGCGAGGCGACCTTCGTCCGGGGAATGGCGGAGCTGCTCCCCACGGGCGTCCGAGGCGCGATGCTCGCCGCCATGCTGGCGGCTCTCGCCTCGACGATCGACACCCACCTGAACTGGGGGGCGTCCTACTGGTCCAACGACCTCTACGGCCGCTTCTACTGCAGCTGGCGCGGACGACCGGCTCACCCACGCGAGCTCGTACGCGTTGCGCGCATCTCGAGCGGCCTGATCCTCCTCATCGCTTTGGCCGTGATGACTCAGCTCGCCTCGATCCAGGCGGCGTGGCACGCGAGCCTGCTGCTCGGAGCCGGTATGGGGGTGCCCCTGGTGTTGCGCTGGATCTGGTGGCGCGTCACGGCCTGGGGAGAGCTCGCGGCGATCCTCACCTCGACGGCGCTGGCGCCCGTGCTGCTCCAGGTCACGGACCATGAAGCGCTGCGTCTGCTTGCGATCGCGGCAGCCTCGACGATCGCAGCGGTGGCGACATCCCTCATCGGCCCGACCGAGCCCCGCGCGCAGCTACGAGTCTTCTACGTCCGGGTCCGACCTCCGGGCTTCTGGCGACCCATAGCCCGGGAAGCATCCGGGGCGGCCGACGACGGCCCGCGCCGGCTCGCAGGCGCGCTCGCGGCCACCGGACTCACCGCCCTCTGCCTCTTCTGCACCCTCACGGGCCTCGGATCATGGCTGGTCGAAGGTACACCCCCGAGCTGGCTCCCGGACCGCAGCACCTGGATCGCCCTGCTGCTGGGGCTCGCTGCGGCCCTCGCGCCCCTCGCCTGGCGCTTCGCGTCCCCCTTCGTGCGCCGCTGAGTCAGCTCTCCGGCTCACGGCGGCGCCACCACAGGACGGCGATCCCCGCCAGCGGATAGCCAACCGCCACATAGAGGCCGCCAAAGAAGGTGAGGTCGAGCCGGTCGAGGCCCGAGAGTGCGATGATGGTCGCGACGGCGACGTTCCGGGCCGAGAACTCGACCAGGAAGGTGAAGCGATCCGGGGCGGAGAGCCGCAGGAGGACGGCCATGCCCCAGCCGATCGCCATCGCCGACAAGGTCCAGACCCCGGCGGCCAGGAATCCGATCCCGAGGTCGTCGAAGCCAACCTGCATGTCCTCCTCGTCACTGAAGACGATGGACAGGGCGACCAGCACTGCGATCGCGATCATCGCCCAGCGTTGGATCCGCGGGGCGTAGCGATGGGCGAGATCCGGACGACGCGCGCGCACGAGCATCCCGAGCGCGATGGGCAGGAGCAGTGCGAAGGCGAGCTGGAGGGTGAGCACGCCGACCGGCACGTCCACGACGATACTGTCACCGAGGAAGACCCGGACCCCGAGCGCCGCGACCACGGGCAGGGTCGCGACAGAGAGCACCGAGGCCACCCCGGTCAAGGTGACGGAGAGAGCCGTGTTCGCGCGTGCCAGGGCGACGAGGATGTTGGAGATCCCGGCACCGGGCGACGCCGCCACCAGGATCGCACCCGCACCGAAGACCGGCGGCACGTCGAGCAGCGCCACGACGCACCAGGTCATCAGGGGCAGCAGAAGGAGCTGCGCGAGGGTGCCGCCGACCACCGCCGCCGGCGCCCGCATGACCCGGTAGAAGTCCGCCGGCGTCAGCTCGAGCCCGACGATCACCATCAGGATGAAGAGCACGACGGGGCCGACGAGCTGGGTCTCGGTCATGGGATCGATGGGGCCTTCGGCGGGGCGCAGGGAATCGCCAGTGTGACGCCAACGCCCTTTCGGCGCGAACCCCCGGCACTGCTCCGACCTCCGACCCGGTCCGCCGGATGATCGCGAGAACGTCTCGGGGCCGCAGTACGTTCGTCACAATCCGGACCGATGCTTCCTCCGAACAAGAAGAGGAAGAACGATGAAGATCGAGACTCGACTGTCGGGGACCACGACCGTCCCCATCCGAAAGAGCGGTGGTGGCTACGCCGCCGAGGGTCCGGGGTTCTACATCTGGGACGAGGATCCCCAGGAGGTCTTCCGCGTCGCGCGAGTGCTCGAGGGCGGAAGGACCCGGATGCGACCGACCACGCGCCTCCTGGTGATGCGCTCGGATCTGGAGATCACCCCGTCCTGAGGAAGGGCCAGGGGGGATCGGAGACCGGGCGACGAACGATTCTCGGGTGCAGCCACCCGGCTCGCCCACGCAGCAACAGTCGGGAACGGCCAGCGCGTGTCTTCCGCTCGACATTGCGCCCCACCCCACGTACGCCGCCGCGGTCGCCGACCTCGTGAAGCGGGCTCCGAGGAGCGAGAGGGCTCCCTCGAGCTGGGCGACTGGAGCGCTGGCGCCTGGCTCGTCCAGACGACGGGGCCGAACCGACCCACCGGAAGGGTCTTCTCTCCGAGCCGGCTCGAAGCTGCAGTTGGTGCGCTGCACGCAGGCCGGGACCTGCGGCGCAGCCACCCTGCTGGAGCCGCCCCGGGCCGCTTCGGGCTTCCCATGCTGGCACGGCCTCTGCATTCTGTCGGGGGAATCGAAGACCCTCGCATCCCGCAACAGGAGGACACCATGGCCGAAGACCTGCGAGCCGAAGCCCGACCCCATCCGGATGAAGTGATCGAGCGCCGCGACACGGGACTCCGGATCCTGCTCACACTCCTGTTCCTGCTGATCGCGGCGGTGATCGAGAGCGTCCTCGCCCTGATCGTGATCTTCGAGCTGCTCTGGGCCCTCGTCACGAAGGAGGTGGCGAGCCCGAGAGTCCGCGACCTGGCCAACCGGATGATCGCCTACTACTACCGGGTCGGGCGGTACCTCACCTACAACGATTCGCAGGTGCCGTTTCCCTTCTCGGACTTTCCCGGTCCCGTCGAGCCCGGCGGCTGGCGGGGCGGCAGCCCGGAAGCCGACGCCCTTGGCCTCGCCAACCTCGAGGATTCCCGCAGGCCCGGCGTCTAGCCCTCCCGACTTCCCGGGCGAGGCGAACCAGAACGCCTCGCCCGACGTCGCGCCAGGGCTCCGAGGCCGATGAGTCCGGCCAGCAGGCCCTCGGCCCCCGGCTCGGGCAGGCGGATCGTGGTGACCGAGGCCGAGCCCTCGGCCCCGTGACTGTCGATCGAGGTCGCGGTCACCTCGTGGGTCCCGATCGAGAGCGTGGACGTGGTGAAGCTCACTCCGGCACCGATCGCGCCGTCCAGGTTCGAGCTCCAGAGGAGGCCCCCGCTCAGATCACCGTCCTCGGCGTCGAGCGCGCTGCCGGTGAAGGTCAGGGGCGTGCCCGACTCGGACGACGAGCCCTCCGCGGGCGCATCGATCGTCACCTGGGGTGCGGTATTCGCGTTCACGGTCAGCCCGATCGTGGCGGAGCCCGGCGCACCGTGGGCGTCTACCACCGAGGCCGTGATCACGTGGGGACCCACCGACAGCACCGAGGTCGAGAAGGATACGCCGCTGCCGATCGGTCCATCGACATCCGAGCTCCAGGCCAGACTCGCGCTGAGGTCGCCGTCCTCGGCGTCCGTCGCCGAGCCTGTGAACGTGAGCGAGTCCGTCGCGATCGAGGTCGATCCATCGCCCGGGGCGCTGATCGTCACCGCCGGTGCCGTGTTCGCATTCACTGTCACCGTGATCGCTGCCGAGCCCGGTGCACCGTGGGAATCGATCACCGAGGCCGTGATCACGTGAGCTCCCACCGACAGCGCCGACGACGCGAAGGATGCGCCCGCGCCGATGGCGCCGTCCAGACTCGAGACCCAGGAGAGGCTGCCGCTCAGATCCCCATCCTGGAGATCGCTTGCACTGCCCGAGAAGGTGACCGGATCCGTTGCAACGAACACCGAGCCGTCCGCGGGTGCAGAGATCGAGACGCTGGGCGCCGTGTTCGGGGCGACCGTGATCGTGATCGATGCAGAGCCCGGGGCCCCGTGGCCATCGACGACCGAGGCCGTGATCTCGTGGGCTCCGATGGACAGGGTCGAGAGGGAGAACGAGGCGCCGCTTCCGATCGGGCCGTCGACGTCCGAGGTCCAGAAAAGGCTCCCCCCGAGATCCCCGTCCTCGTCGTCCGTCGCCGAGGCCGCGAAGCTCAGGGAATCGGTCTCGATCGACGCGGCGCCGTCTCCGGGCGAGGTAATCGTCACCACCGGCGCTGCGTTGGCATTCACCGTGACGGTGATCGACGTCGAGCCCGGCGCCCCATGGCTGTCGGTCACCGACGCGGTGATGACATGGGTGCCGATCGAGAGGGCCGCGAAGGGGAAGCTCGCACCGCTGCCGATCGGGCCGTCCACATCCGACTCCCAGGCGAGGCCCGCTGAGAGGTCGCCGTCCTCGGTGTCGGTCGCCCCAGCGCTGAAGGTCAGGGAGTCCGTGGCCGTGGCCGTGGACCCGTCCAGGGGAGACGAGATCGTCACCTGGGGCGCCGTGTTCGCGTTCACCGTGACGCTCACCGTCGCGGCGGCGCTGTTGCCGTCCCCATCGGTCGCCGTCGCCGTGATCGTGTGGGTCCCTACCGAAAGGTTGGAGATCGAGAAGCCGGCCCCGCTACCGATCGCGCCATCCAGGTCCGACGTCCACAGCAGGCTGGCCGTCACATCGCCGTCCTGAGCGTCGATGGCCGTACCCGCGAAGCCCAGCAGCTCCGCCTCGATCGCCGTCGCCCCGTCCGTCGGCGCCGTGATCGTGACGTCCGGCCGGATCGGCGTGAAGTCGACGTGAAGGATGGGAGCGTCCTGGGGCGACCCGTCGTGGGCCGTTGCGGTGCGGTTCGTTGCCAGATCGAGGGCGCTGATGATGAGGGTCATCGCGGCCCCTGGCGTCCAGCCGGCTCGATCCACCACCTCCTGGATCACGCCAGAGAGGTCCGAGGTCCTTTGACGGGCGCTGGTCTCACCGATGTCGTTCCAATCCGGCGGCGACCAACCGGCCCAGGACGAGGTGCGCACCCGCGAGGAGATGTCGCCGAGCCCGGTGGTGAGCGGAGGCGAGTCGTCGGAGGCCTCGGCTTCGATCATCAGCGAGGCCGGCCCCGGATCTTCCTCATCCGCCTCGAACTGGAGATACGCGCGATGGATCGTGGCCCCCCGGGAGATCGGCAAGCCCCGGAAGCGCAGCCCCACCTCGACCAGGTCCCCGCTGTTCAGGACCATGTCGAGGTCGGAGCTGGTGAGAGTGACCTCGCCAGTCTCTTCCGTCTCCTCGGCATCGTCGGCGTCGCTCTCGATCTGGATGTCGAGCGGGCTTCCCACCGACGCACAGACCCCGCCCGTACCGTCGTCGAGACAGGCGTCGCAGACGTCACCGACTCCATCTCCGTCTCCGTCGTCCTGGGTCGGATTCCAGAGCGCCGGACAATTGTCGGCGCAAACCCCGTCGCCGTCCGGATCGACATCGATCGTCGCGCTGGCCGGGCACACGTCGCAGACATCGCCGGTGCCGTCGGCGTCGACGTCCTCCTGACCCGGGTTGAAGATGGCCGGACAGTTGTCAGCCCCATCACACGCGCCATCGAGATCCGGATCGAGGCCCGGAGCACAGGCGTTCACCGTGAAGGTGATCGACGCGGAGCCGAGTGAGCCATAGCTGTCGGTCACCGAAGCCGTGATCGCGTGGGTCCCGGGGGAGAGGGTCGCGAGGGCGAAGGTCGCGCCTCCACCGATCGAACCGTCCAGGTCGGAGACCCAGGCGAGGCTCTCGCTGAGGTCGCCGTCCTCCGTATCCGGCGCCGAGCCGGTGAAGGTGACCGAGGCCCCCTCCCCTGTGCTCGAGCCGTTCGCGGGCGAGGAGATCGTGACCGCCGGCGCCACGTTCGCATTCACCGTGACCGAGATTCCGGAGAAGCCCGTCGCACCGTGGCTGTCGGTCACCGAGGCCGAGATGACGTGGGTGCCGACCGAGAGGGTCGAGAGAGAGAAGCCCGCTCCGGCACCGATCGGCCCGTCGAGGTCGGAGCTCCAGGCCAGTGCTGCGCTGAGATCACCGTCCTCGCCATCCAATGCCGTCGCACTGAACTCGATCGGGTCGGTCTCGGTAACGGCGAGGCCATCGACCGGGGACGTGATCGCCACCACCGGCGTGCCGTTCGCACTCACGCTGACCCGGACCGCAGCGACGCCCGGGTTGCTGGCGCTGTCAGTCGCCGTCGCAGTGATCGTATGGGTTCCGACAGAGAGGGTCGAGAGGGAGAAGCCCGCTCCGCTGCCGATTGCACCCTCGAGGTTCGAGGTCCAGAGAAGGCTCGCCGTGACGTCGCCGTCTTCGACGTCGCTCGCCGTCGCGGCAAAGACCAGCGGGTCCGTCTCGACGGCGCTCGAGCCATCAGCGGGTGCGGTGATGACGACACTCGGCGCGCCGCCCGCGTTCACGGTCATGGTGATCCCAGCCGAGGCCGGCGCACCGTGGGTATCGCTCACCGAGGCCGTGATGACGTGGGTGCCCAGGGAGAGCGTGGAGAGAGAGAAGCTCGCCCCACTTCCGATCGGGCCGTCCAGACTCGAGACCCAGGCCAGGCCTGGGCCGAGATCTCCGTCCTGGGCGTCCGGCGCCGAAGCCGCGAAGAGAACCGATGCGCCCTGGACGGAGGTCGAGCCACCGGCCGGGGCCGTGATCGTCACGTCCGGAGGCGTATTGACGTTCACCGTCACTCCGATGACGGCGGAGCCCGGCGCACCGTGGCTGTCGCTCACTGACGCGGTGATCGTGTGAAGCCCCGGCGAGAGGGTGGAGAGAGAGAAGAACCCACCACTCCCCATCGGGCCGTCCAGGCTCGACGTCCACGAGAGGCTCGCGGCGAGGTCACCATCCTGCCCATCCGACGCTGTGGCGCTGAAGGCGAGAGAGTCCGTCTCGGTCGAGGTCGTGCCGTCGGCGGGTGAGGTGATGGTCACCACCGGCGCCGTGTTCGCGTTCACCGTCACCGAGATCGAGGCCGCGCCCGGCGCTCCGTGGGTGTCCGTCACCGAGGCGGTGATCGTGTGGATCCCCACGGAGAGCGTCGTCAGCGGGAAGGTCGTCCCGGTTCCGATCGCACCATCGATACTCGAGGTCCAGGACAGGCTTCCGCCGAGATCACCGTCCTGTCCATCCGTTGCCGTCGCAGTGAAGGTGAGGGAGTCCGTCTCGGTCGAGGTCGTGCCGTCGGCGGGCGCGGTGATGGTCACCACCGGCGCGGTGTTGGGGTTCACCGTCACCGAGATCGTGGCCTGGCCCGGCGCGCCGTGGCTATCGGTCACCGAGGCCGTGATCGTGTGGCTACCCACCGAGAGCGTCGTGAGCGGGAACGTCGCCCCGTTCCCGATCGCTCCGTCCAGGTTCGAGACCCAGGACAGACTGCCAGCGAGATCGCCGTCCTCGAGATCCGCCGCCGTGGCGGAGAACGCGAGGGACTCGGTCTCGATCGAGCTCGACCCGTCCGCGGGAGACGTGATGGTCACCACCGGGGGGGTATTGGCGGCGATCGTGATCGCGACCGTGGCGCTCCCGGACACCCCGTGGCTGTCCGTCACCGCCGCCGTGATCACATGGCTTCCCACGGAAAGGGTCGAGAGCGAGAATCCTGCCCCGCTGCCGATCGCTCCGTCCAGGTCCGAGGTCCAGGACAGGCTGCCGCTGAGATCGCCATCCAGGTCGTCCGTGGCAGATCCGCCGAAGCTGATGGGGTCCGTCTCGGTACCACTCGCCCCCTCGGTCGGGGATGCGATCGTCACCACCGGCGCGGAGTTCGGATCCACCACGATCGTGATCGAAGCGGAGCCCAACGCTCCGTGGGCATCGGTCACGGCCGCAGTAATCGTATGGCTACCGATCGAGAGGGTGGAGAGGGAGAAGCTCCCGCCACCGCCGAGGGCACCATCGATGTTCGACGTCCAGGCCAGACCCGCCGTCAGGTCTCCATCCTCATCATCTGCTGCCGAAGCCGCGAAGCCCACCGGATCGGTCTCGATAGAGCTGGACCCATCAGCCGGCGCGGTGATCGTCACCACGGGTGCCGCGTTCGGATCGACCGTCACCGTGATTGCCGCTGACCCGGGCGCCCCGTGGCTGTCGGTCACGGCTGCCGTAATCGTATGGCTCCCCACCGACAGGCTCGAGAGGGCGAAGCTGGCACCGGTCCCGATCGCGCCGTCCAGGCTGGACGTCCAGGAGAGGCTCGCAGCGAGGTCGCCGTCCGGATCATCCGTGGCGCTGGCCTCGAAGGTGATCGAGTCGGTCTCGGTCGAGGTCGCGCCATCCAGCGGCGAGACGATGGACACCACCGGCGGCGCGTTCGCGCTGACTGTGACGCCGATCGTCGCGGCACCGGGCGCGCCATGGCTGTCGCTCACCGAGGCCGTGATGACGTGTCCGCCCAGCGAGAGGCTTGAGACCGAGAAGGAGGCTCCCGTGCCGATCGGGCCGTCGATGTCGGAGGCCCAGGACAGGCTCGCGCTCAGGTCTCCGTCCTCGCCGTCCGAGGCGGACCCGCTGAAGGTCAGCGAGTCGGTCTCGACCGAGGTCGACCCGTCCGCGGGCGTGACGATCGACACGACCGGAGGGGTGTTGACATTCACCGTGACCGAGATCGACGCGGATCCGGGCGCTCCCCCGCCGTCGCTGAGGGACGCCGTGATGAGGTGTGTCCCCGGAGAGAGGGTCGTGAGCGAGAAGCTCGCGCCGCTGCCGATGGCTCCGTCGAGACTCGACGTCCAGGCGAGACTCGACGAGAGGTCGCCTTCCTCGGTGTCCGTCGCGGACCCGGTGAAGGTCACCGAGTCGGTCTCCGTCGAGATCGCACCATCTGCCGGCGCGCTGATCGCCACCACCGGCGGCGAGTTGACGCCCACCGTGACCGTCACGTCGGCCGTTCCCGCGGCGCCGTGGCTGTCCGTCACCGAGGCGGTGATGACGTGGGTGCCCTCGGGCAGGTTGGTGAGCTCAAAGGTCCCCCCGGTTCCGACCAGGATGCTCGGCGGCAGGGTCCACGAGATCGATGCAGTGAGGTCACCGTCCTCGTCGTCGCTTGCGCTTCCCGTGAAGGTGATCGACTCGGTATCCGTGAACACGGACCCGCTCGTGGGAGCCGTGATCACGACCACGGGCTGCGCGTTCGGGTTCACGACCACCGAGATCCCGGCGGAGCCCTCGTTCCCATCGCCGTCCACGGCGGTGGCGACGATCCCATGAGTCCCCACCGAGAGGCTCGAGAGGGAGAAGCCCGCACCGCTGCCGATCGGTCCGTCGAGATCCGACACCCAGATCAGGCTCGCCGTCACGTCCCCGTCCTGGGCATCCGTCGCGGAGCCCGCAAACGTCACCGGGTCCGACTCGACAGAGCTCGATCCTTCTGCAGGAGATGTGATCTCCACCACGGGGCGAATCGGCGTGTACTCGACGTGGAGACGCGGCGCATTTGCGATCGACCCGTCTCGGGTGTCGGCCACCCGCGTCGACGCCAGGTCGAGAGCGCTGATGAGCATCGTCATCGCGGAGCCCGACGTCCAGCCCGGGCGGTCTACGATCTCCTGAACCACCTCGGACAGATCCGAGGTGCGCTGCCGCACTCCCGCGTCTCCCACCGCGAGCCAGTCGAGGGGCGACCAGCCTGCCCAGGCCGCGGTGCGCGTTCGGATCGACAGATCGAAAGAATCGGTGGTCAGTGGCGGGGAATCATCGGACGCCTCCGCCTCGATGATCAACGACGCCGGGCCCGAGTTCGCCTCGTCCGCCACGAACTGGAGATACGCCCGGTGCACTACCGAGCCCTGAGGGATGTCGATGCCCTGGAATCGCAGTCCCGCCATCTGGAGCTTCGCGTTGTCGTTCACCAGGTCGAGGTCGGAGCTCGTGATCGAGATCACTCCACTGGGAACCTTCTCCTCGCTGTCGTCCTGATCTTCGGAGATCGGCGCGTCGTAGACGTTCCCGAGGGGCGCACAGCTTCCTCCGGTGCCGTCGAGTTCGCAGGGATCGCAGACGTCTCCGACGCCGTCGCCGTCCGCATCCTCCTGGCCGGCGTTCCACACGGCCGGGCAGTTATCCGCGCAGACTCCGTCGCCGTCGGGGTCCGAGTCGAGGGTCGCGCTCGCGGGACAGATGTCACAGGCATCGCCGAACCCGTCCCCGTCGACGTCCTCCTGGCCCGGGTCGAAGTCGATCGGACAGATGTCGATCCAATCGCAGACCCCGTCGACGTCTCCATCGAAGCCGGCGGGGCAGGCGCCGCATTGGAGGTCCGCCGCATCGACGGCTCCGTCGCAGTTGTTGTCGACCGTGTCTCCGCAGTTCTCTGCGGCCACCGGATCCGGGCTGGTCGCGGCATCCGCGTCGTCGCAGTCCTCTCCAGCGTCATAGCCATCGCCGTCCACATCCGGATCGCAATCGTCGCCGAAGCCATCGCCGTCGGTGTCGACCTGACCCGGGTTCACGAGTGCGGGACAGTTGTCTACGTCATCGCTCGCACCATCGCCGTCTGCGTCTCCGCCGGAGGTCCCCCGCGCCAGCACGAACACATCGGAGTCGGAGACGGAAGCTCCATCGTTCGCCTCGAGCCGCAGCTGATAGGTCCCCGGGAAGCTGAAGGTCCCCGTCGTCGAGAGCGCCGAGGGGCTTCCGAGGCCCACGGGGCCCGGACCGGCGATGATCGACCAGGCGGTGGTCAAGGTCGCGGCCGGAACGCCATCATCGCTGGCCGAGCCCTCGAGGGGCGAAGGAATCCCGACATCGGTGATGAAGTCCGGGCCGGCGTCTACGCAGGGCGGACGATCGAGAGGCGTCGAGCCGGCGGGCCACGGGTCCCGCTCCACCACGAAGGTATTCGCGGGATTCACGTCCATGGTCACGGTCACCCGAATGGGGGGCTCGAGCAGGGTGCCTCGCTCGAGCTGGATGCGGGTGACGTTGGGCTCGAGGAAGGGGTGATTGAGCTTCCAGTCGCGATTGTCCCCATGGATGTAGGCCAGGGGCTTTCCGAAGGTCGCTGCGGCGGTGCGAAACCCGCTCTCGAAGGGCTCGACCAGGGGCGATTCGTGGGAGAAGACGACCGCAGCGCGAACGACACCGGCCTTCGCCAGAAGCTGCTGCGAAACCCAATCCGCGTCGTCCTGAAGCCGGGCCACCTGCTCGACCGGGTCCTGGTTGATCCCGCCTACATGGTGGATGCCGACGAAGAGCACACCGTTCTGGACGAAGACGAAGTTCTCGGGCCGGGAGGCCTGGAACTCGACCGTCGGCGCGCCACAGAAGTTCTCTTCGAAGCGCAGGAAGTAGGCGTTCCAGCGACTCCAGCCGAGGACCTTGTCGTCACAGTCGGCCCACTCGTTGTCTCCGGGGACCACGAAGGTGGGAACGGCGAGAGCGCCCAGGATGCTCGCGGCCGCTGCATAGTGCGCCTCTGCGCAACCCAGCTCGTCGGGCTTGAGATCCCCGAGATGGACCAGGAAATCGGAGGAGCTGTAGAGGTTGTGGTCCGCCACGTGCTGGACGAGGTCGGATTCCTCGGCGCCGCTGTAGGGCACATCGCTGACCACGGAGAAGTCGATCGGACTCCCCTGGCTCCAGGCTGGTGCCGCGCTGGCGAGGGCCACGAGGGCGGAAAAGAGAGAGAGATGGACGAATCGGGCCGATCGGTTGGTGAATCGCAAGGGAAGCCTCAGACAGCAGTTCCATCAGAGGTGCACGCCGCCCCCTGGTGGGCTGCGCAACACACTTGACGGCAGGCTATCCGGTGAGTGACCCGCGATCGCCGCACGTGACGAGTTCTACGGTGGAATGCGCACATCGCCATCACGAGCACGCATCATTCCATCGCATTGCGGCAGGAAGGAATCTCGGGGCCGATCGAACGCGGATCGTCGACTCGATTCGAGGTGCAGGACGCGGCTAGCGATTCGCTCTCGAAGTCCACCGCGCGCGCCGATGTCGGGCCAGCGCTCCGAGGCCCAGCAGCCCCGCCAGCAGGCCCTCGCTCCCGGGCTCGGGCAGGCGAATGGTCGTTATCGCAGCGGATCCCTCGAGGCCCTGGGCATCGAGGGCGATCGCGGTCACGACGTGGGTTCCCTGCGGAAGCGTGGAGATCGTGAAGTCCGTACCGGTCCCGATCGGTCCGACCAGGTTCGAGCTCCAGCTGAGGGTGGGCCCGAGATCACCGTCCTCGGCGTCGCTGGCACTGCCCGCGAAGGCAAGGGGAGCCCCGACCAGCGAGCTGGAGCCGTTGAGCGGCGCCGTGATCGTCACCTGGGGCGCCGTGTTGGGATCCACTGTGACGCCGACGTTTCCAGATCCGACGTTTCCGTCCCCATCGATCGCGGTCGCCGTGATCGTATGAGCGCCCACGGAGAGCGTCGAGAGCGCGAATCCAGCGCCGGTCCCGATCGGACCGTCGAGATCCGACGTCCACACGAGGTTCTCCGTCACGTCGCCCTCCTGGGGATCGACCGCAGTCCCCGCGAAGACCATCGAGGTTCCCTCGATCCAGATCGAGCCATCGGCGGGTGCACCGATCGTCACGACCGGCTCGGGGCGAGTGAACTCCACGTGCAGAGACGGCGCACCGGGCCCTGCGACGTCCGTGGACTGGGCGGTGCGGTTCGACGCCGCATCCAGGGCGCTCACGAGGATCGTGAACGCCGATCCCGAGGTCCAGCCGGGACGGTCCACGATCTCCTGAACGACGTCGGAGAGATCCGAGCTGCGCTGCCTCGGACCCTCCTCGCCGATCTGGAGCCACTCCGGCGGTGACCAGCCCGCCCAGGCGGCGCTTCGCGGTCGGCTCGAGAGATCGCCTGGCGCGGAGGTCAGCGGCGGTGAGTCGTCGGAGGATTCGGCCTCGAGGATGAGTGAGGCCGGCCCCGTGTCCAGCTCGTCGGCGCGAAGCTGGAGGTACGCCCGGTGAATGATCGCCCCCGGCGGAATCGCGAGACCCGGGAAGCGCATCCCGGCGATCACCAACTCGCCACCGCTCAGCGTGAGGTCGAGGTCGAGACTGACCAGAGTGACGACCCCCGTCTGCACCTTCTCTTCCGCGTCGTCACCGGAATCCACGAGGGTAGTATCCAGCTCGTCACCGAGCGGCGTGCAGACCCCTCCCGTGCCATCCACCGCGCATACGTCGCACGCATCCCCCACGCCGTCG
>CALDCK010000332.1 GCA_937937315.1 uncultured bacterium
CCTTGCGGACCACCTTGCAGGAGATCTCCGCGGAGCGACCGACGTGGAAGCCGATGAAGGTCGGGTCGGCGATGCGCACCAGCGGATTGTCCACCTGGTAGTAGAAGAGGGTGTCGATTCCGCGCCGGGCCATGTCGTCCAGGGCCCCGGAGCGGTCCAGGGCCGTGAGCGCACCACCATGTCCGTCCGGATTCTCGAAGACGTGATCCCGACGCTCGAGCATCATCCGGCCCTCGAAATCGAAGCTCGGCACCATCGACTGGCAGAAGAAGAAGATGTCCGTCGGGGGCAGTCCGAAGTCGTCGTTGACGCGGAAGAAGCTGCGGGTCGCCGAATCGGTCGCCGGGCTCGTCATCACATACCAGGGGATCGGCCGCCCGAAGCGCTCGCGCGCCCGGTGGAGCTTCTGTGCCTGGATCGCGAAGAGCGAGCGATCCGTGACCGGGCCGATCGGGAAGGAGCCCTTCGGGCCCGGGAATCCGAGCCGGCTGGCCTGACCGCCGGCCACCACCATCACGCCGACGCGCCCCTCGGCCAGGACCGCCTCGCCCTGGGCCGTCGCCTCCTTGAAAGCGTGGGCGTCTCCCCCGCGCCCGGGCAGCGCGACCACATCGATCGGCTCGAGGAGGGGGGCTTCACCCTCGGCACGCTGCCGGCAGGCGTAATAGCCCTCGATCGCGCCATCGAGATCGATGGCATCGGTTTGAAGGTGAAGTCGCTCGCGCTCGCTCTCGTCCAGATCCTCCCAGAAGCGGAAGACATGGACCTGGCCGCGCGCCTCGAACCGCGCCTTCAACTCTTCGAACTCGGTCCTTTTGGGGCGGTTCGACGCCACCTCGCCCCCCTCGACTAGGCTGGTCGCTCCCTTTAGCAAAAGCGTCGGCCCGGGGCGAGGATCCGGGCACATTCTGCTGCACCTTTTTGGGCCATCCCCCCAGGGGTAGCCCGGGGCGGGTCTTCTTGGGACACCTTCACGCCGCCCGACGGGTCGAAGCGAGGGCCGCAGGGTCGCCCGAGAGACGAGGGGAGAGACACCCGGGGCGTGGAGGGCAGAGGGCTTGCGTTCGAGTCTTCGAGGGCCGTGGGGGCGGTCTCAGCGCCAGCGCCGGAACCCGCCTTCGCTGTCGAGGACAGTGCCGGAGATCCAGGCGGCCTCGTCACTGACGAGCCAGGCCACGAGCCGGGCCACGTCCTCAGGCTGCCCCCACTGACCTCCGGGAAAGCGCGCGGCAACCTGGGCGTGGAGCCTGGCGTTGGCCCAGCCGGTGTCTACCGGCCCGGGATTCACGCAGTTCACTGTGACGCCGCGGTCTGCCAGGGCGTCGGCCAGCGTCCGGGTCATCTGCTGGATCGCCCCCTTGCTGACCGCGTAGGGGATCTCGTCGGCCATGGGGCCGATGTGCTGGCCGCTGGTGAAGAGCACGAGCCGGCCGCCCGGGGTCGGCTCCCGACGTCGACCCAGCTCCCGCGCCAGCAGCACCGAGGCGCGCGCGTTGATGGCCCAGCAACGATCCAGCTCGGTGGCGGTCAGGGTCTCCAGGTCGTAGTGGGAGCTGCGGGCGTGGTTCGCGACCAGGATGTCGATCCCGCCGAAGCGCTCGATGCACGCGTCGACGAGCGCCGCTGGGGCGTCGGGATCCTCCAGGTCACAGGGCCACTGATGGAAGGTCTCGCCCGTTGCGCCCAGCGCGGCACCCAGAGCCTCGGGGCTGACGGAGTCGGCGCCCCACGGCATCTCCTCGTCGTGGGGGGTCCAGCCGCTGGCGAAGACCAGGGCGCCGTCGGCGAGCAGGCGCCGCGCGATCGCCGCACCGATGCCGATGCGACGCGAGACGCCGGTGACCAGCGCGACGCGCCCTGAGAGGGGGAGGGCGGACATCGCGTCCTCCTACGGTTCGTTCCCGAGCGCCCGAAGCATCGTCAGGGCATCGGCCAGGGCACGGACGTCGTGGGTGCGGAGGTAGTCCGCTCCCTGGAAGGCCGCGTAGAGCTCCGCCGCCAGGGTTGCGGGGCCCACGTCCGCGACGGCGCGCTCGGTGAGGGCCCGCAGGAAGGACTTCCGGGACACCGAAACGAAGAGCGGCCGTCCGAAGCGAGCGCGCAGACCGGGCAGCTCGCGTAGGACGCGCAGCGATGTCTCCGGGTCAGGACCGAGGAAGAAGCCCATGCCCGGGTCGAGGACGAGGCGTGACTCGTCGATCCCGGCCCGCAGCAGTCGGGCGATGCGGGCCTCGAAGAAGCGATCGATCGCGTCGATCACGCGATCCGGCGCGATGCCGGCCTCCCGCGAAGCGCGCTCTTCGCCGAGCACCGAGTGCACCACGACGAGTGTGCAGCGCGATTCGGCGAGGGCGTCGTAGAGCGACTCGTCCGGAAAGCCGCGCACGTCGTTCAGAAAGGCCACGCCCCGGTCCAGACCGAAGCGGAGCACGGCGGGATCGGTCGCATCGATCGAGAGGGCAGGGCCGGCGTCGCCCAGGTCGGCGATCACGGGCTCGAGGCGTTGGATCTGCTCCTCCGCGCGCACGGATTCTGCGTCGGGGTGGCTCGACGCGGGGCCGAGCTCGAGGATGTCGGCGCCGTCCCGGGCCAGCTCGCGGGCGTGAGCGAGGGCGCGCTGCGGATCGAGGTATCGACCGCCGTCGGAGAAGGAGTCCTCGGTGAGGTTCACGATGCCGACGATACGGGGACGCACGCGGTACAGACCTTAGCCACACCCGGGACTCGATCGTGAGCCGGGCCCAGGCTCAGCGGCGGTAGTCGAGGGGAGGCGCTCGCTCTCCCAGCAGCGGCACGTAGCGATAGTCGGGGCCGCGCCGGCCTTCGAACTCGGCCCGGGCCTCCTCGAGGGTCGCCGGATCCTGGAAGAGGGCGGCTCCGGTCAGCGCCAGGGTCTTCGCCGCGACCCACATCCCCGCCTCACCCACCTCGGCTCCGCTCGCGGCCGCAGCCTGCCAGGTGTGGGCCGCCGTGCCGGGCACCCAGGTCGCCGTCTTCAGGCCGGCGGTCGGGACGTTCCAGCTCACGTCGCC
>CALDCK010000333.1 GCA_937937315.1 uncultured bacterium
CCCTTCCTGCTCTCGAGCGTCCTGCGCGGCGTCGTGGCCCAGCGCCTCATCCGCAAGATCTGCCACCACTGCGCCGTCGAGGGGCCGCTCAATCCGGACCAGGTGACGGCCCTCGGGATCAAGATCCCGACCGAACGGCGCGAGCGGCTGATGGTGCGCTGGGGTGAAGGCTGCGTGGACTGCCGCCACACCGGGCTCTACGGCCGCACCGGCGTCTTCGAGATGCTCGACGTGAACCGACGCGTGCGCGGCCTGATGAATCAAGGTGGCGACGCGAACGAGATCCACAACGCCGCCCGGATCGAGGGCATGGACAGCCTGCGCGAGGCCGCGCTGCGCAAGCTTGCCGACGGCGTCACCACCTTCGAAGAGGTGGCGCGCGTCACGGCGGATACCGAGTGAGCGCGGCCGACGAGCTGCGCACCCTGATCCGCTCCGGGTGGCGGCTGATCGCCCTCGAGACCTTCGAGGAGGAGCGCGCCCTGACCCTGCTCGAGCGCGTCGCCCAGTCCCTCGAGCGGCGCAGCATCCCCTGGTCCCTGGCTGCGGGCCTCGCCCTGGTGGAGCGCGGCGAGGGATCCCTCGATGCGGGACTGCTCGCCATCGAGGAGACCGAGGAGCCCGCGGTCTTCGCTCTGCTCGACGCCCACCGGGTGCTGGACGATCCCCTCGCGGTGCGACGCCTGCGCGATCTGCTCCCCACCCTGGGTGCGAGGCGTCAGTGCATCGTGCTCGTGGGGCCAGCCCTGGATCTGCCCAGCGAGCTGCTGCGCGAGGCGGGTCGGGTCGAGCTGCCACTGCCGGCGGCGCCAGAGCTCGAGAAGGTCTTCCGCCGCGTGCTCGACCACGCCGGGATCGTGCCCGCGGAGGAGGTCCTGGCATCGGCGGTGCGCGGCGCCCTCGGCCTCACTGCCGGCGAAGCCAGCCGTGTGCTGCGCAAGGCGCTGCGCCGGGCGAAGGGCCTGAACGACGACGCCATCGCCGAGATCATCCGCGACAAACGCCACGCGCTGCGCCGAACGCCCGCCCTCTCCTTCCACGACGATGCGACCCAGCTCGCAGATGTCGGCGGTCTGGGTGAGCTCAAGCGCTGGCTCGGCGAGCGACACCGGGCCTTCTCGGACCAGGCGCGCAGCTTCGGCGTGCCCACGCCGCGTGGGCTCCTGCTCCTGGGCGTCCAGGGCTGCGGGAAGTCGCTCTCGGCGAAGGCCGTCGCCCGGGAGTGGCAGTTCCCACTGCTGCGCCTCGACCTGGCCTCGGCCTTCGGCGACGGATCCCAGCGGCCCGAGGCGGTGCTGCGCGAGGCAATCCAGGTCGCCGAGTCC
This sequence comes from uncultured bacterium, assembly GCA_937937315.1. GTDB lineage: Bacteria > Myxococcota_A > UBA9160 > UBA9160 > SMWR01 > CALDCK01. The sequence goes on from CALDCK010000333.1 coordinate 1,326, forward strand.
GTGGCTCCCGCCGTGCTCTGGATCGACGAGATCGAGAAGGGCTTCGCCGCGAGCCAGCAGGACGCCACCGCCAGTCGGGTCCTCGGCCACTTCCTCACCTGGCTGTCCGAGAAGACCTCGTCCGTCTTCGTGGTCGCCACCGCCAACGACGTGAAGGGTCTGCCGCCGGAGCTACTGCGCCGCGGCCGCTTCGACGACCTCTTCTTCGTCGACCTCCCCACCCTCTCGGAGCGCATCGAGGTGCTGACGATCCACCTGCGCCGCCACGAGCGCGATCCGATGCAGTTCGACCTCGAGAATCTGGCCATCGTGGCGGATCGCCTCACCGGCGCCGAGCTCGAGCAGGTGGTCACGGCGGCGCTCTACGCCGCCTTCTCCGCCGACCGCGAGATCGCCGAGGCCGACATCCTGCGGGCCATCGAGGAGACGGTGCCGATCTACGACACCTACGAGGAGCGGATCAAGGAGCTTCGGGACTGGGCCCGGGGCCGGGCGCGCCCGGCCTCCCTGGACGCCAAGATCGTGGACCTCTTCTCCGCCGGGTGAACGCGTTAGACTGCCCTCGATGAACGAGCAAGAGCTGGGCAAGGAGCGCGCCCAGAACCTCTGGACGAGCTTCGCCCGGAAGTTCGAGGCCATCGCCCAGGCGACAGAGCTCGAGGCCCTGCCCGACTTCGACTTCTCCCAGATCGGCGGCCTGGCTCCCGCGAAGGACGAGATCCAGACCTACGCCTGCGCGGCCACGGATCCCGACGTCTACGCCCGCTGGGGCACCCACCCCCCGACCGGACTCCTGCTCATCGGGCAGCCCAGCGTGGGCAAGCGCCTGCTGGCCCGCTCCCTGGCGAGCCTCACCGGCACCTCCTTCCTGAACGTGGCCATCCCGCGTCTGGTGCTCGAGGTGATCCACCGCGGCGGCAAGGTCGGCGAGCTCGTGGCGGGCTGGCACGACGCCCTCGAGGAGATGCCGCCCCTCACGGTGTTGTTCAACGAGCTCGAGTTCTCTCAAGCCGAGGAGATCGGCGCTCGCCGACCGGACCTGCCCGTCGGACCGGTGATGGACTTCCTCCTCGACTTCCTCGACCGGACGATCTCGCTCCCGCACGTGCTGGTGGTGGGGTCCACCAGCCACCCCGACACCCTGCGCCGCGCCTTCGTCCAGCCGGGACGACTCGAGCGCGTCGTCGAGGTCACGCCGGTCTTCCCGCGCGACATCGTCGAGACCCTGACCATCCACGCCGCAATCGCCGAGAAGAAGGCGGGCCGACCCCTCTTCGACCAGGTCGACTGGAACGCCGTCGTGTCCGACTTCCAGCACCCGACTCCAGGCGACTGGGTCCACATCCTCCACGCGGCCCTGCGCAGCAAGGCCCGCTGCGAAGCCGCGGGCGAGGTCTCGACCCCGATCTCCACCCCGGACCTCCAGGACCAGGTCGTGCGCTTCAAGCATGTCAACGCCCGACTCCCGGTGACGAGACTGGGGACCTACGTTTGAGTGAGACCTGGGTCGTGACCGGTGGAGCGGGCTTCATCGGCTGCAACTTCGTGCGCCTCGCCATCGGACGGGGCGTCCGCGTCGTGGTCGTGGACAAGCTCACCTACGCCGGCAACCTCCTGAGTCTCGAGGAAGTGAGCCGGGGCCCGCTCTTCGAGTTCGTCCAGGCCGACATCGCCGATCGGGCCGCCATGGACGCGGTGTTGCGCGTCCACGAACCCTCGGCCCTGCTCAACTTCGCGGCCGAGACCCACGTCGACCGCTCGATCGACGGCCCGGCGGCCTTCGTCACGACCAATCTCGTGGGGGCCTTCACGCTCCTGGAGGCCGCCCGCCAGCACCTCGATCGCCTCGGCCCCGCGGCGCGCAGCCGCTTCCGCTTC
>CALDCK010000334.1 GCA_937937315.1 uncultured bacterium
GCGATCCTCGCTCCACACGTTCAGGAACGCGCGGCCGACGCCCTCGGCCTGCAGGCTCCGAAGCCCGTCCGGATCGGTCGTCGCGCCGGCAATGACGACCTGGATGCTGTCCGGATCGCGGCCATGCCGCTCGAACGCCTCCCGCAACGGCGCGATCCGATCCCGGATGGAGGAGCGCGCAGAGATCGGCATCCAGCCATCCGCACAGCGGGCGATGGCATCGAACGTGCGCGGTCCCATTCCCCCGACGATGACGGGCGGTCCGCCGGGCTGCGCGGGCTTGGGGTAGCTCCACGAGGGCTCGAGCTCGACGAACTTCCCGCCGAAGGACGCTTCGTCCTCGGTCCACAAGGCTCGCATCGTGGCCAGATGCTCCTCGAGCCGCTGGCGGCGTGTGCCGAACGCCACACCGTGGCCCTCGCCCTGCTCCCGGTTCCAGCCGTAGCCGACGCCGAACACGACCCGGCCCCCCGTGAGGTGGTCGAGGGTCGCGATCTGCTTCGCCATCCAGATGGGGTCGTGCTGCGGCAGGAGATTCACCGCGGTCCCCAGCTCGATCCGATGCGTCACGGCACCGGCCATGGACAGCGCGACGATCTGGTCGTGGACGCGGCTGTAGTAGTCCGGCAGCGGCACGTCCTTCCCGGGCGGAGCTCCGGGCCAAGGGGTGCGTCTCGATACGGGTATGTGGCTGTGCTCGGGGAGGAAGAGGCCGTCGAACCCGCGTTCCTCGACGGCTCGAGCCAGCTCCGTGGGCGGTGGTGCGCGATCCGTATCGAAGATCGAGATGCCTACCCTCATCCGGCTCGGCGTCATGGGCTTCCTCTGCAGCAGCGATCGACGATCGGGAGTCGGTCGACTTCGCGATGCGAGGTCTCGCTCGGCCTGCTGTTGAAGGATGACCGGAGGATGAACGATAATCCGGGCCGGCGCTCCAGGGAAGTCACGATGGCCGAGTTTCCGACAGCACCCGACGACCTCGACACGGATTGGCTGACGACCGCGCTGGGGTTCCCCGTGATCTCCTTCGAGGTTGCGCAGCTCGGGGAAGGTGCGGGAATGTTGGGGTTGGTCACGCGCCTGATTCTCGAGACCGATGTGGATCGTCCGCGATCCGTGATCGCCAAGTTCCCGTCTCCGGTTCCAGACAATCGCGGTGTGGCGCATACCTACGACATGTACCGGCGCGAGGTGCGGTTCTATCAGGAGATCGCGCCCACCACCAGCATGCGCACGCCCGTCTGCCACTACGCGGACTTCGATCCAGCGAGCCAGGATTTCGTGCTGCTGCTGGAGGATCTCGGGCACCTGCGCATTGGCGATCAGGTGGCGGGGTGCACGCTGAACGAGGCGCGTTCGGTTCTGAAGGCGGTCGCCGGTCTGCATGCGAGCGCCTGGGAGCCGACCCGCTTCCCCGGCCTCATCTCTCACGACAACCCGATGCAGCGCGACGGGATGACAGCCGGCTTTCAGGCCGGCTGGCCGGTCGTCCTGGAGCAGTTCGCTGATCTCGTGCCCGACCGCGCACTGTCCGCTGGCGAGAAGATGCCGGAAGCGGTAGGGCGGTTGTTGGAAGCCATGTGTCGCCCTCCCGTGTCCTTCTCCCACGGAGACATCCGCCTCGACAACATCTTCTTCGATGGGGAACAGGTCCTGTTCGTCGATTGGCAGGCGATCTGCACCTCCGCGCCGGAGCAGGACGTGGCGTACTTCATCACCCAGAGCGTTCCGCCGGATGTCAGGGCCGCGGACGATCTGCTGGCGTACTATCACGCTGAGCTCACGGATCGGGGGGTGTCGTACAGCCTGGAGCGGTGCCGCGAGCGGTATCGGGTGAGTGCGCTCTACCTCCTGTGTTACGCCGTGATCATCGCCGGCACGCTCGACCTGGCGAACGAGCGAGGTGTTGCGCTGGCCCGGACCCTGCTGGGGAACAGCCTTAGCGCCCTCGATGAGCTGAACGCCTTCTCCCTTCTGGATGGCGGGCCGATCCGATGACGACCGACCTGGTAGCCACGCTCTCCGGGTTCATCGCGGACCAGACCGGCCACCCGGCGCAGGTGCTGGAAGCGAACCGCATTCCCGGCGGGTTCTCGTACGAGACCTGGCTGCTGCGCGTCAGCTGGCAGGAAGACGGCGAGCGCCGGGAAGGACCGATGATCCTGCGCAAGGCACCGCTGGGCGGAGTGCTCGAGCCCTACGATGCCAGCAAGGAGTTCCGCATCCTCGAGGCCCTGGAGGACACGCCGATGCCGGCGCCCCGGGCCTTCTGGCTGGAGTCGACCGGCGCGGTGCTCGGCACCTCCTTCTACCTGATGGAGTTCGTCGAAGGCGAGGTCCCGCTGCCCTGGGACACGGACGTCCCCCAGGAGCGGCGAGACGACATGCATCGCCAGTTCACCGATGCGCTCGCGACGTTGCACACCGTCGATTGGGAGGCGAGAGGACTCGGCTTCCTGGGCGTGCCCGACGATCGCTCCGATCCGGCGGCCCTGGAGCTCGAGCGTTGCCAGGAGACGCTCGAGCGCATCGCTCTCCGGCCCTATCCGGTGATCCACGAGCTCGTCGCCCAGCTGCGGGAGCGTCGTCCGCGCGCTGCGAGGCTCTCCCTGGTCCACGACGACTTCCGCATGGGCAACTTCATCTGGCGGGACGGCCGGATTCAAGCCTTCATCGACTGGGAGAGGGCGTTCATCGGCGATCCCATGGCCGACGTGGCGTTCACACGCCTCTACCTCGCCGGCTGGTGCAGCATCACCGGTGAGATGGCGGAGCGCTACACGCAGAAGTCGGGAATCGAAGTCGACGAGGAGAGTGTTCGCTACTACACGCTGCTGGAGCAGGTGAAGGCGACGTTGGTCGGCCTGACGGGTCTCAAGGCGTTCGCCGAGGGCCGGACCTCGGACCTGCGCCTCGTGCAGATCGGTCGGGGCGCTCTGAGCTCGGTGGTCGAGCTCGCCGAGCAGGCGGGGCTCGGACCGTGATCGATCAGACGATTCCCCTCGATCAGCTGACGGGCGGAATGGCGCGCTGCGTGCGCGAGTGGATCCTCCCGAAGCTCGTCGACCCCTTCGCGCGCCTGCAGGCGGAGCAGCTCGCCGCCCTGCTGGAGAGCCTGTCCCGTGCCTGGAGCCCCGCCGCCGCCGAGTCGATCCGCGCGGACAGCGACGAGGCACGCGAGGTGCTGGAGCGGGCAGGTGAGGCGGCGACGCCTGCCGGTCACGCCGGATCGATCGAGGATCTGATGCGGGAGAACGCCGAGCTCAAATCGCAGCTCCTCGCCCTCGCGGACCGGCTACGCGAGGGTCGCGAGCCCCCGGCAGAGCAGCGCCTGAAGGATCTGAGGCAGTTCTTCCTGGAGAGCCTGAGGCGCGAGTTCGCGTCGACGAGTGCCGAGGGATTCGAGTCCCTGACCGCCAGGGACCGGGACGCCCAGAAGGGATGAGCTTCCTGGATCCGACCGCTCGCTGAGGTTCGCTCAGGTGTGCTGTCCCACGATGGCGCCTTCGTGGATGGCCTCGTAGAGGGAGGCCCGCGGCGCGACGCTTCGACGAAGCGTCGATCACTCAGGCTCTCGAGGAAGGCCAGGAGCCCACGTCGCTCGGTGGGGGTCAGCACGAAGGTCCGACCCGATCCCGAGCCGGATCCCTCACCGCCCGACGCGTAGTGGTCCAGCACCTCGTCCAGCGTCGTGAAGCGGCCGTCGTGCATATAGGGAGCCGTGAGGGCGACGTTACGCAGACTCGGCACCCGAAATCTCCGGGACGAAGCTGGATCAGGGGATGGCTCGGCGGCAGGTCCGTCCTCGACCGAAGCGCGGATCCACGGGTCTGCCGCGCCGAAGAGGAGCCCCGCATGGCACGCCCGGCAGCCGAGGCGCTCGGAGCCGAAGAGCGCGGCGCCCGCACGCGCCTCTGCGGAGAGCGCGTCGCGATCGTTCTCGAAGACCCAGCGATCATAGGGCGAGTCGAAGGGCAGGAGCGCGCGGATGTGTGCGGCCAGGGCCCGGGCCACGTTCGGCAGGCGGACTGGAACGGGATCATCGGGGAAGGCGGCAGCGAAGGCGGCTGCGCGGTGCGGATCCGCGCGCAGGGTCGCGAGCAGGCCGGGAATGCGATCCGCCATTCCGAGCTCCACTGGATGACGCCCCAGCAGTGGCACCAGCACCTGCTCCTCGAGCGAGCGGTCCTGCAGGGCCAGCCAGCCGGGCCTCGGCGCGTAGGCGGCGTAGGCGAGGCTGGGCGAGCCGAAGCGATGCAGCTCGCCGGTGACGCCCCGCGCTCTCCCCAGCCCGTCCGTGAACGCCCGTGCCGGCACGTGGCAGGAGGCACAGGAGTGGGCGCCGGTCCGCGAGAGGCGCACATCGGAGAAGAGCGCTCCACCGAGCTCGACCTTTGCCTCCGACATCGGATTGTCGACGGGCACCGGAGGTGGCGGCACTCCGGGTGGCAGGTGCCAGGCGTAGTGGGACCCTGCGTCGCCGAGGCTCTCACCCGCGGCGGGCCCGGGCAGCAGCGTGACCGCGGGCAGGTCCGACGGGTCGTCCGCCTCGGCGGGCCCTGGTGCCCAGAGTGAGAGCCCGCAGACGATGCTCAACGCGAGCCGGCCCCGTGCCGTGCCGCGCGCGCGCCACCCGCGTTCGAGGCCGCGAGACCAGGCAGGATCGCCCATGCTACCAGCGCGTCGGTGCCGCCCGATCGAGGCGCGAGGTCTGCCTTGCGATGCCGTCGCGCTCTTCGACCCACTGGGAGAAGGCGGCGAGCGCGTCGCTGTCCACCGGACCGGCCGCCTCGGCCGGTCGCGCGGCGAAGAGCTTCATCTTCTCCATCAGCTGTGCGGCGAGCTCCGGCACGCCCCGGTAGAGCTGCATGTAGGCGGACTTGCAGTCCTCGAGGCGGCCCAGCTCGAGGTAGGCCTCGGCGCGATACTCGACGGCCTCGGCGTAACGCGGCTCGATCTCGAGCGCGCGGTCGTAGGCGGTGAGCGCCTCTTCGTAGCGCCCGAGGCTGCGCAGCGCGAAGCCGAGCTGGGCGTGGGCCTGGAAGAGCTGGTCGTTCCGCTCGATCGCCTTCTCGAAGTCCACGATCGCGGCCTGAAAGCGATCGTCCGCCTTCTTGCGGAGCTTGCGTCGCTTCTTCTCGCCATCCGCCTGCTCGAGATCGGCGAGATAGCCGGCCGCCCTCTCGAGATCGCGCTCTCCGTTCCTGTAAGCCTTGATCGCCTTCTGCTCGGGCGTGAGGCTCCGGCCGCCGGGGGCCGGCATGCCGCCCCCACCGCCCCCCGCAGCCGATGCCACGTCACCCCAGGAGAGCGCGAGGAAGAGCAGCGGAAGGAAGAGCCAGGCGGGCCTCGGTCGCCAGGGGTCGTGGTCGCGCATCCAGACCTCCTCGAAGCGGTGTCGACGGCGAAAGAGGGCCAAGGTCGACGCAGCCGACACGCCCATCATACCCGAGACGATACCGAGAACGGGGCCGGAGGTCTTGGGGATCCGGCGCCGGCCGGCTCGCGCGCACGCCCCGTCGTGAAGGCATTCGCGGTCTCAGGGCACCGTCCTGTGTCGAATCAGGGGCCGAGGGGTTCCGGGACCTTCTTCACGTTGACCGGAATCGCGCTCATGAGCGGGATGCCACAGCGGGGATCGTAGCGACTGGCGTTCTCGGACAGCCGGCCGGTGTTCGAGCCGATGCAGCGCACACGGGCGTCCTCGGTCGGCGCGTCCCCCCAGGCGTGGGCCATGGAGATGACGCCGGGCCGCACATCGCTCGCCCCCTCGACGACTCCCAAAATTGCTGCGCGGCTCG
>CALDCK010000335.1 GCA_937937315.1 uncultured bacterium
CTATGACCGCCCCGTCCGCATGCTCGACGCGCACGGGCGCGCCCGCCGGGTCGTACGTCCAGGTGGCAACCAGCAGCTGCGGCGTCGAGTCGACACCCAAGCGCGTGGCGGCGACCCCTTGGTCGAGGCGCTCGCTCACGGTGTGCAGGGCGATGCGAATGAGTCCCGGAGCGAGATCGCTCAGGATCTCTTCCTGCTCGCCTGGACGGGCATCGTGCTGCTGACTCCCTACTACCTGCTTTCCTACAACATGTTCGACCGGTACCTGCTGCCGGCCATCCCCCCGCTCGCGATCCTCGCTGTCGCGCATACGCGCTGGACCCACCGCTCCTCGGCGATCGCTTCTGCAAGCTGCCTGGCCGTCCTGGTCTTCTCCGTGGCTTGTCTCCAGAACTACATGGCCTGGAACCACGCGCGTTGGCAAGGCATCGAGTATCTGCGCGCAGACCTGGCCCATCCCCCTGCCGTGATCGACGGTGGCTACGAGTTCAACGGAGTCCATACGAGCGCTGCGTTCCGAAGGCCGGAGAGGCGTGGTGGCTTCTACGACCAGGGCCCCCTGGGCTTCTGGGTGCTCGACGATCGCTACGCGGTCACGATGGGCCCGCGTCGCGGGTTCAAGCCGATCAAGCGCATCCCCTACTTCTCCTGGCTGGGGCTCCGAGAGCGCCACCTGCTCGTGATCGAGCGCAAGCAGGCGCCTCGCCGCCGCTCACGGCCGAAGCGCGCCCCTCTCGATCATCCGTGAACGCGAGCCTTCGCGCGTTTCGGGAGCTTTCAGGAGAGCCGGGAAGGCGCGAATGGCCTGCGTCGAATCGCCCAGAGCGACGTCGCGACGAGGAACGCGACCAGCGCCGCCAACCCGCTCGGGCTCATCGCAGGGACCAGGGTGGCCCCAGGTGGGACGACGAGCTGCTGGCTCAGTCCGTAGAGGCGGTACTGCTCGGTTGGAAGGGTGTTCCCGTTCGCGATCCATTGCGAGGTGCTGAGGTCGAGCCTTCCCGAGTCCGGGAAGGGTGCGCCGAGCGGTAGGTTGCCCCCATACGCAGACCCATCGAGCTGGGTGCCGCTCCAGACGCGGACGTCGGGAAAGCTGGGCGTGACGAGGAACTGGTCCACGTCGAGGGTGGAGTCGATGCTACGCGAGGATCCCGAGGGGAGCGCGATCGTGCGCGGCGACGACCGGGCTCCGAGAACTTCGCACGACTACCTTGAATGGGAGGCGCGGGTACCGTCGGCTCCGCTTCAGGGATGAACACGGAGGAGCGAGATGAAGCCTTTCCTACGGACGATCCTTGCGATCGCTGGCATCGCGATCCTGGGCCTTGCGGGGTTCGCCGCGTACCTGCTCAACACCTACGAGGATGCGCCGGTGGATCCGGCCTGGGCCGTCGGCGGGGCGGAGCGCGTTCCGCCGGGTTCGGTGACGGTCCGCTACACGGGCACCGCTACCCTCGTCTTCAGCGACGGCGAGACCACCTGGATGACCGATGGCTGGTTCTCTCGTCCCGGACCCCTCGAGCTCCTTCTCGCCAGGATCGCTCCCGACCTCTCCGCGATCGAGTCCGGCCTCGCCCGCAACGAGATCGATCGGGCGGCCGCCGTCTTCCCCGTGCATTCCCACTACGATCATGCGATGGACGCGCCGGAGGTCGCGCGGAGAACCGGTGCCGTGTTGCTGGGCTCGTCGTCGACGGCGAACATCGGTCGCGGTTGGGGGCTGCCCGAGGAGCAGGTCCGCGTCGTCCGAGACCGCGAGCCGATCCGACTCGGGCGCTTCACCCTCACACCGATCGAGTCGCGGCACTTCCAGTTCCCGGATCCGGCGGTGCGCGAGCGCGCTCTCGGCGATCCCGAGATCACGGAGTCGCTGGTCCCTCCCGTGGGTGCCTTCGAGTACAAGCTGGGCGTGGCCTACGTGCTCCACGTGGCCCACTCGCGCGGGACCGCGCTCATCGTGGGAAGCGCCGGCTACGTCGAGGGCAGCCTCGAGGGCATGGAGGCCGACGTCGTATTCCTCGGGACCGGCGGCCTCGGCTCCCAGACGAACGCGTATCGCGAGACCTACTGGCGCGAGACGGTCGGACGCGTGAGGCCGGGCCGGGTGATACCCATCCACTGGGACAGCCTCACGGGTCCGATCGAAGGGGCGTTCACCGGGCCCGTGCGCGCCATGGGTTTTCTCTCCACTGGCACGCATCTCGCCCTCGAGTTCCTGAAGCAGAAGGAGTCGGATGATCCGGACCTCCGTTTCATGACGCTCCCCCGGTTCGACCCGGTCGTTCTGTTCTAGGAAAGCTCCAGTCGTCCGGGCTCAGGATCCGCTCGATGGCCCGTCTTCCGCGCTCGGCCTGGGGCCTTTCTCCAGCGCGAGATGGAGAACGGCGATGATCCTCGAGGGGACCTTCCTTTCCTGCCCTGAAGAGGGCTCGTCTCCGTGGGCGGAATCTTCGGGTCGGCCGGATGGGGCGTTGCCCGGTACGATCCCAGGAACGAGGAGATGACGAATGAGCAAGATCGCCCGGGACCCCCGTATCGACCCGCGCGTCAAGGCAACGATTGGCGGGCTGCCGTCTGCTCCCCAGCCCGACGTGCCGGACCGTGAGACGCTGCTCGCTGAGATGAGTACGCCGAAGGCGCTCGCGATCCAGCAGCAGATGACGCAGTTCATGTCCCTGGCAGACAACGAGGATGTCGCGCCGTCGACGGGCCTGGAGACGACGACTCACGAGTTCACGTCGGCACCCGACGGCAATACGATCAAGGTCCAGCTCATCCGACCCGAGAGCGACGGGCCCCTGCCCTGCGTGTACTACATCCACGGCGGGGGCATGCAGGTCATGTCGTGCTTCGACGGGATCTATCGCGCCTGGGGCCGGATCATCGCGGCGCAGGGCGTCGCGGTCGCGATGGTCGATTTCCGCAATTGCCTGACGCCGTCCTCGGCGCCGGAGGTGGCGCCCTTTCCGGCGGGTTTGAACGACTGCGTGAGCGGTGTGAAGTGGCTGGCCTCGGAGGCCCTTGCGCTCGGCGTGGACCCGAATCGCATCATCGTGGCCGGCGAGAGCGGGGGCGGGAACCTCTGCCTCTCCACGGGTTTGAAGCTGAAGCAGGACGGGGACCTGGGCCTCACGGTCTCTACGCGCTCTGCCCTTACATCGCCGGCTACTGGCCCCAGGACCGCCTGCCCTCGAGCACCGAGAACGAAGGCATCCTCCTCCACCTCCACAACAACCGCGGCGCCATGGCCTATGGCTTCGAGGAGTTCGAGAAGCGGAATCCCCACGCCTGGCCCGGCTTCGCGACCGAAGCAGACGTCGAGGGGCTCGTGCCGACGGTCATCAGCGTGAACGAGTGCGACCCGCTGCGTGACGAAGGCATCGAGTTCTATCGCCTGCTCCTGCGCGCCGGTGTGACGGCCCGCTGCCGTCAGGTCATGGGCACGATCCACGGCACCGAGATCTTCGCCGCCGCCTGCCCCGAGATCAGCCGCGAGACCGCGGGAAGCATCGCGCAGTTCTGCCGGGAGGCCTGAGCTCGCCAGCGGCTAGCCGGGAAAGGCGAAGGGGAGTCCGGCCCAGGTCGTCAGGCAGTAAGCGCCGAGGCTGTACACCGTCGTGGCGACATTGAGGATGAGGAAAGCGCCCAGGGTGACGAGGGCGGCGAGGCGAGCCCGCCCAGAGTAGGTGCGAGGCACTTCGAGAACCCCTAGGGGGCGCTCGATGAGTCCGACCGGATCGACGCGAGGAACGAGCATACCCCTGAGATGCACCGTTTCGGCGGAGGTCACAGGAGACCGTGCGCCCGGGTCCCGGCGTTCCATCGGCTCTCCCCCAGCATCGAATGGGCGCCACGATGCGCGAGGCCGCTCTACGCGCGCAGACCTGCCGATTGCCTCGAGGATCGCCGCGGCGCCGAGCACCATCCAGGCCCTCGAGATCGGGCTCCTGAATCCGCGCTACTACGCCTGCAATACGCTCCCCGAATCCCGAATTGCTCCCGCGGGGGAATCGGGGCGCGCTCGGATCCGGTCGGGGCGCTAGTGATTCCACCACGGGCGGTCCGTGAACGACCGCAGATCGATCTCGTGAGTCCAGGCCGATCGGTGCTGCTGCGAGAGGTGGAAGTAGGTGTCTGCGATCTTCTCGGGAAGCAGCAGCCCGTCGTGCTCCAGGCCCCGAGCCTCTCTCAGCTGCTGGAACCGCTCCGGCCCCAGCATCTTCCCCAGCGTATCCGGGGCGTCGACCGCACCGTCGATGAGGATGTGTGCGACATGGATGCCCTTTGGGGCGAACTCCGCATTGAGGGTCTGGCAGAGCATGCGTCGCCCGCCCATGGCCGCGGCGTGGGAGTGCTGCCCGGCGTTGCCGCGCACGGCGGCCGTGGCAGAGGTCACCAGGATCGTTCCCTTGCCGCGTTCCTCCATCAGCGGGCAGACGCTCGATGCGACGCGGAACAGC
>CALDCK010000336.1 GCA_937937315.1 uncultured bacterium
GGAACGGGCATTGGCGGCGGGCATCGACGTGACGCATCTCGACGCCCACATGGGTGCGGCCTTCATGCCCCCTTTCATCGAGATCTACGCCCGCCTCGCTCTCGAGTACCGGGTTCCGGTCTTCGCCGTCCATCCCGACGCCGCTTCGTTGGCCCTCCTCGGCGCCGACGACGGCGGCCAGGCGATCGCCCGGGCTCTCGACCAGCTCGAGCGGGGCGGCGTCCCCATCCTGGACGGCATGGAGGCCAACTCCCTGGCCTTCGCGCCCGGCGAAGGTCTCGCGCACAACGCGCTACGCCTCGACGGACTGGGCCCGGGTGTGAGCTATCTGATCTGCCACCCGGCTCGGGGCGGTCACGAGCTCGAAGCCATCTCGAAGGACGCCCACGCCCGGGATTTCGAGCGCACCTTCTACGGGGGCAGCGCAGGTCTTCGCGCCCTCGAGGAGCGGGGAATCCGGACCCTGGGGATGCGCGCCCTGCGCGACCTGATGCGCGGCTGACCGCGGTCAATCCGCCGAGGCCAGCTCGCGGAGTCGCCGGAAGGGGTAGATCCCGCTGGTGTGGCCATCACTCCACTCGATCTGGATCGCGTAGCGGCCGACGGGCTGGACGCGAAGGGGACGGACGTCCTCGGGCACCGTCGCGGGATCGAGGGTGCCCTTCCCCGACCACTCGTCGATACAGGACGCACAGGCGCAGGCCAGCCGCAGGGCCCGGACCTCGAACTCGGACACGGCACCGTCGGCCCAGACGATCTCGAGGGCGCGGTCGCCCTTCTGGCCGATCCGGGCGGGCGTGATGGAGACGGCGTCGGACACGAGGGAACCGTAGCGCCACCAACGGAGAGACGAACTCCCGAGCGGCTGCTAAACCCTTTCCGATGACCGAATCCAGGACGATCGCCATCCTCGGTGGAACCGGGGACCAGGGACTGGGACTCGCGCTGCGCTTCGCCCGGGCGGGAGAAGACGTGGTGATCGGGTCTCGCAAGCTCGACCGCGCCCTCGAGGCCGCGGAGAACGTTCGGGGCCAGATCGACGGGGCCAGGGTGAAGGGGCTGGAGAACGCCGACGCGGCGACCGGAGCCAGCATCGTGATCCTCTCGGTTCCCTTCGAGCACACCGCTGGGACGGTGAAGGCGATCCGCGAGGTGCTGGAACCGGGCCAGATCGTCGTGTCGATGGGGGTCCCCCTCGCGACCGCCGTCGGCGACGCGGCCTCGCGCATGGTGGGCGTGTGGCAGGGCTCCTGTGCGGAGCTGGTGGCGTCCCTCCTGCCTCAGGGCGTCCACACCGTCTCGGCCTTCCAGAACGTCTCGGCCCACCGGCTCCAGACCCTGGCCGAGTCGGTCGAGTGCGACGTCGTGGTCTCGGGCGCGAAGGCGCCGCGGCAGCAGGTGATGGAGCTGTGCACGCTCGTGCCCGGCCTGCAGGCGGTGGATGGCGGCCCCCTGGCGAACGCCCGCATCGTGGAGTCCATGACGGCCCTCCTGATCGGAATGAACATCCGGTACAAGGTCTCGGAAGGCGTCGGAATCCGGTTCACCGGCCTTCCCTGACCGCAAGAGCCCTCCAGGGGCCCCGAGGCGGCGGCTCACGGGCCATCGCGCCTTTGATTTCAAGGAGTTAGCGGGCCGCGACCCACCCTCGGAGAGGATGGGTGCCCGGAGCACCTCGGGGGGAAGGCCCGAAAGTCATGATTCCGCAACGGGTTGTGGAATGTCCCCCCGAGATGCACCACATTTTGTGGAAATCCTTGTTGACTGGCCCCTCCGCGAAGGGTACAAACGCGGATCGGGGATGAGACATGTCCTTCTGGCGGCCTGGGGGGGTTCGTAACAACAGGCGGTCGGCAGAGGGAAGCGAGTGGGTCTCGGGATGGAGGACCTGGTTCTCGCTCGGGGGCTCCGGACGTGCCGGGGCCTCTCTCATCTCCGGGGCTCTATCTGACACTCGCGCCCGCACTCTCGAGATCATTTCTCGAGGCCGCGGAGCGAGGCCAGAGGCGCGAGCTCCGGAGCATTCCCGGTAGATCAATTGCCATGGAATGACATGAAAAGTTGGCGCGGCCGCGCGAGAGCGCTCCGCGCCTTTCCTTCCGGGCAGCCCGAGCGATTCGACCTCCCTCCGGGGAGCAATTTCGAGGGCGGCACCTTCTCGAAAGCATCCACCCGAGCCGCGGCTCTGCGAGCGGACAAGCCAGGGCAGGGACGGCACGGGCACTGGAGCGGGAACGGATTCAGGTTTCTTCCGTCGTGCGGACGGGCGCGCGGCGATCACACGAGCCCATACAATGGTCGACCCACCGACGGGTCGGCGGGACGACAGGACGGCGGGACGGCGGGACGGCGAGGCAGCCGGACGGAAGTGGACGCGCAGGAGTTCGCTTCCAATGACTACCAACTTCCAGTCGACGCCCAATGTTTATTGTATGAGCGACACCAGACGAAGGGGGAATCGGTGAGCTCCACGGACAGCACGACACGCAAGACTCGACGTAGCAGCGGACGGCTCGAGGCCGTCGGAAAGAGCAAGAAGGCTGCGACCCGAGGGAGCGAGCGCGCGCCCGGACTCACGGTTCCCCGCTACTTCACCAAAGCCGGGGCCGATCCCTTCGACGCGGTCGACTGGGAGCTGCGGAGCGCCAAGATCGCCAACGAGAAGGGCGAGATCGTCTTCGAGCAGACCGACGTCGAGGTGCCGAAGCATTGGTCGCAGCTCGCCACCAACGTGGTGGTGTCGAAGTACTTCCGGGGCCACATGGGCTCGCCCCAGCGCGAGCACAGCGTGAAGCAGCTGATCGGCCGCGTCGTCGATCGGATCCGCGAGTGGGGCGATTCCTCGGGCTACTTCCGCACGCCCCAGGACGGCGACGCGTTCTCGAACGAACTCACCCACATCCTGGTCACCCAGAAGATGGCCTTCAACAGCCCGGTCTGGTTCAACCTCGGCGTTGCCGACACGCCCCAGCAGGCCAGTGCCTGCTTCATCAACTCCGTCGACGACACGATGGAGTCCATCATGGACCTCGCGAAGACCGAGGCCATGCTCTTCAAGGGCGGATCGGGCACCGGCTCGAACCTGTCGAAGATCCGCTCCTCCCGGGAGTACCTCGCCGGCGGTGGGACCGCCTCGGGCCCGGTCTCGTTCATGCGCGGCTTCGACGCCTTCGCCGGAGTCGTCAAGTCGGGCGGCAAGACCCGGCGCGCCGCGAAGATGGTCATCCTCAACGTCGATCACCCCGACGTCATGGAGTTCATCGGCAGCAAGTGCGAGGAGGAGAAGAAGGCCTGGGCCCTGATCGACTCCGGCTACGACGGCGGCTTCAACGTCACCGGCGGGGCCTACGACTCGGTCTTCTACCAGAACGCAAACCACTCGGTGCGCGTGACGGATCCGTTCATGCACTCCGCCCTGGCTGACGGCGACTGGCAGACGCGAGCCGTCACGACCGGCGAGGTCGTCGACACCTTCAAGGCCCGCGAGATCCTGCGCTCCATGGCGGACGCAGCGCACGTCTGCGGCGACCCGGGTGTCCAGTACGACACGACCATCAACCGCTGGAATCCGGTCAAGGCTTCGGGGCGCATCAACTCGAGCAACCCCTGCTCGGAGTACATGTTCCTCGACGACACGGCCTGCAACCTGGCCAGTCTGAACCTCATGCAGTTCGTGAATGCGGAGGGTCGCTTCGACGTCGAGGCCTACCGCCGCGCCGCTTCGCTGACGATCCTGGCCCAGGAGATCCTCGTCGATCACGCGGACTACCCGACCCCGGCCATCGCCAAGAACAGCCACCTCTATCGGCCTCTCGGTCTGGGCTACGCCAACCTCGGTGCGCTGCTGATGTCCTTCGGTCTGCCCTACGACAGCGACGAGGGCAGGAACCTGGCAGCGAGCCTCACCGCCGTGATGTGCGGCGAGGCCTATCGGACGAGCGCCGAGGTCGCCGGGGCCATGGGGCCCTTCTCCCGCTACCGCATGAACCGCAAGCCCTTCCTCGAGGTGATCGGGATGCACAAGGAGGCGGCGGAGCACATCCCCTCGAGCGGCGTGCCGGCCGACCTTCGAGACGCTGCCCGCGATAGCTGGGCCGAGGCGCTCGAGCTGGGCAAGAAGTGGGGATACAAGAACGCACAGGTCACGGTGCTCGCACCGACCGGCACGATCGCGTTCATGATGGATTGCGACACCACCGGTGTCGAGCCCGACATCGCGCTCGTGAAGTACAAGAAGCTCGTCGGCGGCGGCTTCCTGTAGATCGTCAACCAGACCGTGCCCATGGCCCTCGAGAAGATCGGCTACGACGCTTCGGAGATCGAGGCGATCATCGAGCATGTGGACGAGCACGAGACGATCGAGGGCGCGCCGGGCCTGAGCGATGAGCACCTGGCCATCTTCGACTGCGCGTTCCGCGCCGCGAAGGGGACCCGGAGCATCCATTGGATGGGGCACGTGCGCATGATGGGCGCCGTGCAGCCCTTCCTCTCGGGAGCGATCAGCAAGACCGTCAACCTGCCCGAGAACGCCTCTCCCGACGACATCATGCACGCCTACGTCGAGGGCTGGAAGCTCGGCCTGAAGGCCCTCGCGGTCTATCGGGACGGCAGCAAACGGACGCAGCCGCTCAACGCGGGCAGGGACGAGGGGGCGAAGGTCGTCGAGCTCGACGCCGCGCGGCCCGTGCGCCGGAAGCTCGACGACGAGCGCGACGCTCTCACCCACAAGTTCTCGATCGCAGGGCACGAGGGCTACCTGACCGTCGGCCTCTACCGTGACGGGCAGCCCGGCGAGATATTCCTTCGCATGGCGAAGGAGGGCAGCACGGTGTCCGGGCTGATGGACACGATCGCGACCATGACGTCGATCGCGCTCCAGTACGGCGTTCCCCTGAAGACCCTCGTGGACAAGTTCAGCCACACCCGGTTCGAGCCGGCGGGCTTCACGAACAACCGCGAGATCCCCATCGCAAAGTCGGTGATGGACTACGTGTTCCGCTTCCTCGGATACCGTTTCATCCAGGGAGAGCCCGAAATCCAGGACGAGCAGGAGACGTCGACGGACGACGGGCTGACTCCCGTGCCGATCGAATCGCGCGCAGCCGTCGCCGGGGGATCCGGTGCCGCGCCGATGCCCTACAGCATCGTCAACCAGTCGGACGCACCGGGGTGCATCGACTGCGGAACGATCATGATCCGCAACGGCGCCTGCTACAAGTGCCCGAACTGCGGAGCCACCAGCGGCTGCAGCTGAGCGGCACGAATCAGGGTCGACGGCGTCTCGAACGGGGGGTGAGAGACGCCGGGGAGCGCGGAGTCCGTATGGGCTCCGCGCTCCTGGTTCCGGCCCCCGCGGACGAGACCGCTCCATCCGCGCTATCCAGGCGGCTCGCTCCCCGGCCCAGTCACTCGGAGGCTCTCATGCATCGGCGACTCCTCGGGCGCAGGCCCCTCCTCGGACTCCTGGCCCTCGCACTCCTCCCCCTGGGCTGCATCACCATCAACCTGCGCGGCGGACCGCCGGAGAAGCTGGTGGAGACGACGGTCCACGGGAAGAGGGGGTCCAAGATCCTGCTCCTGAGCCTCGACGGCGTCCTGACCGAGAAGCCCGAGGCCCAGATCTTCGGCACCGGCGAGAGCATCGTCGCCCGGGTCCGGGAAGAGCTCGAGAAGGCGCGGAAGGACGACGAGATCCGGGCCCTGCTGCTCCGCATCAACAGCCCCGGCGGCACCGTCTCCGCCAGCGACAACCTCTACGACGAGATCCTGCGCTTCAAGCGCGAGCGGAAGCTGCCGGTCGTTGCCCAGCTCATGGGCCTCGCGACCTCCGGGGGCTACTACGTGGCCATGGCCGCCGACCACGTGATCGCCCAGCCCACCTCGGTCACGGGCTCGATCGGCGTCATCTTCGGCGGCGTGAACCTGGCGGGGCTGATGGAGAAGATCGGAGTCGAGGACCAGACCCTTGTTTCCGGTGCATTCAAGGACGCCGGGTCGGCGCTGCGCCGCATGTCTCCCGAGGAGCGCGCGCAGCTCCAATCCGTGCTCGGAGACATGTTCGACCGCTTCCTCCAGGTCGTAGGGGACGGACGCCCGGCGCTCGAGGCGGAGGCGATCGCACGCCTGGCCGATGGCCGGATCTACAGCGCCCCCCAGGCCCTCTCGGAGGGCCTCGTGGACGAGGTCGGCAGCATCGACACCGCCGTCTCCACCGCCGAGAGGGCAGCGGGCCTCGAGCGGTCGCGGGTCGTCACCTACCACCGACCGCGGGAGCACCGCGCCAACCTGTACTCGGCATCGCTGACGACGCCGCGATTCGACCTCGACATCCGCCGCGCGCTGCCGCAGCTGCCCTCGGCGGCCTTCCTCTACCTCTGGCCCGCCGCCGCCCATTGACCCCGGCGGGGCCGCAGCGGGCGGCCTACATCTGGGTGTAGTCGGGCCCCTCACCGCCTTCCGGCGGCGTCCACGTGATCACCTGGTAGGGATCGGCGATGTCGCAGGTCTTGCAGTGCACGCAGTTCTCGTGGTGGATGAAGAGCTTCTTGCGACCCGGTGCCTCGGTATCCGGAACCATTTCGTAGACCGCGGCGGGGCAGAAGTTCTCGCACGGGTTGCCGAACTCCTCGGTACACACGTCGCTGCACAGATCCATGTCCGCCACGACCAGGTGGGAGGGCTGATCGGCCTCGTGCTGCGTACCGCTGAACCCGACCAGGTGCTCCTTCGAGAACGTGAGCTTGCCGTCGAACTCGAAAGTCTCCTTCTCCCGCTCGCCGGGGGGCAGGTCGGCCAGGCGCTTCATGTTCGCGTGTCCACCGTGATGGACGCGCAGGTCGTCCTGGATCCCGCGTCCCCCGGTGATCATGCGCAGGGGCTCGTTCATCATGAAGAAGGCGATCCCTCGCTCGGTGGAGGGGCCGAAGTTGCGCGCCTGGTAGTGCTCCTGGTAGGCCCAGCTGTTCCGGAAGCGCTCCGCATAGCCGCCGAGAGTCTTCGATGTGAAGTCCTGCTGGGCGAGGGCCTCGCAGATCGTCTCCGCGGCCAGCATTCCCGTCTTGATCGCCATGTGGATCCCGGCCAGGTTCTGGGCGTTGCACATGCTCGCCGAATCTCCGACCAGGACCGCTCCGTCCACATAGAGCTTCGGCTGGGCGTAGAGCCCGCCGGTCGGGATCGTCTTCGCGCCGTAGCGAACGAGTTCTGCGTCCTCGAGCAGCCACTTCATCCACGGATTCGTCTTGAACTTCTGGGCCTCGAGATGAGGATCGCAGTGGGGACTCTCCGAATCGAGGAGGGTCACGAATCCATAGGAGATCAGGTCGTCCTTCATGTCGTAGAGCCACATCCCGTGGAAGCCCTTCAGGATGTCCGGGAACGACATTCCGTGCACGACGCGGCCGGGACGGTGCTTCTTCGGGTTGATGCGCCAGATCTCCTTGACGCCGGTCTCGAAGGTCTGGGGATTGGCTCCCTCGAGGTCGAAGCGATCGATCATCTGCTTCGCCAGCGTGCCCCTCACGCCTTCTCCGATGACCGTGACCTTCGCGAAGATGTCCATGCCGGGCTGGAAGGTGCCCTTCGGCTTGCCGTCCTTGTCGACGCCCATGTCGCCGGTGCGCACACCGACGACCCGCCCGCCCTCGACGAGGAGCTTGTCGGCGGCGAAGCCGGGGTAGATCTCGGTGCCGCCGGCCTCGGCGCGCTCGCCGAGCCACTTGGCGACGTTGCTGAGGGAGACGACGTGATAGCCCTTCTTCCGGAAGTTGGGCGGCACCACCGGGATGTTGAGCTTCCCCTTCGGGTGGAAGAGCCAGAAGCCGGCGTAGTCGCAGACGTACTCCGTCGGAAATCCCTCGCTCTCGAACTCCGGGACCAGCTCCCTGATCGCCTTGGGATTCATCACCCCACCGGAGAGCATGTGATCTCCCACGGAGGCGCTCTTTTCGAGCACGAGTACGCTGGGAGGCTCGATCGGCGGGCGGCCCGACTTCTCGGCCTCCCGATTGAAGGCCTCGATCTGGTTCGTCAGATGAATCGCCGACGCCAGCGTGGCGGGTCCCGCCCCGACGTAGAGGACGTCGACCTCCATGCTCTCGCGTTCGATCTGAGTCATGGGGCTCTCTCTCTGATTCGGTGATGGATGGGTAAAGGGAGCGCGCCGGGGTTCGCCGCCACCGCTGCCTGGCGACCCCGTTTTCACGATAGGGGAACGGCCTGTCGGGTCAACCGACCCACGCGCGGGTGCATCGAGGCGCGTCGAACCGGCACTGACTCGGCGTCAGCTCCGCGGCGACACCCCTGGGCGTGCCTCAGGGAAGCCCGTCGGTCAGGAGCGAGCGGGCGGCCCAGAAGAGGCCAGCGGCTGCGAACATCATCACGCCGGCCATCCAGAAGGGCGTGCCGGGGCTCCACCACTCCATGGCGAGCCCCGCGGCGTAGGGACCGACGATCCGTCCGGCCGTGGCCATCGACTGGCTCTCGGCCAGGAGCACTCCGGCCTTCTCGCCTTCGCAAGACCGCGAGTAGAGACTCGTGAAGCTCGGAAAGGCCAGTCCGTTGCCGAGGGCGATCACCGTGCCCACCGCGTAGAACCAGGGGAGTGAAGGTGCGAGCGCCACCCCGACGAGTCCCACGCCCATGGTGGCGACGCCGATCAGGACGAGGGTCTGCTCGCTCGTCGAGACCACGACCCGGCGCACGAGATAACCCTGGGTGAAGACGAGGACCACGCCGATCCACGCGAATATGAGCGCCACTTCGAGCTCGCTCGCCCCGAAGGAGAGGGCGAGATAGAGGGTGACGAGGGCCTCGACGACTGCGAAGGCGGTGAAGAGATGGAAGAAGAGGTAGAGGTAGAGCGCCGTCCGCCGATCGTGGGACGCACCGAGGACGCGTATCGGGATGGGGATCAGGGAGACCGCGAGCTCGCGCCAGCGGCGTGGGCGCCCGTCGGGCACGCGCGTCTCGGGAAGCTTTGCCCAGGCGACGACGAGGTTGACCGACGCCAGCGCCGCCACGGCGTAGAAGGGCGCCTTCGGGTGCAGGGTGGCGAGGGTGCCGCCGAGAACCGGGCCCAGGATCATCCCCATGCCGAAGGCGGCGCCGATCGTGCCCATCCCTCCGGCGCGCTCCTTGGCGGAGGTCACGTCGGTCACCACCGCCTGGGCGGTGCCGATGCTCGCCGCGAAGAATCCGCCCAGCACCCGGGCCAGATAGATCATCGGGATCGTGTCGGCGTGCGCCAGCAGAGCGAAGGAGATTGCGGTCCCCAGGAGCGAGACCAGGAGCACGGGGCGGCGTCCGACGCGATCGGAGACCCAGCCCCAGGCGGGCAGGAAGACGAGCTGGGCCAGGGCGTAGAAGGCGAGGATCAGCCCCACTTGATGGGGTGCGGCGCCCAGGCGCTCGGCGTAGAGCGGAAGGACCGGGACGAGGACGCTGAAGCCTACGAAGTCGATCAGGATCGTCACGAAGACGATCAGCAGGACCGTTCGAGCAGAGCCGCTCGACCCGGCCTCCGGGTCCGGTCGCACCTCGGAACCGGGTCGCGCCATCGGCGGCGCAGCGTAGCACCGCCGGGGACCTGGCCACGGCTGACACCCCGATCAACCCCCGACTCCCTATAATCGGGCGGAATGCGCTCCCCGAATGCCGGTCTGGTGGATATCGCCAGAGACTTCCTCGACGCCCACCGACGCCTGAGGGCGCTCTTCGCCCGCCATCGGTCCGGGGATCTGCGCTTCGAGGAGCTCGGCGACCTGGTGGGCGAGGACGGAGGCAGCGTGCTCTTCCGCCTCAAGGAGCGCTGTCACGCCAGCTTCCGCGCGGAGACCGGGGACCCCGCCCAGCCAATACACCGTGAGGCCCTCTTCGACCTGGCCGTCGGCAGCCTCTTTCACGAGGCCATGAAGTTCCGCGAGAACCTCTACCAACGCGAGATCTACGGGCCCCGGGTCCGTGCCCTCCGCTCCCAGGCAGGCGAGGAAGAGGCGGCGATCTTCGACGAGTTCGAGCGGATCCAGGAGGGGGTGGCCGCGCGCCTCGAGGAGGGCCTGACGGAGACCGAGACCCTGCTCGGCCAGACCCTCGACCAGCTCCTGCAGCTCCTCGCGGCCCATCGCGACGATCCGCGGGTAAGCCGCTTCCTCATCACCCACTCCGGCGAGATGGAGGAGGCGTTCGGCCGACCCTTCGACGAGATCCTGGGGGACCTCTACGGCAATGCGGCCAGCGCCTACGAGCACGCCGGTCGCTCGCTCCTGGGCAGCGGCTACTACGGAGCCGCGATCGACGCTCTGCACGCAGCGACGGAGCGCGGCGGCGACGCCGCCGCCCTCGAGCGCCTCGCCTCCTACGGACGCGGCATGGAGGCCTACCTGGCGCGCGACTACGCCGGAACGGTGGCCCACCTGCGGGACTGGGCCGAGGTGAGCGCGGCGGAGTCCCCCGAGCTGACGCGGCTCGCGCGGGATGCGGTGAAGCGCATCGGGCAGCTGGCCGAGGGCGACGACCGCCAGCGCGTGGCGACAGAGGCCACAGCCCTTCTCGAGCAGCTGTCAGCAGACTGATCCCCGGGGCCCGACGGCTCGGCGGGGCCGGTGACGAAGGCGGGTCGCCCCTAGCCGGGCACCGGCGAGGCGTCGTCCGAGCCCCGCTGCTGGTAGTAGACCCACGACGAGACGCCGACGAGGATCAGTCCCACCCCGACGATCTGGGGCTCCGTGAGTCCGAGGGCCACCTTCGGATTCACCCGCAGCATCTCGATGAAGATCCGGCCGAAGCCGTTCAGTGCCAGATATTCGCCGAAGAGGAACGGGCTTCGGTGGCGCCGGCGCCAGAGCAACGCCGCGACCGGCAGCAGCCAGAGGATCTCGTAGAGCTGCGTGGGGTGGACGGCCGCGAGCGTCGGTGGTGCGCCGTCGGGGAAGGCGATCCCCCACGGAAGATCCGTCGGCATGCCGTAGTCGTCGCCGACCAGGAAGCAGCCGACCCGCCCGAGCGCCTGGCCGACTGCGACGCCGACGGCCGTACAATTCATCACCTTCCGGATCGACACGCCGTGGATCCGGCAGCCGATCGAGCCCGCAGCGATTCCCATCAGGAGACCGCCGTACCAGGTGATCCCGTCGCGGGCGAAGAGGAGCTGGGTGAAGGGCAACCCGGTCCTCAGGTGGACGTCGACGGCGAAGTAGAGCTTCGACCCCGCGATCCCGCCCAGCATCACGTAGACGAGCAGCGTGGTCGCCAGGTCCGGATCGAGCCCCTCTTCCTTCATCCTCTGGGCGGTGATCCAGGATCCCACCAGGAATGCGATCGCCATCATCACACCGAAGGTGCTGATCACGAAGTCGCCGATGCGGAAGAGTTCGGGATACATGCGGGGCGCGGGCAGGCTAAGGGATGACCCGGTGCGCGGCAAACCGATCGGCGGCGGCGCCCGGGTGGGCCTCGCCGGTCACGCGCCGCCTCGAGTCAGCTGCTCGGGAGGATGACGTGGAACGAAGCGCCCTCTCCGGGCGCGCTCTCCACCCAGACGCGGCCTCCCCGCGTCTCGGCGATCCGCTTCACGATCGCGAGACCCATCCCCGTACCGCGGCGACCTTCCCGGGACACGCTGTGGAAGGGCTCGAAGATGCGCGGGATCTGGTCCGGGGCGATGCCGCGGCCGTTGTCACGGACCACGATGTGGTGGCCCTCCTCCTCGTCGCGCACCGTGACCTCGATCCGGGGCGACTCGGGCTCTCCCATGTGGTCGAGGGCGTTTCCGATCAGGTTCGAGAGCAGCTGATAGAGGCGCGTGCGATCGGAGA
This sequence comes from uncultured bacterium, assembly GCA_937937315.1. Taxonomy (GTDB): domain Bacteria; phylum Myxococcota_A; class UBA9160; order UBA9160; family SMWR01; genus CALDCK01. The sequence goes on from CALDCK010000336.1 coordinate 11,814, forward strand.
GGACCAGAGGCGGCGCGGACTCCTGGAGCTTCAGCTCGATCCCCCGCTCGTCGAGTCTCGGCTTGAGCTCCCCCTTGAGCTGGGCGAGGACGCCCCGCGGATCGACCATCGCCAGGTGCTCGCCGGACCGACCGATCCGGGAGAGCTCCAGCAGATCGTGAACGAGGCTCTCCATCGTCCGGCCGGCCTGCTCGATGCGGTCGATGAAGTGGCGTCCCGTCTGGTCGAGCAGGGTCTCGTACTCCTGGCGCAGCAGACGCGAGAAGCCGAGCAACGCGACGAGCGGAGAGCGGAGATCGTGGGCGAGGGAGGTGACGCAGTGCTCGAGCTCTTCGTTCGTGCGACGCAGATCCGCCTCGACGCGATCCCGCTCGCTGACGTCGCGCAGGAAGAGCGCCCTGCACTCCTCCCCGCCCGGCGAGCTCTCGAAGGCACTCACCGTCACCGCGACCGGGAGCTGCGCTCCGTCCGCGCGACGCAGGGTGACCCGACACTCTCCACCGTCGGGAAGCCCCACCGCGCTGGCGATCCGCTCCACGTCGACGGCGCTCTCTCCGAAGAGCAGCGCCGCCGGGTCGCCCACCAGGGTCGCGCTGTCGCGACCGGTCAGACGACCGGCGGCTTCATTGGCGAACACCACGAAGCCATCACTGTCGAGGACGAGGATGGCGTCCGGCGCCGCCTCGACAAGCGCACGCTCGGGACCGTCTCCCTGCGAGAGCGGCGGCCCGGACTCGAGGGAGCGCGCCACGGCGATGAGCAGATGGCCGCCGGGCTCGACGGTGTCGACCTTGAGCAGACTCACCTCGACCGGCAGACGGCGACCGTCCCGAGTCGGGAGCTCCAGCGGAACGTTTGCCAGGTGACTGCGATTGCGCAGCTCGGCGCGGAGCGAGAAGATCTGCTCGGGTCGCGGCAGCTTCGGCAGGAAGTTGCGGGCATCGGCCCCGACGGCGAGCGTTTCGGAGCCGAACAGGCTCGACACCCCCTCGCTCATCCAGACGATGCGTCGGCGTGAGTCGGTGACGATGATCCAGCGATAGACGCGCCCTAGCCCCTCGAGGAGCTGCTTGGCGCTCAATCCATCGACGAGCTTCGTCGAGGCAAGATCGTGAGCGTTCATGGGATTGGAACCATCCTCGGGACCCGAGCGCTTAATCGCGATTCGCTCCGTTCACAGCCGCACGATCAAGGACACACGCGATCAGGAATCCGAACGTTCGAAGACCGGGCTACCGGAGCTTCGACGAGGCGGTTCCAACCGACATAGGACCCCGACCTGGACATCGCGACTTCCGACCAAACGCCCTGAACCTCTTGGAAACGGTCCCCATCCCTACCCGAGACGCAGGAAATCGTATCACCCCGCAAAACTTCCGGTCAAACATCCTTTCATCTCTTCTTCATGCGGGCTTCCGTCGAAGCGCACGAGGATCGTCGACGCCGACCAGCAACGTGCAACTCCGGCGGCGACCCGACCTGATGAAGCGTCACCGTGTTGGTTGGTCCTGCGAAGATCACTCGAGTATCTTCCCCGGGTCGACGAAAAGCGGGACAGGCCCCTTTTCACCCCCAGGGGGAGCCATCTTGAAGCGCGCGTATGTGACCATACTCGCCGTCCTTGCGGTCGGCCTGATCCTCGACGGTGCGCAGGGGCGCAATGCCTCTGAATCGGCGACGGCGCACACGGCGAATCCCGACGATGCAACCCGCATCGCGGTGATCGTGAAGGACTGGAACCCGTCGCTCTCCAGCGCCGAGAGCGCGCGGATCGGTCGGGCTGTGACGAGAAGCGCCGCGAAGTACGGGCTCGATTCCGACCTCGTCACTGCGGTACTGATCGTCGAGAGCGGTGGACGTCCCTGGGCGCGAAGCCCGAAGGGGGCGATCGGCCTCATGCAGGTGATGCCGTACATGGTCACCGACATGCGGCTGGCCGGAAACCTCACCACGATCGAGAACAACATCGAGGCCGGCTGCCTGATCCTCGCCGACAACATCCGCCGCCTGGGCGAGGACGACGGCATCTCCGCCTACTTCTGGGGCTCGAACATCCGCGGCGTCGCGTACCTCGACCGCGTGCGTGCCGCGCGAGCAGCGGTGCGCCAGCTCTCCGAGTCCTGATCGCACCTCCGGGGTGCGCATCTCGGTCGCCCACTTGAACGACGCCATCCGCCGCACCGAGCTCCACTTCGACGGCGCCGGCCCCCACCGGCTGTTCGGCCGAACCTGGGAGGCCCCGGCCGTGCGGCGGGAGATCGTACTCGTCCACGGCTACGCCGAGCACAGCGGTCGCTACGAGACCCTGGGCGCATGGCTCGCGAGCCGCGGTGCCCGGGTCCACGGCTACGACCACCAGGGGCACGGGCAGTCCGAGGGGGTCCGCTGTCACGTGCGGCGCTTCGACGACTTCCTCGACGACCTCGATCGGGTGGTGGAGCGGGTACGCCGGGACGCCAGCGGGCGGCCCCTCTACGTGATCGGGCACTCCATGGGTGGGCTCGTCGCCTGCGCCTGGGCGCGGGAGAGGCACCCGGACGTGGCGGGGCTGATCGTCTCGTCACCGGCCCTCGCGGCGCCGGGGGGACCCTCCGGAGGCCGATTGGTGGCGCTGCGGCTGCTGAGACGCGTCGCCCCTCGGCTCTCGATCGCGAGCGAGCTCGACGCGGACGGCCTGAGCCGCGATCCGGCGGTGGTGGCGGCCTATCTCGCAGATCCCCTCGTCCACCTCCGCATGACCCTCTCCCTCGGCGCCGAGCTCTTTGCCGCCATGGAGCGCACCGCCAGCGGGGGCGGAGACGTACGGCTCCCCACACTGATGCTCCAGGGCGAGGACGACCCGATCTGCTCGCCGCCAGCGAGCCGGGCCTTCGCGGGTTCCGTTCCCGATTGCCGCTACCGTAGCTACCCGGGTCTGCGCCACGAGATCTTCAACGAGCCCGAGCACGAGTCGGTCTTCGGAGACGTGCAGACCTGGATCGAGGAGCGCGAAGGCGGCGCAGGAGAGGGATGAGTCGCGAGCTGAGCCATCTCGACGCGCAGGGGCGCGCTCGCATGGTCGATGTCGGCGAGAAGCCCGTCACCGAGCGCCTTTGTGTCGCCCGGGGCGCGGTGCGGATGGCGCCGGAGACCCTGCGGAGGATCGCCGAGGGCCGCCTCCCCAAGGGAGACGTCCTGGCCACCGCACGACTCGCGGGCATCCAGGCCGCCAAGCGGACCGACGAGTGGATCCCACTCTGCCACTCGCTCCCCCTCGACGAGCTCCACGTCGAGCTGACGCCGGACGCGGAGAGATCGCGCGTCGTGATCGAGGCGCGGGCTGCCGCCCATGCGCGCACCGGCGTGGAGATGGAGGCCCTCGTCGCCGTCGGCGCTGCCGGCCTCACGCTCTACGACATGTGCAAGGGCGTGGACCGGGAGATGGTGATCGACTCGATCCATCTCGTGCGCAAGCGCGGAGGCAAGAGCGGCGAGTGGGAGCGCCCCGACGACCCCCTGGAGCCTCCGGAATAGTGGCGCGGAGACGGCCGCCGGCGTCGGAACCGGACCCCGACAGCCGGTGTCCGAATCCTGCAATGCACTCCATGAGCGCCGAACTGATCGATTCCCCCGCGGGCGTGATGGAACGCCCCGGGCACGGCGGGCTGATCGTCGATCCCGACGCAGATCTCGTGGCGGCCTGGCAGGCCGGGGATACGGGGGCCTTCGAGACGCTCGTGCGGCGTCACGAGGGCCGGATCTTCCGCATGCTCATGCGCATGCTCGGAACCCGGGAGGAGGCCGAGGACGCCACCCAGGAGACCTTCCTGAGCATCCATCGCCACGGCCACCGCTTCCGCAGGGAGGCGCGATTCTCGACCTTCCTCTACCGGGTCGCCGCGAACGCCGCGCTCAACCGCCGGCGCAGTCTGGGCCGAGCGCGGGCCCGCGAGCGGGAGCTCGCCGTGCGCCAGGCCGCCGGCGACGACCTCCCGAGCACCCCTCGAGATCCCGAGGGTGCCGCAACGGGCGCCGAGGCCCAGCGCCAGGTCCAGCAGGCCCTCATGGCCCTCGCTCCGGACCTGCGCGCGGCGGTCGTGCTCTACGACATCGAAGGCCAGTCCTATCGCGAGATCGCCGAAGTGCTCGGCGTTCCCGAAGGCACCGTGAAGTCCCGCATCCACCGCGGTCGCCAGGCGCTCCGTGAGGAGCTGCGGCAATTCGTTCGAAACCAGGGCTCAGGAGATCCGTCGTGACCTCACCCCAGACATCTCGTTCCGAGTCGATGGACGACCCCCAGGCCAGCTACGAGCTGGAGCGGGTAGCCATGCTGCTTCGCTCCCTGCCGGATCCGGAGGTGCCCGAGGGCATTGCGGATCGCGTCATGGCCGAGGTCCGCAGACGCGAAGAGCGTCCGCGGGTGATCCGACTGGCCTTCGCCGCCGCCTCGCGGCCCGCTCTCTCCACCGCCCTCGCCGCGGGGCTGGCCTGCCTGGCCGTCTTCGCCACGGTCCGCGGAGGATTGCTCGAGCCGAACGACGTGGTGCGCCCGAAGCTTGTCCCGAGCGTCGCGCGACCCATCGACGTCGCCGAGGACTCGACGGCCCGAACGCTCCCGGCCCGGCGGACGCTGGTAACCGAGCCGGTGGCGCTGTATGCCGGCGAGGTGCCGGACCTCGCCCTCTCCCGATCCGGCGCGCCGGTGCTGGCCGTGAACGACGTGTTCGCCCGCCGCCTCGACCGCCAGCTCAACCGTCTGCTCCTGAATCCCGAGGGCTTCTACGGACAGATCGAGCGCCAACGCAGCAGCGACCTCGTGATCGCGCGGCTGGCGGACCGGGCGGCCGAACGCGGTGACGCCATCGGCGTCGCGCTGCGGCTCCGCGAGACGGCCCCGCACCACCCCACCACCGCGCACTTCGTGGAGAAGCTGTTCGGCGCCGTCCTGGAGCGGTCGGTCTCGGACCACTAGATCCGAGGACGCCCGCCTGCGCTTGTCACCCGGGATCGCCCACGGGTAGAGTCGGCGCTCGCATGCGACGCCTCATTCCGCTCTTCCTCGCCGCCCTCGCGCTGGCCCCGCTCCCCCTCACGGGCCAGGAGGCGGAGGACCCCGGAGAGGTCGCCGATGAGGCCTTCGACGTCGTCGAGCTGATTCCCGACGACCCGCCGAGCTGGACCCCGAACAATCTGATCGCACCCATCACCGGGTTCTTCCTGGGCGGGGGACCGGGCTACTGGTACGACCCACGAGAGGTCGAGATCCGCACCACGCCACCCGGAGCGATCCTCGACCTCTTCTACGTGAGGCGGAACTTCCAGAAGCGCTACGAGCAGGCGGACGCGCCCGCGCGGATCATCCTCCCCAGCCGAATCGAGGCGACGAGCCGCGACTCCCTGAGGGTCCGTGCGCTGCTCGACGGCTATCGCCAGGTCGAGGTGAAGGTCCCCGTCCGGTCGCGTCAGGAATCGGTGATGATCGACCTGGCCCCGCTCCCGAACACGCTCGTCGCGTTCAGCCACACCTATTTCGCGGGCCGCGGCTCCCTCGACTTCCTCACCGAGGAGGCGCTCACCTTCCGACTCCAGAAGTCGGGGAACACGCTGAGCGTCGTCCTGACCGAGACGGGCAGCGGCCCCGACGCCCTGGCGTCGATGCAGGGATCGAGCAGCCCGCTGATCGACTCGGTCAAGGGCCAGCAGCTCGGTGAGGATCTCGTCGCCCGCGTCGCGATTACGGAGCTGGCCGCGAGCGATGCATTCGAGACGCGCTCGCGGCAATCCCGCGACGCCGTCCGAGGCCTGCACCGCTTCGCCCTGGACTTCGTGCCCCGCGACGGCGGCGCCGCCGAGATCGAGCGGGCCCGTGCGGCGCTGGCGCGCATCACCTCCGACGCCGTCGGTGCCTGTGCGCTGCGATTCGACGAATCCGTACGCGATCAGCTGGATCCGGCGGATCTCGCCCGCGCGCTGACCCCGAGCGGCGCCTATACGGACAAGTTCCTGCGCGCCGCAATGCGACGCCTCGGTGAAGTGTCGCCAGGAGGTGCGATCCGGATGCGAGACGGGAGTCGCTTCGACGTGTCGCTCCCGATCGAGCTGATGGCCGCATCGTCTCAGCCCGGCGAGGCCGTGGGGTACATCGCGCTGCTGCGCCAGTTCGTGGCCGAGCTCGAGCCGCCCCCCTATCGACGCGGCGTGCTGAGGGGCCTCATCGCGCCGGAGCTCTCGCAGGAGCGGTTCGATGTGATCCTCGACTCGGCGGAGCGGACCGAAGCGAGCTGCGGAGCCTGATCCGACTCCTCCCGCAGCCCGGCCGGGCTGCGACCGAACCCGAAGCGCTGGCGAAGCCTCAGACGCGGCGCGTCCTGCCGCCGGGTATCGCGTGGCCTACGGAACGAGGAGCGAGCCCGTGGCGCTCGTTCGCCGACGGATCGAGCGCTACGCTGGGCGCTCCCGGTCCCTCGGCGAGCCATGAACGCACCGACGGATCCTGCCGGCAAGACCTTCGACCGGCCGCGCGAGCGCCTCTTCCGACTCGGCGCCGACGCCCTTTCGGACGCGGAGCTGCTGGCCCTGCTGCTACGGACCGGCGCCCGGCCCGCGGGCGCCGTCGACGCCGCGGCTGCGCTGCTTCGGAGGAGCGGCGGGCTCTCGGGGCTGGCCCGACGCGTGGGCCCCGAGCTGATGGCGAGCCCCGGCGTCGGACCCGCGAAGGCCGCAAGCGTCCTCGCCGCCCTCGAGCTGGGGCGCCGGATCGCCGGGCGGCGCCTGTCCGAGGGGGCCCCCTTCCGGAGCCCGGCCGACGTCTTCGCTCACTTCCATCCCCACCTGCGCGATGCGAGCCAGGAACGTTTCGCAGTCGTGCTGCTCGACGGGCGGCACCGCATCCTGCGAGAGGAGGTGATCTCTCTCGGGACGCTGACCGCGAGCCTGGTCCATCCCCGCGAGGTGTTCCGACCGGCGTTGCGCGCCTGTGCGGCGGCGCTGATCCTCGTCCACAACCACCCCAGCGGCGACCCCACGCCCAGCCCCGAGGACCGTGAGGTCACGGAACGCCTCGTCGCGGCCGGTGAGCTCCTGGGCGTCCGGATCCTCGACCACGTGATCGTGGCGGAACGGGGCTACCACAGCTTCCGCGAAGCGGGTGCTCTGGAAACAAGCCCCTAAGGCGGCAGATGCGTTTCGCCGATGGGGACCCCAGACAACTCGGGCGTCCCGCCGATCACCAGGTCAGGCGAGCCCGAGGCCTCAGAGGACCCACGCATGAAGACGACCGTCGAGACGGCAAACGAGCTCGAGAGGCCCGCCGGAGTCGAACGGCGGCGCTCTTCGCGCGTCGATCTGGTGGTCCGGGTGGACTACAAGACCGTCGACGAGCTGTTCTCCGAGTTCGCGCGCAACATCAACGAGGGCGGTCTCTACGTCGAGACCGACTCACCCCCGCAGCTCGGCTCGAGCGTGGCGCTCCAATTCAAGATCCCCGGGGGCGAGGACCCGATCCAGGTGATCGGTCGCGTGGTCCGCATCTCCGAGGGGGAGCTCGGCGAGCCGCCGGGCATGGGCATCGAGTTCGACGACCTCAACGGTCAGTCGCGCGAGCTCATCAACGAGCTGGTGCGCAACCTGCGCGTGGGTGTGGCCGAGCCCGAATCGGATTCCGAGCCGGAATCCGAGTGATTCCCGCGCCAGGGGCTCGGCGGCCTCGAGGCGCAGACCGGGCGCTCAGAAGGGGATGTCGTCGCTCGGGGGGGGCGTCGGACCCTCGTCGAATCCGCCACCGGAGCCCGAGGCCGCACCACCGGTGCCGCTGCCGCTGCCGCTCCCGCCGCCGCGGCCGCCCAGGAACTGGACCGTCTGCGCGGTGATCTCGGTGGTGCGCCGCTTCTGGCCTTCCTTGTCTTCCCACTCCCGGGTCTGGAGCCGACCCTCCAGATAGACGCTGCGTCCCTTCGCGAGGTACTGGGCGCAGAGCTCCGCGGTCTTTCCCCAGGTCACGATGCGGTGCCACTCGGTCCGCTCCTGGCGGTCTCCGTCGCGCGTCGAGAAACGCTCGGTGGTGGCGATCGTGAAGTTTGCAACGGCCTGACCGCTCTGTGTGTACCGAAGCTCCGGGTCGCGGCCGAGGTTGCCGACCAGGATCACTTTGTTGACGCTCGCCATTCGGGGGGGGATCTCCGTCGGTGTGTGGGGGTCGCCGGGATGTTCCCGCCGCGAGCCAGGGGCGTCAAGGGAAGATCCCGAGACGACCCGTGCGCGGGGCGTCGAAGCACGTCGTCCCGCGGCGAACGTCGTTTGAGAACGTCGGCGGGCTCCCGCTCCGGGCCGTGGAGCCGGCCCGAGCCCCGGCGATGTCGAGTGCGATCCGGGAATTCGACATCGGGACATGGGCACGGGACGGATCACGCCGAAGCGCTCCCTCCGGATCGAGAGCGGTCCCGTGCGGATCCGCTACGGAAGGCCGATCCCGACCGCGGAGGGCTCGCTCCAGACGATCGGGAGCGCCTCGAAGCGGCTGTGCGAGGAGCGTCGCGGCCGGCCTCGGCGAGGCCCTCCAGAGCGAGCCTCCCGGAGCGGCCCGAGGCCCCGCCGAGGCCCGCCCGTTGACGCCTCGCGGAGCGGACGTACCTTGGCGGGACCTCGCAGGCCCTAGGGGGGGTGAGCGAGTCCCACGGACACCGTGCGCGTGAGCGTCGCGGGGAGAGCCAGAGGTCTATGCAGGCTGGGGCAGGCGATGGCTAGAGCCGCCGCCGGCGCGCGATCCCGTGCGCGACGCGGTACGAGCGCCACGCCGACGGTGACGACCGTCCTCCTCCAGGAGTGCGCGGGGCTCGCGCTGCTCGGCTTCGCGTTGCTCGCAGTCATTGCCCTCGGGTCCCACCACCCGGCGGATCCGGCCTTCAGCGTCGGGCCGGTCCACAACGCCGCCGGGGCGCTCGGCGCGGCTCTGTCCGCCGTGCTGCGGCAAAGCGTGGGCCTCGGGTCCTTCCTCCTGGCGGGCGCGCTGGCGATCGTCGGAGCGCGGCTCACGGCGGGTCGGGGGCTCCCGGAGCTGGCCTCGCGCTTCTGGATCGGCGCCGCGCTGCTGATGGCCAGCGTGGCGACGCTTCCCCCCCTGCTGACGCGCCTGGCCCCGGAGGCCCTGCGCCCCGTCGATGGCGGTTGGCTCGGCGATACCCTGGCCTCGAGCCAGAGCTGGCTGCTCGGCGCCTGGGGTGCCGTCCTGCTCAATGGCGTGATGCTCTCCATCGGAATCCTGGTGGCCACCGGGCTCTCGGTAGGCCGGGGGCTGGCGGCGGTGGGGCTCGCCCTGGGCTGGCTCCTGGCGGGCTTCGCGGCGGTGTGCCATCGCGCCGCCTCGGTGGCCACCGAGGCGGTCGTCAACGCCTACCGCGCCGTGGCAGAGCTCTTCGAGGGCGTGGGACGGGGGTGGCAGAGCCTGGGCGTGTGGCGCGAGCAGCGCGCCCGTCGCGCCCGGGTCGCCGCAGCCCGCCCTCCCGAGGAGGCGGATGAGGAGATCCAGGAGGGGGCAGACACGCCCGAGGACGTCGTCCACGCGCCGGACGCGCCGAAGCCACGCCGCCCCCGTCGCAACGAGCCCCAGATCGTGGAGCACAGGAACGAGCGAGGCGCCGGGAACCGCGGGCAGCAGGAGGCCTTCCACTTCGAAGACCGCAAGCCGACCGGGCCCTTCCAGCTTCCCGACACCCATATCTTCCAGGAGTCGAAGGGCGGCCGCACCTTCGATCGCGACAGCCTGATCATGAACTCGCGGATCCTGGAGAAGAAGCTCGCCGACTTCGGGGTCGGCGGCAGCGTCGTGACGGTGCACCCGGGCCCGGTGATCACGATGTACGAGTTCGAGCCCGCGTCCGGCATCAAGGTGAACAAGATCGTCGGGCTCTCCGACGACCTGGCCCTCGCGCTGCGCGCCTTGTCGGTCCGCATCATCGCACCACTGCCCGGGAAGTCCGTCGTCGGGATCGAGGTCGCGAACGCCGAGCGCGATACGGTCTACCTGCGCGACCTGCTCGAGTGCGATCACTTCCGGACGAGCAAATCCCTGCTGCCGGTCGCCCTTGGCAAGGACATCTTCGGCAACCCGGTCGACGCCGATCTGGCGAAGATGCCCCACCTGCTCGTGGCCGGCGCCACGGGAACGGGCAAGAGCGTGTTCCTGAACGCGTTGCTCTGCTCGATCCTCTGCCGCAAGAGCCCCGACGAGCTCAAGCTCCTGCTCGTCGACCCGAAGCTCCTCGAGCTCTCGGTCTACGCGGGGATCCCCCATCTGATCGCGGACGTGGTCACGAATCCGAAGCGGGCCTCGGCGGCGCTGGCCGGCATCGTGCGCAAGATGGAGGAGCGCTACCAGATGATGGCGGCGCTCGGGGTGCGCAGCATCCAGCAGTTCAACGAGCGCTGCGAGCGCGAGATCACCGAGGGCAACACCCATTTCCGTCTGAAGGCGAAGCCGGGCGACGAAGAGGGCGAGGAGATGGCCTTCGAGAAGCTGCCGTTCATCGTCGTGGTGATCGACGAGCTCGCGGACCTCATGGTCGTCTGCGCGAAGGACGTCGAGGAGGCCCTCCAGCGGCTCGCCCAGATGGCGCGCGCCGCCGGCATCCACCTGATCCTGGCCACCCAGCGCCCGAGCGTCGACGTGCTCACCGGGGTCATCAAGGCGAACTTCCCGGCGCGCATCTCCTTCCAGGTGTCCTCGAGAACCGACTCGCGCACGATCCTCGACCAGAACGGCGCCGACCACCTGCTCGGCCAGGGCGACATGCTCTTCCTGCCGCCGGGCACCTCGAAGATGCAGCGACTCCACGGGGCCTTCGTCACCGAGAACGAGGTGGCCGACCTGACGCGGTTCCTCGCCGGCCAGGGAAGCCCGATCTTCGACGACGACCTGACCATGGCCGAGACCGAGGCAGAGGATCGCCAGGTGAACGGCGAGGACGTGGACGAGATGTACGACCGTGCCGTTGCGCTCGTCGCCGAGACCCGGAACGCATCGATCTCCTACGTCCAGCGGCGCCTGAAGGTGGGCTACAACCGGGCGGCCCGGATCGTCGAGCAGATGGAGGCGGAGGGCGTGGTGGGGCCCCAGATCGGCACGAAGGGCCGGGAGGTCTACGTGAGCCCGATCGAGCAGCCTTGAATCATCCCGACCCCGGCGCGTCCCAGAATGGTATGCGGAAGATCGGCATCGCCACCCTAGCGGCCACCTTCATCTGGCTCGGCGCGTCGGCAACCGGCGCCGGCGGCTCCGGAGATCCCGGCCCGGCACCCGAAGCGGAGCGGGCCGCGGAGGCAACCGAAGAGACCGGGGCCGCCTGTCTCGACCGCGCCGTCGACGCGATCCAGGGACGCTACGAGCGGATTCGCGACTTCAGCGCCCGCTTCGAGCAGACCGCCCGACCGGCTCACATCGGCGCGGGGGCGACGGAGCCGATGACGTCGCGAGGCCGGGTGGTGGTCTCGAAGCCGGCCCGCATGCGCTGGTCCTACGAGGAGCCGGAGCCCAGCCTGGTGGTGAGCGACGGAGAGACGCTCTGGATCTACGACCCGAGCTTCGGCGAGGCCCAGCGCCTGCCGGTCGGGGAGGGAGTCCTCTCCGGGGCCGCCGTGCAGTTCCTCCTGGGTGAGGGAAAGATGCGCCGGGACTTCGAGATCGCCCTGCTCGAGTGCGCGCCGGATCGGGTCGGGCTCGAGCTCGTCCCGCGGGAGCCTGCGTCCTACGAGAAGCTGCGGGTGGTCGCGAATCCCGAGAGCGGCGACGTGGGCCGCACCGAGGTCCACGATCTGCTGGGCAACATCACGGCGGTGGTGTTCTCCGAGGTCCAGTTCGACCGCGATCCGCCTGCCGAGACCTTCCGCTTCGATCCACCGGAGGGCGTCAGCGTCATCGACCTCACGGCTCCGGGCGAAGCTGCCGGACCCTGAATTTGCCCAAAGGCGGCACGTTCCTTCCCCGAGTTGCGGGGTGCCGCATCCTTCGGCGTCGGAGCGGGGCCAGACCGACGCCGAGCGTCAAGAAACCGGCAAGTGGGCGGCAACCGAGCGGCAAATGGGCATCGCGCGGCGGCAGGGGGGAGGCCCAGGGCGGGAGAATCCACCTCGGCCCAGGAGGATCCGGCCGCCAACCCGGTTCGACAGGCCGGGGGCGGGGTTGGGGCGACGTCTGCGTACGCGGCCGTGCTTGACACCCCAAGGCCCTGCGATATGCTCGAAAACCCCGAAAAATGTCCGAGATTCCGAGAGGTTGTGCCTCTCAAGGTCCCCCGGATGCACGCAGATCCACAAGCCCGAGGGCTTCCGATCGGACCGGCTCGCGCGGGCGGTTGGGGAGTTTCGGCGAAAGCGGCGGGGAGGCCGCAGATGGCCACGGTAGAACTGTCTCAGGGGAAGCGACCGAGCGTGGATCAAAACCCCCGAAACCGGTGTCAAACCGGGCATGGAGCCGTCTCCCGCCTTCCCCGCTCGCCGCGCTGGAATCTTCGCGTGGCAGCGCAGGAGCGGATCCGGGTCGAAATCCAGGGCCGCGATACTCGCGGCACGGGCCTTGCAGATCATGTCGACGTCGAAGCGTTCCACCTGTCGGTGGGGCCGGTGAACGAGGAGACGGCATGAGCGAGTTCGACTCGAGGTCTGGTGGCAAGGGATTCGTGCGGGACGTGATGCGGCGAATCGCATCCAATCCGGATGCGCGGGGCGAGGAGCACGACGCCGGAGCGGAGCGCGAAGCATCGCGCGCCTATCGCGACGAAGTGGACGACCTCCAGAATGCGATCCGCCTGTTCGGGGCAGACTCGCCCGAGTTCCGGCGCCGTCTCGACCGCATCCTGGCCGAGTACGAGGCCCTGCGCCGACGCTATCAGCTGACGCGCGAGCAGTTCACCGACGCCGAGCGACAGAACGAGCGCCTCGTCGGTGTGCTCCAGGAGGCGAAACAGCAGATCGAGCTCCTCAAGGAGGAGGTCGACAAGCTCTGTGCCCCGCCGAACACCTACGGGATCTTCTCGCGGGCGAACAAGGACGGCACCGCGGAGATCCACGTGGACGGCCGCCAGATGCGCGTGAACGTGCACCCGAACGTCGACCCCTTCCAGTTCGTCGACGGCCAGCACGTGGTGCTGAACGAGGCCTTCAACATCATCGAGCCGGCGGGCTTCGTCTCCCGGGGCGAGATCGCATCGGTCGTCGACCTCATCGACGACAACCGGGCGATCGTGCTCGGCCACACCGACGACGAGCGGGTCATCACCCTCTCGGAGCCGCTGCGCCGCGAGAGTCTGAAGGTCGGCGACCACCTGCTCTTCGATCCGCGTACGCACTACGCCTTCGAGAAGCTGCCGAAGTCGGCCGTCGAGGAGGTCGTCCTCGAGGAGATCCCCGATGTCACCTACGACGACATCGGAGGCCTCGGCGACCAGATCGAGGTCCTGCGCGACTCGGTCGAGCTGCCGTACATCTATCCGGAGGTGTTCGCGGAGCACAAGCTGGCACCGCCGAAGGGCATCCTTCTCTACGGCCCGCCCGGCTGCGGCAAGACCCTCATCGCGAAGGCCGTCGCCAACAGCCTGGCGAAGAGCATCGAGCTGCGAACCGGCAAGGAGACGACGCCCTACTTCCTCAACGTGAAGGGGCCCTAGCTCCTGAACAAGTACGTCGGCGAGACCGAGCACAAGCTGCGCGAGGTCTTCAAGAAGGCCCGGGACAAGGCCAGTGAGGACGTCCCCGTCGTCATCTTCTTCGACGAGATGGACTCGCTCTTCCGGATGCGGGGATCGGGCATCTCCTCCGACATGGAGGCCACCGTGGTGGCGCAGTTCCTGTCGGAGATCGACGGCGTCGAGTCGCTGCAGAACGTGATCGTGATCGGGGCCAGCAACCGCCAGGACCTGATCGACCCCGCGGTCCTGCGACCCGGCCGGCTCGACCTGAAGATCAAGGTCCATCGGCCCGACGGGGCGGCGGCGAAGGAGATCTTCTCGAAGTACCTGATGGACGACCTGCCCTTCCACGCGGCCACCCAGGAGCGCTATGGCAGCGACCCGGGGAAGATCGTGGACGGCATGATCGGCGACACGATCTCGCACATGTACCGCACCACCGAGGAGAACAAGTTCCTCGAGGTGACCTACGCGAAGGGCGAGCGCGAGATCTTCTACTTCAAGGACTTCTCCAGCGGCGCGATGATCGAGAACATCGTGTCCCGCGCGAAGAAGCGGGCGGTGAAGCGCACGATCGAGAGCAACGAGCGCGGCATCCGGCTGGAGGACCTCATCGAATCCGTGAACGACGAGTTCAAGGAGAACGAGGACCTCCCGAATACGACCAACCCCGACGACTGGGCGCGCATCTCGGGCCGGAAGGGCGAGCGAATCATCAACGTGCGAACGTTGATGACCGGCATCAGCCGCAAGGAGCGCTCGATTGAAAACATCACCTCGGGGCAGTATCTCTAGCGCCATCGTCGACGCGAACGCCCGCGTCGCATCCGGGGCGGCCACGGCCGGCCGTTGGGGGCCGAGTCCGAGATCACCCAGAGCGCGCGCGCGTGCGGAGAATGAATGGCCATTCCGAAGGTGATGGGGACCGAGGTCGAGTACGGGATCACCGTAAAGGGCGACCCGGATTTCGACCCGATCTCCAGCTGCGTCCTCCTCGTCAATGCCTACCGCGAGGATCACGCGGGGGAGATCCTGTGGGACTACGACCAGGAGAACCCCCTGGCCGACGCCCGCGGCTTCCAGGTCGACGGCGAGAAGTACACGCCGAATCAGCAGGAGAACATCGCCCGCAACAAGACGCTGGTGAACGGCGCGCGCTACTACGTCGACCACGCGCACCCCGAGTACTCCTGCCCGGAGGTCACGAACGTCCGGGATCTCGTCGTCCACGAGAAGGCCGGCGAACGCATCCTCGAGGCCAGCAGGCGCGAGGCGAACGCCCTCCTCCCGAAGGGCGCACAGATGCTGATCTACAAGAACAACAGCGATCGCAAGGGCAACAGCTACGGCTCGCACGAGAACTACCTGATGGACCGTCGCACGTCCTTCAAGCAGATCGTCGAGAACCTGATGCCCTTCTTCGCGACCCGTCAGGTCTACTGCGGCGCGGGCAAGGTCGGCGCAGAGAACCGCAGCGCCCCGGTCGAGTTCCAGATCTCCCAGCGCGCGGACTTCTTCGAGACCGAGGTCGCCCTCGACACCATGGTCAAGCGCCCGATCATCAATACGCGGGACGAGCCCCATGCCGATCGCGAGAAGTACCGCCGGCTCCACGTGATCGTGGGGGACGCGAACCTCTCCGAGTACACGATCTACCTGCGAAACGGCGTTACCGCGATCGTGCTCCAGATGATCGAGGACGGCACGATCTCGAAGAGCCTCGCCCTCCGAGACCCGGTGCGAGCCATCAAGGAGACCTCCCACGACCCGACCTGCCGCAAGGAGCTCCAGATGGACGAGGGGCGTCGGCTCACGGCCGTGGAGCTCCAGGCGGAGTACCTCGAGATGGCGCTCGCCCACTTCTCGTCCCGCTCGATCGATCCGATCACGAAGGATGTGCTGGTGAAGTGGGAGCACGCCCTGGAGTGCCTGCGGCGAGACCCGATGGAGCTCGACACGAAGGTCGACTGGGTGATGAAGAAGGCCATGATCGAGGGCTTCATGGAGCGGAAGTCCCTCGACTGGAGCTCTCCCCAGGTCGAGATGCTGGACCTCCAGTATCACGATCTGCGCCCGGACAAGGGCCTGTACTATCTTCTCGAGCGTCAGGGACGCGCCGACCGCATCGTGAGCGACGAGGAGATCACCGCTGCAATCCACCAGCCGCCCACGGACACGAGGGCCTACTTCCGCGGCGAATGCCTCAAGAAGTACGGCTCGGCCGTGTTCGGCGTGAACTGGGACTCGATTTCGTTCGGCGTGGACGGGGAGCCGATCAAGAGAATTCTCATGGCCGAACCCCTGAAGGGTACGAAGGCGCATGTCGATGAGCTCCTGGTGAGCTCGCCGACGGCGGCAGATCTCGTGAAGAACCTTCGCGCCTGAAATCCACCTGCGAACGACGGAGCCAAGCATGCGCATACTCGACCCGACCCGCTCGAACCCGGGCCATTCCGCTCTCCCGATCTACGGGGCCGCGGAATCCACCCAGAAGCAGCAGCCCCGGAAGGGCGGCGGCGGAGAGGGCGGTGGAGACGGCGAAGGTCCCCAGAAGCTCGCCAAGAAGGGCAAGGACCTCAAAGAGGACATGGATGCACTCGTCGACGAGATCGACGAGGTATTGGAAGAGAACGCCGAAGAGTTCGTGAAGAACTACGTGCAGCGAGGCGGCGAATAGCCGATTCGCCGACCGGGGGGGTCCAGGTTGCGATTTGCGGGATTCGGGGGGGTCTACCACGGCTCCAGCTTCATGGAGCTGATCGAGGTCGACTACCCGCAGCTCAAATGGGAGCCGACGGGAGGCGGGGACGGGATCGCGAATCTGTCGGTCCCCCACGGCACGACGGTCCTGGCTTTCAAGTTCGGCGAGGGTGTCATCGTCGCGGGCGACCGTCTCGCGACCGAGGGGCTTCGCGTCGCCTCCAGGGACGTCCAGAAGGTCTACGCGACCGACGGCCACTCGATGATCGCGATCGCCGGCGCCGCCGGCCCCGCCATCGAGATGGCCCGGCTCATGCGCATCGAGCTCGAGCACTACGAGAAGATCGAAGGCGAGCCGCTCGAGCTCGACGGCAAGGCGAACAAGCTGTCCCAGATGATCCGGGCGAACCTGCCCGCGGCGATGCAGGGCCTCGTGGTGGTGCCGCTCTTCGCCGGCTACGACCTCCGCAGGAAGCAGGGACGCATGTGGAAGTTCGACGTGACCGGCGGGCGCTACGAGGAGGCCGAGTTCGAGGCCACCGGCTCCGGCGGCCTCTACGCCCGCGAATCCCTGAAGAAGTCCCATCGGGCGACGGCGTCCCGGGCCGAGGCCATCGAAATGGCCATCCAGGCTCTCACCGACGCCGCCGACGAAGACCGGGGGACCGGCGGGATCGACACCCTGCGCGGCATCTACCCCACCGTGCTCTACTGCTCCGAAGGGGGGATCGACGAGGCGCCCGAGAGCGAGATCAAGGCCACCTACGAGCGTATCATCGCCAGCCGCCGTGAGCGCCGGACCGGAGCCCGATCGTGAGCCTTCCCTTCTACGTCTCTCCCGAACAGGTCATGCAGGACAAGGCCGAGTACGCCCGGAAGGGCATCGGCCGCGGCAAGTCCAGCATCACCCTCGAATTCGAAGGCGGCATCGTCCTGCTGGCCGAGAATCCGGCGACCCTCTCGAAGATCGGAGAGATCTACGACCGGATCGCCTTTGCAGGGGTCGGCAAGTTCAGCGAGTTCGACCAGCTGCGAAAGATCGGGGTCCGCTTCGCGGACATGAAGGGTTACTCCTACAGCCGGGACGACGTGCGCGCACGGGCCCTCGCCAACGCCTACTCTCAGGCCATGGGCGACGTCTTCACCCGAGAGCTCAAGCCCCTCGAGGTCGAGGTGATCGTGGCCGAGGTCGGTGATCCGACTTTGGCCGGCCACGAGACGAACGCGATCTACCGCGTCCAGTTCGACGGCAGCATCTCGGATCACAAGGACTACTGCGTGATCGGAGGCTCCGCCGAAGATTTGAACGAGTTCCTCCGAGGGCAGTACCGACCGGGCCTTCCCCTTGGGGAAGCCATCGAGCTCGGACGCTCGGCGCTGAATCGCGCCTCGGATGGCCAGCCGGCCGTCCCCCCGGAGAACCTCGAGGTCTGCGTGTTGGAGAAGAGCCGGATCGGCCGAAAGTTCCGGCGGCTCTCTACCGATGAGGTCAGGGACCAGCTCAGCGCGTAGGTCGAGAGACCAGACAGGCGGTCGCGTGCAGAAGCGCATCTATGGGATCGAGACCGAGTACGGGATCATCTTCACT